>JAJZKM010000014.1 GCA_021804085.1 bacterium | reverse complement strand
ATAGCATCAACCTTAGGGAAGATGCAGAGGCTATTGGAAATATTATTATGGGCGGATACACATACTGTTGTAATAAGACAGTTAGTGATATAATGGGTAATATGAGTAAACCGTTATCATCGGCAATAAGATTGACCCGCACTCCAGAAGTAGCGCATGCTTTAACTTTGGCAAAAAGACGTTACCCAACCTTAAGCGACCCAGAGATTTTAAAAGTTGGGCTGGCGAAATTAACTAGACTGTCAGAAGAGGATGAAATAGAAGAAATTCGATTAGCGGCATCATATAGTGTGGGTGTGGATTACTTAAGCGACCCAGAAGAAGACATTTATCATACTGGTATGGGTAAAAAACTCACATGGACCAAATAGGTGTCAAGCCGTATACGGTATGTCTGGCAAAATTCAGATTTCTAGAGTCCGAGCAATTTAAAGTACGACCAGTTATCGTAGCGGGGCATCCCTACGGAACACGACAAGTTGTAGCTGTTATTCCTATTTCTTCCTCTGCAGGAGCTGAATCTATTGATGTAGTCCTCCAAAATTGGCAAGCCGCTGGTTTACTTAAAGCATCCGTAGCGCGCGTTCATCGTATATCAGCTACTTTGCTAAAAGACTTATTAGAAGAAATTGGATCAATAGATAAAATAGATCAAGCGACAATCAAGGTGGCATTAAAAGAGCTACTAATATTGTAGCTGACTAGTGAAGCTTAAGTATAAGTCTATTGGTCATAGAACCCGGTCTGCTTTCATCTTGCTTGCTCCCTATAGGACTAGCTGGTTACTTTCAGAACCGAACGACAGAGGTAATTGTGGCTTTTAGTGGATTCTTCAATTTCAATCACCATATAATATAGCTAAGATTTAGAGAAACCGGACTTGGACCGAATAATAGATAAGAGGTGTCCAAATATAAAAGAAAGCCAGTTCTAGGAACCTGGTCTACCTCTGTTGGTGCTTGGTCTGGCTCCCGTTGCCCTTCATGCTTCGAACTAAATATTATTTTTCTGTTGTAAAACTTTATCGAGAGATTATGGTAGCTGGTGATTATTTAGGAACAGCGAAACTTGCTTAACACAGATACTTTACTAAAAAGCCATAACATGCTAAAATATAGTCTAATTTACTAACGGAGCTGTTTGTGGATAAATCTTCTAGGCTTTATAAGCTGATATTAACAGTATGGCTTACGCTAATGCTACTATCACTCGATACCTTCTATTATACGTTTTTGCGAGCCGAGCATACCGACGGATATACAGGTTTTTTGGTAGGTGCTAGCATGATATTTATATCCTATTTCTGGCTTAACGGCACAAAAGACCTAATCTATACATTATATTTTTACTTATTCTGTAAAAAGTCGTATAAAACGCCTAGCTTAAATGCAAGGTGGAACTCTAAAGCATTTAGGACTAAACGTCCAAAAGTCTTACTGGTCTATTGTACTTGCAATGACTTTAGTGGTGATAGCCTGCTTAAAAGCATGAACCAAACATACAAAAATATCGAGGTAGTTATATTGGACGATTCCAACCAAAAAGAATATAAAACAATGGTCAATGCATTTGGGGACCAGCACAATATAAAGGTAATCCGAAGACGTTCGCGCGTTGGCTTCAAGGCAGGTAATTTAAACCATTATTTGAAGAAAGCAAAGTTTGATTATTTTGTGATTCTAGATAGTGACGAAATTATCCCAAGAACTTATATAAATCGTTCACTCGATTATTTCGCAGGCAATAAAGCTATCGGAATTGTTCAGGCTAACCATATAGCCACTAGAAACAGAAATCCTTTCATGAAGATGTTTGCACGCGGCGTCGATTCCCATTGGCCTACTTATCAGATGGTTAAAAGCTCGAATGGCTTTTTATCCCTACTGGGTCATGGAGCGATGGTAAGCAATGAATGTTATCAAGCAACTGGTGGCTTCCCACACGTGGTCGCCGAGGACTTATGCTTTAGTATTGAAGCAAGAAATAAAGGATATTTTGTGGCATTCGCTCCTGACATAATTTGTGAAGAAGAATACCCCATTAGCTACCTAGCCTTTAAAAAGCGCCATTCAAAATGGACACAGGGTAATATGGAGTTTATTAAGACGTACACTGCTAACATTTTAAATGCACAAATGAAGTGGTTCGAAAAGTTCGATATTATCCTCTTTACTTATAATTTGCCATTACACGCATTCTTCTCGTTATTTGTTGCTATAAATGTAATCCTTTTGCCAGCAGTTCATTACCATCTTATATACCCCCTATGGATGTTAATACCTACGATCATATTTCTTATATCACCTATGCTCAACGATATGATCTATTATTTTAAGGAAATGCGCTTTAAGCATCTTTGTTGGTATTTATTGCATACCTTACTGTTGTTTGGTTCAATGTTCTTTATTAGCCTACAGTCGTCACTTAAATCATTGGTAGGAGGTTCCACCTTCATAGTTACTCCTAAGACAAATCAATTAGTGAATTGGCGGTTTGCATTTAAGGCAAATATGCGAGAATTAATCTTTGCTTTCATAATTCTTGCCATTTCAACCATAATGGACGGCAACCCACTGCCAGTAATAATGATAGCTCTGCCAAGTATATTCAGTGTTTAC
Source organism: bacterium (assembly GCA_021804085.1). Taxonomy (GTDB): domain Bacteria; phylum Patescibacteriota; class Saccharimonadia; order Saccharimonadales; family UBA4665; genus JAJZWH01. The sequence continues at coordinate 13,175 of JAJZKM010000014.1, read as the reverse complement.
TTAGCTCGTCTCGCAAATGAGCGCAAACCTTTAGAGAGCCGCGTTACAATAGGCAGTTTGTCGTCTGGAGCGTTTTCATGGCTTAGGTCAGCCTCTCTAAGCGCTAAAACCTTTCTACCTTTTTTATAACAGTGTAATATACGCACTTTGATAATTTAACGGCTCTGTTCGAAAGTCAGCTTTTTATCCCCCTAGTGGACGCACTTCACAACAAGGATAAGTACACATCTCATTTAGAACAAGAGAATATTAGCCACGACCTTGTATCGCAATTTGCTCGTAGAAAGATTAAGTGATATAATATAATATATGACCTCTGTTGAAGATTTTGGAGAAGATGGTGCTCTGCAAAATGATTTTATTAAGATGGTTTTACCACTTGCTGGCGAAGAAGACGGTTTTGATGCTTTCCCTCGTCCATTGCCACCAGAGTTGCGTGAAACTGGGGATCTGCCAACAGGTCATTTAGCTTTTGTTGGGGATTATGGAGAATTTGCGGGCTACATTATGTTGCTCGCCGGAAAACCTGCATCCGGTAAGACGACAATCAGCCGCATGCTTATAGAAGCTGCTGCTCGCGGCGAGTTTCAGGGGGTCACAGTCACTCATATCTCCGCAGGCGACAGGCTAAGGGATATCGGACAAGGTAACACGCAGTCACTTTACGCTGATGAAGTTGCAAGCTATACAGTTAAGCTGAAACATGCTCAGCCACTACCACATTCGTTAGTTGCCCAGGTAATCCAGGAGGCAGTTTTAGAAAGCGAAGAAACCTTAGTCCTACTTGATGGGTATCCAAGGTTTGATGAACAGTTAAACGATTACCAAATGCTTGCAAGGCACACAGGAAGAAAGACTATTGGCTTGGTTGAATTTATTGCAAGTGACGAACTTGTTACGGAACGATTACTCGAACGGGGAGCGAGGACTGGCGAACAGAATCCTAACGAAGCTCTAATAAAGGCTCGGCTAGAGGAATATCATACAAGTGTCGCTAGGACCATAGAAACAATAAGACGCGCTTCAATCATAGAGTATCGTGCGATTCCAGTATCAGGTGAAGTCAAAGAAGCAGCAAAAGATTTTTCTGAATTTGTAAGGTTAAAGCTAGCTTACGACACCATTATTTAACTTGCCCACTGGTCATATTGATAACAGATCCTGAAATGTAATCATTTAAAATAACAAATTTGATCGCGTCTACAATTTCGTCAGCGCTCGCAAATCTACCAGCATATGTTTTTTTGCTAATTGTTCCGACTTTTTCTAAATCCCAATCCTTAGTCATCCCGCCTTCAATTACTCCAGGTAGAATTTGATTAACTCTTACGTGTCCCGAAAAATTCTTTAACAAAGAATTTTGTACTCCAACCAGTGCAGCCTTAGTGCTTGAGTATTGAACTTTACCGCCTAATGTTGAGGATGCAGATCCGATCATAGTTATTGATCCCGAAGTGTGGTTCCGCTGCAGAGATTTTGCAAATGATTCAGCAATTTCGGCTACTGAGATTTGGTTAACATAAATTGACTCTTCCCAGTCATCTGTTGACACTCCCTGCAGAAGTATCAGATGGTAGTGATCTCCCGGGGCTATTGAGTCAGCTATAGCTGCGGATGTCTTAACTATGCCATCCCAGCTGTTTAAAGGTAGTGATTTGTTCCAATTTCTCAAGTTATGAGGGTTACTCCTTCCGAAGAAGATCGCGTCCTCAAACAGTATGCTCAAGGCCTTTGATAAAAATGAAGACGAACCGACAACTAGTATCTTAGAATTGGTTTTTGATTTGGTCATAGGTCTTCCCAGCCATCTTGCCCGCTGCCAATGCGCTAACGTTTGTTATCTCCTTTACGGCGTTGAACTCTTTAATGATAGAGGCATAACTACCTCTTTTACGACGCCACTCTATATCTAAGACAATAAGTGGCGAAAGCAGCTCTAGGTACTCATCGATCTCTATTACGTAATCATCAAAATCCATACTGTAGCGGTTTTTGGCTACACTCTTACCTGCTAAGTTTGTTGCGAAGAAACTGTATTCAGCCTTGGTAAGTTTAATGGTCTCTTCGACCATTGTGCTCAGATCATTTTTAACAAGTGGGTATTTTTTTGTAATCATGTATCTATCCCCTCTTTGGCGCAGACGTATCTGTGGATTGTCGCTGTCTTGAGGGTAGTAAATATCTTTAGTGAAATCCTTCTTCCATTCTTTTATAACTTTAAGAGGGACTTTGGCTAGCAAGAAGGTGTTTTCTATTTCTAACTCTTTACTCATATAAACCTCACAATTTCATTATTACTATCTGATTTATATATAGCGTCTATAATTCGCATGTTTTTCAACTGGTCTTGTAAGATATCCTGCTCACCCAAGCTTACACGCTTATCAACTTTCTTAAGAAAGTAATTGAATTGATTCTTAACTTCGTGCTCTTTGGAACTAAAGCTATGCGTTTCGATAAGATTGTGGTGTCTGTCGTGAAGGCTGACCCCCCTGTTTTCAACTGACACGTAGCCTTCCCGCCCGAAGACTTTCACAACTTCGCCTCTACTCCGGTAAATTAGGGTCACCACCAAGTTTGCATTAATTTTACCCCTTCTGTAGGTGCACATAGCTTTCATTGAATCATCAATCGTGTAGTCGCCGGGCAGGCTATTATAATTGAGCTGTGCATACACTTTGTCTGGCATGCCAAGAAGATATGTTAATAGATCTATTGTGTGGTAGCCCAGATCCAGCGTAGCACCACCTCCTGCAATTGACTTGTCTGATCGCCACCGAAGCGCTTTTTTGTCCAGTGACAATAAATCGAGGTTGTATTCTGCATATATGGAGTACACCTCGCCCAATCGTTCCACGAGTTCTTTACTTATTTTGTATAGATCAGAGAAGCGTCGCTGAACGCATATTTGTAAATAGGTGTTGTTTCTGGCAAATAAATCAACGATTTTGACTACCCTCTTCTTCATTCATGCTTAGAGGCTTTTCCTTAAGTGTGGCAATATGGTTAGTCGCCAAAATCTCAAGTATAGGCCAATACTGGTTGTGAGGAACAGACACAATAGCTATGTCAGGTTTTATATACGATAATGCATCCTCTAGACTCGCAAATACCGGACAACCAATGGTTTCAGCAGCGTGCTGTAGAGATTTTGGGTCTGGCTCTACCACACTAACTATCTCACAATCAGGAGTATTGAGAACAACGGGTACATGATCTTTCATCATCTGTTTGCCCGCTCCTATAATCATAACTTGTCTTGCCATATCAGTACAAGTGTATCTATAATAGAGCACATTTACAATATAGATGCTATAATTTGGCTAATAAGCAGAGAAATTATATGAGTAGCTATCTATCTAAGGCAAGTAACCCGAAACAATATGATCTTGGTGAGGTTCGTTGGGATCAAGAAGGCAGTGGGGATAATTATTTTAGGAGGCTTTTCCTAGAATCTATAGATGATTTTATAGGCGAAGTTAAGAACAAAACAATACTTGATGTAGGGTCAGGAACTGGCTGGCTGGTCTCTGAATTAAATAACAGAGGGGCGAAGGTGATAGGGATCGATCCGTCTAAGACTAATTTATTGACTGCAAACGCCAGGTATCCCAAGTTGGAGTTTAGATTAGTCCCTATTGAAGATTTCAATTACAAGAAACGATTCGACATAGTCATTTGCGTTATGGTCTTTGAGCATATTCCAGATCTAGAGAATGCGTTTGAAAAAATCAATAGCCTCTTAAAACCTGACGGTAGGTTGATTGTTATCACAGGAGACTTCAATAAATTTGTTAAATCTAGATTTGGCTATACTGTTGAACGAGAGATTATCGAGGACGAAATAGTGGCAACTAAAACTAACTATGGTGAGAGAATGGGTGTACTATACGACATTAATAGAACACCCAATAAATATATTGAGACTGCCATAAGCCATGATCTAAAAATAAAAGTATATAAGCCGATTCAGCCTACTGAGTGGCTAATTGGCGAACAAGAGAAATATGCTCAATTTAGCGGGAACTCTATTTTTCATCTATATATCTTCGAACGCTCCTAATTTAACATAGACAAAAGTGAGTTGTAGATATAAAAACTTCTAAATTAATAGAGGTCAAAATGCTTATGCTTGGCTCCGAGGACTGGATTCGAACCAGCGACCTAGTGGTTAACAGCCACCCGCTCTACCGCTGAGCTACCTCGGAATATTTTAGGTACTATGAGATTATAACTAATTACTATTATTTGGTGCAAATAAATGTTTAATGGATTTTATGTGAAGTTAATTTTTGGTCGTCTTTCTTTTTTTGTGCTTGTCTTTTATCGTATTTCTTTTTACCTTTGGCTATAGCTATTTTTAGCTTTATGTATCTTGTTTTATTGTATATGGATATAGGTATGATTGTTCTTCCTTCTGTTTTTGCTTGGATTAACTTTTCTATCTCTTTTTTCTTAGCAAGTAGTTTTCTAGGATTTGTTTGTTCATTTTCTGGTATTGGTATTGCCGAGGTTCCTCCAATTGTTAGGTTAATAATATATAATTCGTTATCTTTAATTGTGATATAAGCACCTCTTAAGTTACCGTGACCAAGTCTTAAGTTTTTAACTTCTCTTCCATTAAGAGCAATGCCTACTATGAACTGATCCTCAAGTGTGTAATCAAAAGAGGCTCTTCGGTTAGTGACCTGTTTAGTAGTAATCTTCTTAGGCTTTCGTGGCATATCTTAATTTTAGATTAATAGGAGATAATATGAAAATTTGAATTATTAAAATTCTTCTTTGGCCACGTTCCATAATGATGGATCGTGGAGAATCTCTTTACGATAATACCAATATTCTGCTCCCCAGAAATAGATAGTGTGCATGCCAGTTGATTTAGCAAAACTAAATCTATTTTTTAATCTAGTTGCATTTAATGATTTGTTTTGTTCACTTAGTGAGGTTTGAGGTATTGTCTTATAATTTGGTGGCCATGCCTCTGCCTGCATTTCTCCTATAATCATATTTTTATGTAAGAATATTTCTTGGATCCCGGCTAAGAATGAATAAAACCAATTAGGGTATGGATATTCTAAGTAACGATGTGTTACATTTGCGTCCCAGACTCTTTTATAGATGGATATACTGAATTCATCAGGTTGAGGTTGTCCAATTGGGAAGCCTAGTGCGTTGTTACTCCTCCCAACAATAATTGGGTGATTTGGGTCTAGTTTTTTTATTAAGTTATATTCATAAATCAATCTAGATCTACTGAAGTTGGTACAATCACCAAAGCCTTTTAGAAAGTACTCATTCTCTAATTGGTAAGCACTTAAACTAGGAGAGTTTTTATATCGATTAATTAGTTTTGTCATCAAGTTATATAGTTCATTCTCCCAAATAGAAGTTGGTTGTTTTAGGGTCCATGAAGGTGGATGACATTCTGGCCAACGTGGTTGCCTTAAGCCAACAACTAAAAGAATTTTAGCGTGATACTGCTGAGCTAGTTTGAACTGCCAATCGAGTGATGAGAAATTATAGTTATTTTGAGTTGGTTCTAGGTCTGACCAGTAACTGGTTAGTCTAAAGTTTTTTACTCCTATCTTTAAAAGAGCTGTCATTGTTTGTTGGGGATTTAAACCAAGACTTGATGCATAATCCGGTATAAAACTAACTCCTAGGGTATACGGCTGATTTCTTTGAGTATATATATACCACTGCCCTATTCCGTAGATAAAACCAACTATCACTATTACTAAAATAACAAAGCTTATTTCTATCTTATGGAATATGTTTTTATGCCAATAATTTTTAATAGGCTTAACCAATTTCTTTTTAATTGTTCTAAGGTCTGGCATATAATAAACATTGTAAGGAACTTGATAAAGAAATACCATTTTAATAATTATGCCTAGTAACTTTAAATATTTTGCTTCTTTTGAGAGGATTAATTTAAGTAAGGCTTTTTATTGCCAATTTTCTGTTTTTAAGTATTTGCCCGATATGGGGATGCAAATAATGTCAAAATTAAATGTGAGTCATAAGGGTGATTCTAAATAAATTATGAAATCTAAAAACGTCAGTATTATTATTCCGGTATATAACGAAGCCGAATATATTGGTCCATGTTTAGATGCTATTACTAAACAAACCCTTCAACCTCTAGAAGTTCTTTTGATTGATAATAACTCAACAGATAATACTCTTAAAATCGTCTCCAAGTATCCGTTTGTGAAGGTTATTAAGGAAAAAAAACAAGGTGTAGTTTATGCAAGAGACCGAGGATTTAATTTAGCTAAAGGAAGTATATTAGCTCGAATAGATGGTGATAGCATTATTGATCATGATTGGGTAGCAAATCTAGGAAAAGTATTTAAGGATAGTCAGGTGGATGCAGTTACCGGCAGTAATTATTACTATGATGTCATGCATCCAGAAGTTGGATATAAATCTGATTTATTTTTTAGAAAAGATTTGGTCAAAAGTATGGAAAACAAAAACCAAGCTTTTTTACAGGGTAACAATATGGCTATTCGGAAAGAATTATGGGAAAAAATTAAAGGTAGCGTTTGTAACCTAAAAGGAATTCATGAGGATATTGATCTTGCAATTCATGCCACGGATGTTGATGCTAATATATTATTTGATCAAGATTTAAAGGTTGGTGTTTCGGCTAGAAGGTTGCAGAATGGTTTTATTAGTTTCTATAAATATCTTAAAATTGCACCTTATACTTATAAATATCACAAGAAAAGTTATGGGTATAAGTTTTACCCATTTATTTTTGTTTTGATGGTTAGTTACTATTATGTTTTATTCAACCACCTTGTTTATGATCCAAAAACCAAAAAAGCTGATTTAAAAAGATTAAAGAAATATCAGGATAAGAAAAGAGTTGATCCTACCTTATTTGTAGATTAAGAAGTTTTTTTAAGCTGCTTTAGATAGTTGTTCTGAAGGGATAAATAATCTAGTTGATACCAATCTAAGTCCTACCTCGCCGAGATTAACTTTAATTTTTGATCCACTAGGAATAGAGTAATGTTCACCATCTGCTTGTATGGTCAGTTCAGATTCATCTAAGCTCTTAACAATAAATTCTTGTTTATCATCTGGACCGTATTTTTGGTAAAGACCCAATACACTTTTACCCATATTTTTAATAACGCTTGGAACTGTTAAGCTTTTAACCTCTAATCGCCCATATTCTTCTTCGAGTAAGTCTGTTCTACTAAATTGGATTGCCCCACCAGCCATTCGGCTACCATTTGGAAAAATTAAATCATATAAAACTCGTGGCCCGAATTGATCTTCTAATATAAATGGTTGGGATTTATGTAAGTATTTGGGTATTTCAAGTCCTTGATAGATTCTTTTTAATTTAGGGTTTTTATTTGCTACAGAGCTTCTAAATTCTTCGGAATTATAATCTTTAGCAAGAAGAGATGTTAGTCCAATAGAGAAATATGATACTGCAGCTATTTTCTTAGAGTAATCTCCTTTACTGATTTCAATCATTAAGGGTTGGTGATAAGGAGCAGGACTATCCAAGTGTTTTTGGGGTGATTTTCTGGCCCAAGGTACAGGATGTAATTGTGAGGCTGTATCATTAGACCCTCCAGCACTAATAATCGTCATGATTGAATCAATTCCTGCTTTAATTAAATTATTATAAAAATGGTGAACAGTACCATCACCACCGGAGATACCAAACAATGTTTTATTAGGATCAAATTCCTTGAAGATATGATTAAAAGCTTCATCATAAAACGGATTATTTTGGACATACAGATTAAACTCATTTTCATTTTGGAGTTTATCCAGCTTTGTGATGAATTTTTCGGAGGCTTCTTGATTAGCGGATTTAGGGTTCGTAAAAACAACTACGTTCTTAATTAGCTCACCTATAGATCTTTGTCCCATATGTACTTATGATAGCATTATTTAATAGTTAATATAAGGCATAATTATACAATAATTAGTCTCAAAAGTCTATACCTTTATTGGCTATATAGAAATCATCAAAATGATGCTTTATTTTAGTCATATTAGTAGCAATATCTACCTTAGAAAGTAAATCATTTGGAAAATTTCTGCCGGTTAAACATAGACTAGTATGCTCGTTTTTTGAATCTATAAGAGTAGATAATTCTTTTTTGGTTAGTAGTTTATCGGAGTAAGCATTGTTAATTTCGTCACAAATAATAAGATCATATTTACCTTTTTTGACTAAATCTAGAGCCACCTGATAAGTTTTTTTAGCTACTTTTTGATGTTCCTTGTCGGATATATTTTGATCGCTTAAGTCTTTAGCTTTATAGAATCCTTTTCCGCCTTTATACACGTATAATTGATCTTTATATAGATCAGAGATATTTCTTAAAAATATATGTTCTCCAACAGACCAATACTTAATAAACTGAATAAATGCTACCTTAAAATCATTACCTAGTGCTCTAACTAAAAGTCCTAGAGCTGCTGAAGTTTTTCCTTTTCCTTCACCGGTATAGACAATTACGACTGAGGGTTTGTTTTTATAGTCTAGTAGGTCCATATCTTCATAATGGAAGATTATTATTCTTTTGGCAAGTATTTTACTCTTTCATAGTTGTCATAAACTACATAAGCTAGGAATAATTTGAATTGATTAAGGTCTTCACTATTTACCCAATCTGTAAAATCAGTAACTTTCACTTCGAGATTATCAAAATAGTAATTAAATTTAATCTTCGTTGATGGACTCTCGAATTGTTCTAGAAGTTCTAAATAAACTTCTTCTTGGTTTGAGGAAAAATTATCAAAACGTGCTTTGTAAAATTCTAAAACAGGCATAATTTGATCTTTAACTAAACTATATCCATCATCAATATCAGTAGAATAATATATGAAATCAAAAGTTGCTGGAAGTATATTTATCAAGCCAGAAGAATCTAAAAATTTTTGAGGGATAATACTAGATTTTCTAAAGGGATTATCTGTTTCTTGATATTTATCATTAATTAAATCAGCAATCAGAAAAGAATATTTCTCATCATAGTATAATTTTTCGGGAGATTTAGATTGTTCCATTATTTACTCTATTTTATATATAAATTATATAATACTATGGAACAAATAACTACTTCATTATTTAATATTACTTAATTATATTGTGTGCTTTTAAGCTTTGGTCAATTTTAGGTCGGTCAAAACCAACTATAATATCTCCATCTATATCTAAGACCGGTATACCACGTTGGCCACTTTTACTAAAGGCATCCTCACCCGCTTGGGTGTCTTTTTCGACGTCTTTTTCTTCGTATTTAACACCTATTTTATTTAAATAATCTTTTGCTGCATGACAAAAAGAACACCATACAGCTGTATATATTGTGACATTTGAATTATTCATAAGCATAATTATATTACTATATTTTGTAAAGTAAATAGACATTTTACTTGCACCTTAAATCTGTTAAATATATAATCAAAAGAGATGATAAAGACGAAAGCGCATCAAGTAGCGCCCTCGCCTCTAAGTACTAAAGTTAAAGAGGTGGCTAGTCGAAGTAATGGGGCTATATTTGGATTTATGGTTTTAGATATGACCTGGAAGTTAATTATTGCTTTTATGGGTCCTGTCTTATTCGGAGATTATTTGGATCATCATTTTCATAATAAAGGTTTATATCTATTGATTGGTTTAGTTTTAGGATTAGTCCTTGGTATAGTTGTTGTTTTTTATAGCTATAAAAGTGCTCTTAGGCTTACAAATAATCCTAGCCTGCAACCTAAGAAGGATAAGAAATGAAGATCTATTTTGGAAGTGGACCCATAATTCACGTTGCTCCTGGTTCTGTAATGACTCTTTTTGGTATTCCTATTACAAATTCTATTTTATATGGATGGATTAGTTTAGTGCTTATTAGTATTGTTTTAATATATGCTTCCAGAAAGTCTAAAATTAAACCGATTGGTGGAATTGTTCAATTTATTGAGATTGGGGTAAGTTTTATAATCGATTTTGTGCATTCATCATTTGAGGATGAGAATCTAGGGAAAAAATATAGTCCATATTTTGTTACTCTTTTCTTTTTTATTTTATTTAATAACTGGCTGGGACTTCTTCCGATCGTTGGAGAAGGTGTAGTTTCAAATGGTTATCCGCTGCTGCGACCATTCACCGGAGATTTAAATGCAACGTTTGGAATGGCTTTAATTACAATGATTGTGGTTTATTTTTCGTCTATTAAAGAATCTGGTGGAATTAAGAATTATTTAATGCATTTTTTTGTTGGAACTCCTAAAAACCCTTTATATTTAATTATTGGTATTCTGGAGATGATAACTGATTTTACTAGGGTAATTAGCTTATCTCTCCGACTTTTCTTAAATGTAGCAATTGGAGAAATTGTGATTGCTGTATTTTCGTATTTAGGTCATTTTCTTGCTCCAATTAGTGCCCTACCCTTTACTTTAATAGAACTTTTTATTGGAGCTTTGCAAGCCTACATTTTTACCGTACTTTCAACAATGTATTTAGCAATTGCCGTTAATCACGCTACTGACCATGTTTCAAAAAAGTCAAAGCGGATCAAAAAGGGTTCTAAATCTTTGGTTGGCGGAAATTGAAAATGTTTAGTAATATTATTAAGGTAAAAATAAGGAGTAAAAATTAATGACAGTAGCAGATGCATTAAATATTGTAGCCAAAGGTCTAATGATCGGTGGTGGTTTTATTGGACCCGGGATTGGGATTGGATTAATTGGAGGTAATTATCTTCAAGCAGTAGGTCGAAATCCAGAAGCTTCCAAGTTTTTGGGTCAAGCATTAATATTTGTAGCAATCGTGGAGCTCTTTGGGCTTCTTGCCTTTGCTTCCATATTTATAGTTTAGGGGATATATAATTTAATGGTTTTTAGTTATTTCGGTGTTGCTTCATCTGGTTTAGGTGCCCTTGGTGTAAGTTGGTCGGCGTTAATCATCCAACTTATTACTTTCGTCTTAGGATATTTAGTCCTCAGGAAATGGGCTTTTGGACCTATTATTAAAATGCTTGCAGAGCGTAAAAAAGTGATTGAAGACGGCGTTAAATTAGGTGAAGATATGCGCAGTGAGCGACTTCAACTAGAAGCAAAAATTGAGGATGAAATATCTAAAGCTAGATCCAAAGCGGATCAAATTGTTCAAGATGCACTTCTAGAAGCAAAAGAACTTGCCTTAAAAATGGAAGATGAAGCTAATAAAAAAAGTGATTTTATTTTAGCGGAAGCTGAGAAGAAAACTAAACAAGAGATGGAACGTGCTAAACAGAAACTGGAATCGGAATTAGTTGGTTTAGTTACTGATGTATCGGAAGCTTTTGTTAAAAATAGGTTGGATAGTCAAAAGGATAAAGAGTTAGTTTCTAATTTATTAAGTGAGCAGATAAAGTCATGAAAATTAGTAGAATTAAATTAGCCAAAATTATAATTGATAAAATCAATAATACTAAAGATCCTAAAAAGGTAGCTAGAGAGATTGCGGCATATTTATTAAGCTCAAAAAGAACAAATGATTTTGAATCTTTAATGCGTGATGTTATGTCATTGCGAGCAGATCAAGGTATAACTGAAGTTGAAATTGAAAGTGCTAATCAATTATCTGCTGATGAGCAATTACGAATTAAGAAACTAATTCAGCAAGTTTCTAAAAAGACTAAAGACTTAATTATCAAAAATACTATTAATCCAGATTTAATTGGTGGATTTAGAATAAATTTTGCGGCCAAATCTGAGCTAGATCTAAGCGTTCAAAGCAGGATTAATCAATTTAAACATATAACTAATCAAGGAAATATCTAAATGTCGGAACTATCTATAAATGATTTATCTAGTGATATTAAAAAAGCTATTGAAGATTTAAAAAATCGACCAGAAGTCGAAGATATTGGAATTGTTACTAGAGTTGGTGATGGGATTGCTTGGATTTATGGGTTACCAAATTGTGGATACAGTGAAATGATTGATATTCAGGCTAAAGACGGAAAAACAGTCGTGGCTTTTGCTTTTAATTTAGGTGAAGACGAAATTGGTGCAGTGCTACTTGGAGAAGATCAAGAAATAGTAGCTGGTGCCAAGGCTAAATTAAGTGGAAAAGTTTTAAGAGTACCGGTTGGTGAAGAATTAGTTGGAAGAATTGTTGATCCCTTGGGCAACCCTCTAGATGGAGCTGGTAAAATTCAGACTAAGAACTATTCAGTAGTTGAGAGAAGAGCGCCAGGAGTGTTGGACCGAAAGAGTGTTTTTGAGCCTTTAATGACAGGTATTTTGGCTATTGATTCGATGATTCCAATTGGTCGAGGACAGAGAGAATTAATTATTGGAGATCGTCAAACCGGAAAAACGGCTATAGCAGTTGATACGATGATTAATCAAGCCAAACAAAAAACTGGGGTTATTAATGTTTACGTTGCGATAGGTCAGAAATTTTCTAAAGTTGCTGCACTTGAAGCTCGCTTAAGACGAGAAGGAGTTATGGACCAGACTATTATAGTGGCTACTTCTCCTGCCGATCCGGCAGCTATGCTCTATCTTGCCCCGTATGCAGGATGTGCTATGGCTGAGTACTTTAGGGATAACAAAAAACATGCCCTTATTATTTATGATGATTTATCTAAACATGCTGCAGCCTATAGACAAATGTCCTTACTTTTGAGAAGACCTCCAGGAAGAGAGGCATACCCTGGTGATGTTTTCTATCTTCACTCTAGACTGCTAGAAAGAGCAGCAAAGTTGAACGATAAATTAGGTGGTGGTTCGTTAACTGCCCTTCCGATTATCGAGACTCAGGCTGGAGACATAAGTGCCTATATTCCAACCAATGTTATTTCAATTACTGATGGTCAGATTTTTCTTGAAACGGGGCTATTTTATCAAGGTGTTAGACCAGCTATCTCAGTTGGTTTATCTGTTTCAAGAGTTGGTAGTGCAGCTCAGACAAAAGCAATTAAAAGTGTTGGTGGTGGGCTTAAACTATCGCTTGCTCAATTTAGAGAACTTGCATCATTTAGTCAATTTTCTACTGATTTGGATCCTGAAACCAGACAAATTATTGAGCGAGGACAAAGATTAACCGAACTGCTTAAACAAGCTCAGTATAGTCCCTATTCAATTTGGGAGATGTATGTTCTTTTACTTGCAGCAACTAAAGGGTCTTTAGATAATGTTCCTGT
>JAJZKM010000025.1 GCA_021804085.1 bacterium | reverse complement strand
AGTTACATTTATCATACGATTCACCCCTATGCATATATATTCAAAGTGTCGTACAAATAACTGACAGCTTGAGTATATATCATGTCGTGGTGAGTTTCATGATCTGTATTAGATTTAGAGTTTTTCGTCAATGATCTCACTAAAACTACCTAAATGATCTATGCAAACTGAAGTTATATAAATGATTGACGGTTGTTTAATCTATAATGTATTTTGCAATTTTAGGTGTTACTTTGAGTGCGATGAATAGGTTTATTAATCAATATTTGGGTAGTTTTATTAATTATTTGATTTATAAATAATTAATAGCTTAAGAATTTAAAGTTCGCTCCCTGGGTGCAGTAAGCGCCATGTCCAGGAAGGCTTGGAAGTAGCAGATTTGGTAATTAAAGGTATGCTGATTGAAGGATTGAATTGGTTTGATAATGAAGTAAGTTGTCCAATCGTCGTTCCAGCTCGAGAAGGAACTTTTAATCCTTGAATATTAAGTTCAGCGCTTACCGTTTGGCCCTGTAGTAGAGTTTCTTCTAGATTTGAGTCGGCTATTATTTGAATTTTTCCACCCCACGGCTGATTATATTCGCCCAAAACTTCGCCTTTTTTCACGATGATGGTTTTAGCGAAATCGTTCTCTAGGGAAATAATTAATGGAATGCTGTCATTTAGCGACTGTGCTAGTGTCGTGTCTCCCATCAGAGCACTAAACACCAGAACTTGCTTGCCGTTTACGTTTACTTTGGCCGAACCAAGAAAGACCCCTCCGGCTTGGTTAGAATTACCCGTTTTTACTCCGTCAATATTATCAATCCCTAGAATGGAATTGTAGTTAGTTAACGTTCCTACATTTGGTATTTTGACAGATTTCATTGAACTGATTTGTGCCAGAATCGGATTGTTCATAACATATCCGCCAAGTTTTATTAAGTCGTCCGGGGTTGAAGTACTATTGGGCAGGTAGCCGCTAGCGTCTCCTCCTATGTGAGTATTACTTAGCCCGAGTTGCTTAACGAAATTGTTTGCATATGTGTCATAGGAAGATATGGAGCCATAAGCCCATCGTGCTAGCGAATCTGCAATGTTATTTCCAGAGGGAACGAGCATTGCCTCGAGCATCTGATATTCGCTTAATTGTTCACCTATATAGACCGGCACTACGGAGCCCTGTTCGGATATATATTTAGTGTAATCAGCATAATCGGCAGCAGTAATAGTTATGTTGGGTCCTTGCTGTCCAGGCGAAAGTGGATATTTTTTCAAAATCGCTAGTGCGGTCACTAGTTTAGCTACGCTAGCCATTGGTCTTGGTGTATGACTGCCATTTGTAGCCACTGCACCATTAGCCAATCCAACCGCTGCTGATCCCGTCTTTGGCCATGGCATGTTACTGGGCTGCGTGGTGATGCTAATACTGGAACTGCTTGAGGTAGAGTTTAATGTTTTGATCGGTAACAGCAAACAAAACCCAACATAGATAAGTACTACTATAATAATTAGGTAGTAAATTTTGATGTGGAAATTGATTCGTCTTTTTTTTAAGGTCTTCATTATAATCATAATACAGTATTTGGTTTTCGCTGATGTATAATAAAAATAACTAAAAAAGGAGTTTTGCTGGCATGATCGGTTTAATTATTGTCTTGGTAGTTTTAGTTCTACTCATCGGTGCGATTTTCTTTTATGCATATAATGGTCTGGTTAGGCTTAATCAGAGGGTAGACGAGTCTTGGAGTGATATTACTGTTCAGTTAAAAAGACGTTATGATTTGATACCTAATCTTATAAATACCGTTAAGGGCTATGCGGCGCACGAAAAGTCAGTTTTCGAAGATGTTACCAAAGCTCGAGCCGAAGCCGTTAATGCAACGGGTGTTCAGGAAACAGCAAAAGCCGAGAATCAGATTCAAACAACTCTAAAAAGTCTTTTTGCAGTAGCTGAGAATTATCCAGATCTTAAGGCTACGCAGAATTTTCAAGAGCTACAAGCTGAGCTGATCGATACTGAAGATAAGATCCAGGCTTCACGTCGTTTTTATAATAGTATGGTGTGTGATTTTAATACTAAGAGACTCACATTTCCTACAAAGTTTATAGCTGCTAAGGCTGGATATACTAAAGATAAAGAATACTTTGAGCTTGACGGAGAACAGCAAACCCAAGTGGAGCAGCCAATAAACGTAACATTTTAGATTATGTATTCAGACATAGCACGCAATAAGCATAAATCTATTCTAATCATGGCGATATTTATACTCCTTATTAGTGGACTGGCGGAAGCCTTGGATGTAGCTTATGCCGGCGGAAGCCCTGCTGTTTTAATTGGAGTTTTTATCGGCGCTATAATTTATGTCACAGTTAGTTACTATATGGGGATGCGTCTTAGTTTGGCAATTAATCAGGCTAAGGAGATACAAAAACAAGATAACCCTAGATTGTGGCGTGTAGTAGAAAATCTAAGCATAGCTGACGGACTACCCATGCCTAAGGTGTATATAATGAACGACCCGGCGCCTAATGCATTTGCTACGGGCAGAGATCCGAATCACGCTGCAGTTTGTGCCACTTCGGGATTGCTGGACATCATGAACGATGATGAGTTAACAGGTGTTTTTGCGCATGAGATGGGGCATATTAAGAACTATGATAGCCGAGTAAGTATGATTGCTTTTGCTCTGACTGCTGCCATTTCTTTGATTGCTGATTTGTTACTTCAGCTAAGTTTTTTTCGTGGGGGTGAACGTAACGAAGATGACCAGATTGCTTTGTTTATTGGTATCGCAGCAGCTATTTTAGCACCGCTGGTAGCGCTTTTAATTCAAATGGCGGTTTCTCGCCAACGGGAGTACTTAGCCGATGCGACCGGAGCATTAACTACCCGCTATCCCGAGGCCCTAGCTTCGGCATTAAAGAAAATACAAAGCACTGGTAGTACTCTGAAAAAGCAAAACACAGCTACGGCACACTTTTTTTTCGCCAACCCCTTAAAATCTCATAGCGTAACTAACCTATTTAGTACACATCCCCCAATAGAGGAGAGGATTAAGCGATTGGCGACAATGGAAGATCATGCCTAAGGTTGACGTTAAAACAAAAAAATCTAAGGTAAAGAAAAAATCTACAGAGACAGATAAGTTAGTAATTAGTACAAATTCTGTTAGGCGTCTATCAAATGTCTGGAAACTTTCACAGGATTGTCTAAAACCTCTGTGGCGTTATCGTTATGTTTTTCTTGGGATACTGTTTGTGTATGGAGTTTTAAACCTTATTTTTGCACAAGGTTTTAGTGCAGGTTTAAACGTGATAAGTACTAAAAATGAATTAAAATCTCTTGTCGGTGAGAAATCTAATACTTTAAGTGGTGGTTTAACTGTTTATGGTTTGATGATTGTCTCTTTAGCTGGTGGCGGTACTGCTGGAGGAAGTCTTGGTTACTCGATTATTTTTTTCATTATCGGCAGTTTGGCAATAATCTGGGCTATTAGAAATGCTTTCAATGACGTACGGGTGAGGATCCGCGACGCATACTATAAGGGTATGTATCCGCTTGTTCCTTTTGTTGTTATTTTGCTTTTAATTTGCATAGAACTTTTGCCTATGTTGGCAGGGGTATCTGTATATGTTTTTAGTATTAATAACGGTATTGCCATAACGATAATCGAAAAGTCTGTTTTTGTTTTATTGATGTTACTGCTATCTGCTCTAACTTTGTTTTTACTTAGTAGTTCGCTTTTTGCATTATATATTGTCACCTTGCCTGATATGAC
>JAJZKM010000013.1 GCA_021804085.1 bacterium | reverse complement strand
GATCGTTAGCGAACTAAGATCGTTAATGTCCTAGGTATTAATTTTATTTTTTGGTTATAAAAATAAAAGTTCCAAATTTTTATAAATGTTTTCCGTAATAATACCAAAAATGATGCAAAATGAAGATAACTACCAGCATAAACCATAGTAGCAAAATATCTAAGTGATGACGGCGTACAAAAGCATAGGGTTTTTGCTTTATGAGTTCAATTTTGGCGAACATACCTCGATCAATGTTCCTCAATGTAGTGTACCAGAAGATTGTAGTAGTAATAACGTCTATGGAAAGACAGAACGGACATAGCGCATGAATGTCGTAGATACTCTTGAAGAGTAAATAATAAGCGCTAATAAGACCGATTGTTGTAGCTAGTTGCAAAATCGCCCAATACCACTTCTCAAAGTTTGCTTTAGCGATCATCCCTGCACCGGCGGCTACCAGCATTCCAAAGGCGGCCACTCCGTAAAACGAATAAGGTAAGCCAAAAATACTATCACCCTTAAAAGTAATGACATCGCCACAACTGATAATAGGATTTAGGTTACAGCTAGGGACATAGTGGGTATTTTGGGCAATAGCTAAAGTGTCGTGTACCAGAATCAGTGAAGCTATTAAGCCAAGAACTCCACCAATAAATATTAACCACGGGTAAACATCCGGTAGATTTAATTTAGACTTCATTAAACTTAATTATATATTTACCTGCCCGGGATTACTACTGCTTGCTATAATCAAACTAATTTATTATGTTAAAAATAAATAGACGCTTCATACAAATTTTTATAGGTTTTTTCTGGATACTTGACGGATTCTTGCAGTTACAGAGTAAAATGTTTACTTCATCCTTTGCGAGGTTAGTTATATTACCCATGGCTCAGGGTCAGCCAAGCTGGGTTAGTAACATAATTCACATTTTTGCTCGTTTAGTATTAACTCATCCAGCAGTTTACGATCTTTTATTTGCAAGCATTCAAATAATAATTGGTTTACTTTTTATGATCCCGAAAAGTGTCAAAGCGGGTATTATTTTATCTATAATCTGGGGGACTTTAGTCTGGGTTGTTGGTGAAGGATTTGGGGGTGTTTTTAGTGGACAAGCTTTATTGTTAATGGGTGCACCTGGCGCGGCCTTACTTTATCTGATCATGGGTCTCTCGTCCTGGCCAAAAAAATGTACGGCGCCCGCATACTGGTTGGCTATTTGTTGGCTTGTATTTTGGGTGGGTGGAGGAGTATATCAGCTACTACCAGGTCAAAATACGATTCCTAGTGTAGATTCTATGATTAAAGTTAGCGCTACGGATGCACCTAGTTGGCTATCCGTAACAGACAATAGTATTATTAGTACTCTTAATTCCTTGGGTGATGTTACCGGTTTCTCAGGTGTGATGAATATGGCGCCTCAGCAACATAAAGAATCGTTAAAGGGCTATATATTTATTTTAATTTTTGCTGGAACGCAGATATTTATTGGAGTCGGTGTCTTGAAGCCTGGCTTAATGCGTAGGCTTGCTGTATCTTTAGGGATCGTGTTGTCACTTGGTTTTTGGGTTGTAGGTCAGGGTCTAGGAGATTTATCTAGCGGCTTAGCAACTGATTTAAACAGTGGTCCGATATTTGTTTTGTTGGGTATCGCAGTATTGAGTGCCTCAGAGTTGGATGTTAGGCTAAATAAAATAGGATCTAGGCTAGAAGTTTTACTGCTTGGAAGAGATACTAATAATCAAGAAATTTCGGCCAACAATATTCTTATTCCCAGCGAAAAACTCTAAATGCAATTGCATAGACTATAATTAGCCAGATCCCCATGACTAATAGTTGTGGACCTAGATCTAATAACCCCTTGCCTTCAGTAAGAATCATTCTTGAACCATCGATTACTGGTGTTAAAGGCATATAGGTAGTTATGGATTGAAGCCATTGAGGCATGAGGAAACGTGGGAAAAAGACGCCTGTCAAAAACATCATCGGGAATACGATTATATTGCCAAGTGGGGCCACTTGGCGCTCGTTTTTAGCCCATCCACCTAACGCAAGACCAATTCCTAGTATTAAGAAAATTCCTAACGATATAAATATCGCAAGTTCAGCTAAATTACCGACAATCTTAAGATGATAAAGTGCAATGGCAACCACTAGCATTAATGCCACGGACAATAGCCCACTAACTGCTTGTACAAGCATATTTGAAAGAAAGAATTGCCACACTTTAAGTGGAGTGGTATGTAGTCTTCTCAATATTCCCATTTTTTTTAGTTCCGGAAATACGTTCATTGGTCCGAATATGCCTGCTCCCAGGATCGCAAAACCGATTAATCCGGTAAAAGTATAGTCGAAAGATGTGAGGCTATGTGCATTGCTTTGCTCAGAGGTAACTTTAAAAGGAGGATTGTAGCTTACAAAGTGGTTGTTTATACCATTAAATTGGTTTTGCAAAAGCGATATTAAGGTTTGGCCTGCCTGTTGATTTGAACGATTGTATTGCACGATTGCTTTACCATGTGGAATACCTTTATCTAATTTTCCGAAGTTAGGTGGAAGAATTACGTTGGCATCTATTTCACCGCGGCTTATTTCTTGATTTGCCTGAGCTAAAGTATGGATGCTCTTGTTAATATTGAATACTTTGTCAGATTCGAGTTGCTTTACGTATAGTTTTGAAAATGCGCTTCCAGACTCATTAATCAAACTAATTCGCATAGATATTTGACTATTACTGCTCAAGCTCCCAAACACAAAGAGAAAAATTAGTGGAAACAGAAAAGAAAAAAATAGTGCTACACGGTCACGGAATAAACGTTTCAGATTAACTACAAAAAAAACCCAGACAGTAAAAAGTTTGATTTTCCAAGATGGAAGCGGCTTAATACTTTTAGTTTTAGCTGAGTTTGTAGTTTTTGTTTTAGAATAATTTTTCCACCCTAATCTAATGGCTAAAATAATGATTATGAATATTAGTGCAATCGACATTATTTTCTACCCTTCTACCCTTAGATTTTTACCTGAAAGATCAATAAAAACGTCTTCAAGATTAGCCTTTTCGGTTACCTGTTTTTTGCTAAATCCACGTTTAAGTAACGCTTGGATCAAATTTTTTGGTGTATCCAAGGCTATAATTTTTCCACCATCCATGATTGCTACTCTGTCACAAAGAATCTCCGCTTCGTCCATATAATGAGTTGTTAATATAACCCCTATACCCTTGTTTTTTACCTGTACGATTAAGTCCCAAAGGTTACGTCTAGCTTGTGGGTCCAACCCGGTAGTTGGCTCATCAAGAAAAAATAGTTTTGGGTTATGAACTAAAGCTGTTACGATGCTGAAGCGTTGCTTTTGGCCTCCGGATAATTGCTCAACATAAGAGTTTGCTTTGTCTAGCAAATCTACTTCTTCTAGTAGTTTTAATGGATCTATACGTTCACCATAGGCCGAGGCAAACATTCTCAGTAACTCAATAAGTCGTGTTCGATCTTGAAAGCCTGGAAATTGTGGCTGAACACCAATCATTCGGCGAATTGTGTATGGGTTTGATGCTACGTCGATACCATTAATTGTGGCACTTCCGCCGTCAATGCTTCGAATTGTTTCGATCATTTCTAAGGTGGTGGTTTTACCTGCACCATTTGGGCCCAAGATGCCAAACACCTCACCTTTTTTTACCGAAAAACTGACACCTTTTACCGCTTCTAAATTGTCGTAGGATTTACTGAGATTTTTGACTACTAACACAGTATCAGACATAAAAATATCCCCTAACACCTTAGTATTGGTTTATTTTAACATACCCTGTTTAACTAACCGAGGAAGTTCGTATTTTTCGTAATTCGAGCTTAGTTTGTCGCACTAGAGTGATACCGCCTACTCCCATTACACAAACAATTACAAGTACAAAAGCTATTCCTAAAGTGTCTAAATTGTGAATATGAACTCCTGTATTAAGACTAATCCCCGCAGCTTTAGGAAAAAGTTGTCCAAAAATTCCAGCAATCATAAAAGCTAGTCCACCCCAGGTTAAGGTGTTGCCGGCAGTTTTCAGAGCTACTCTGCGTATAGCCTGTTGAGTTAGTCCCCGTCTTACGGCAATCCAACCGAATATTGCTCCGGCTATTGCCTGCATGATCATTGTGCCAATCCCAAAAAGAGCACCTGGAACCCAACCCCAGGCAGCTGAGTGTGTTGCCGGTGCTAGTACGGTATAAATAATTAAGGCAAATGCGCCAAATCCCCATCCGGCTACAAATCCATGTAATGCCGGCATCCATGGTCTTGGGTCGTTAATCCATGACTCGCTCAGCGATTTATCTTTTTCATCAACATGGTGTGCTCTTAAAAACGGTAAATCAAAATGAAATATGGTTTTGCGTTTTACGATCATAAAACCGGCACCAGCCATCAATAACCCAACTACTATGTAGACAATATTGTTTAATGAACCAAATGTATACAACCTAGAGAAACCTAGATATGCAAGTTCACTTGCTATTGCTCTTTGTAGAGTAAATGCTAAAGAAAAAGTTATTCCAGCTTTTAGCCCGCGGCGAGTGGAATAGCTACCAATTGCATAACTAAATGTAATTGGCCAAGTGTGTTCGTCGGGAGTTATGCCATGAATCATACCCAGCAATAAGGCGGTGATAATTATTGTCATCCATCCACCTATATGGCTTGGGTTCCAAAGATTAATACTCGCAAAAATCCAATTTATGTACATAAAATACTATTCATCCTAAATTAATTTGAACAAAATGAGTTTTACTCTTGTTGAGTTATTCCTGATAGGTTAGCTTATTGTTTTCACCTTAAACTTTGGGTATTATTATCGATCATATTAATTAATACGATTGCAATAGATTATCTTCAAGGTATACAGGTCTGCTCTTAATTATTATTCACTATATTGTACGCCAATTAAATAAAACATGACCTGAATTATATTATGACAACCATATATCTAAATTCAAAATACAATTTTATATAAAATATTTTTGTATGAAATATCTATTTAATATCTGAGTACAACATGCTCAAATAGCGTCAATTTTTATAAGCGCCTAGAAACCCAGTAGATTGATATTTTTATATATTTTGATATGAGTTGCGCAGGTTTGAACTATAATGGCGTAGAATTATAAAAAATCAAGACAACATATTAAAAATCAGGTATTATAAAATTAATAAAAAGAGAAAGTTTTATGAGTAAGAAATTTTGGTTTGTGATTATAGGTATAATTGTAATAGCGTTTGTGTCTTGGGATTTAACTAGTCACAACTCGTCTACCGCTAGCAATAATGGTGCAGACGTTGTTACGTCTAATGCGAGCGGTGCCGTAACAGCACCGGCTAGTGTGGTTAAGGAGTTAAGTGCAGTTCCGCAGACTATTCTTGATAAAATTGGAGTTGGTTCTGCAGACGCTGAACCTACAGCTATATCCGGCAAAGCGATATATCAAAATAATAAACCAGAAATATTTTATGAGGGTGCAGAATATTGCCCTTACTGTGCAACCGAAAGGTGGGCGATTACAGTTGCCTTAGATCGATTTGGTTCGTTTACTAATTTGAAGTTGACGCATTCTTCAACCCAAGATGTTTATCCAAACACTCAAACGTTGTCATTTTATGGTTCGACTTATACGAGTCCTTATATATCTTTTGTTCCAGTTGAGCTCGACACCAATATTCCGAGTGCGTCTGGATCTTATACCACTTTGCAGACACCTACCAATGAAGAAAATTCATTAACCAATGAATATGATAAATCAGGTTCAATTCCGTTTATTTACTTTGCTGGTAAATATGAAATACAGGGTGCAACTTATAACCCATCTCTGTTGAGCGGTAAAACTGCAGAACAAATTGCGTCATCGCTTGCAAACAGCAATAGTGCGATTGCTAAAGGAGTCGATGGTGCTGCCAATACTATAACAGCAGGTATCTGCGGGCTTACTAATAATAAGCCGGCGACAGCTTGTGACTCGACAATTAAAAGTATAGAATCCCAATTAAAATGATAAATGCTTTTGATCTGAATGATGTGACCAAGCATTTTGGGGATGTTAAAGCGCTTAACGGAATAAATCTTCACGCTGAAGAAGGTAAGGTGTTCGGTCTACTAGGTCCCAACGGAGCTGGCAAAACCACCATAGTTCGCATATTGAGTACATTGCTTGACCCAAGTAGTGGATCGGCGTTAGTTCATGGAATTGATGTCAGAAAAGATCCCAATAAAGTTCGTGAAATTATAGGTCTAGCCGGGCAATATGCTGCTGTTGATGAATTTCAGACTGGTTATGAGAATATCTATATGATTGGATTATTGTATGGGCTGAAGCGCGTTGATGCTCAAAAGCGTGCTACTGAATTGATTGAAAGACTCAATTTATCGTCTGCAGCTAATCGTCCGGTCAGAACCTACTCCGGAGGAATGAGAAGACGCCTAGATTTAGGTGCAAGTTTAATAGGTCATCCAAAAATTCTTTTTCTGGACGAGCCTACTACTGGGCTTGATCCGGGATCACGACAAGGTATTTGGCAGATAGTACGTGAGCTCATTAACGAAGGTACTTCAATATTGTTAACAACTCAATATCTTGAGGAGGCAGATGAACTTGCCAACAGTATAGCTGTTGTTAATGAGGGAAAGGTTATTGCTGAAGGCACTAGCGATCAATTGAAGTCTCGCTTAGGAGGAGATATTATCGAGTTTCAGCTAAAAAACATAAAAGATCGTAATCTAGCGGAAAAAGCTGTAAGTCAATTAGCTAAGCAGCCGCCTACGTTTAATGAACAAAGTTTGATGATGAGAGTGCCAGTAAAGAATGGGGCAAAAGACTTGATGGGTCTAGTCTCTCAGCTAAATGCTTCTAAATTGAATGTTGAGTCTTTATCATTGCATCGCCCTTCTCTCGATGATGTATTTCTTAGTCTTACTGGCAATACAACTCATCACGAGAACGAGGAAACGGTTGGAAAGCGGAAAGGATGGAAAAAATGAGACTTTTAGCTTTACTCAGAGACACTAGAATTATGAGCTTGCGAAACTTGCGTCGATATATTCGTCTGCCTCAGCTTATCTTTTTTTCATCAATTCAGCCGATTATGTTCTTGCTCTTATTTAATTATGTTTTTGGAGGTGCGTTAGGTAGTAGTGTGCATGAATCTGGTGGTAAATATATTGATTTTTTGCTGCCGGGTATACTTGTGAACATGGTTATGTTTGGAGGAGTGCAAACAGGGATCGGCTTAGCAGATGATATGGGTAAAGGTATTATCGATCGTTTTCGTTCCTTACCTATGAGTCGCCTAGCGGTTGTAGCGGGTAGGACTTTTGCGGATGTTGTACGAAACTTGGTTGTTATTTTAATTATGATAATCGTTGGCTATTTAATCGGTTTTCGTTTTAGCGGCTTTTTGTCTGCTATTGAGATGATCGCGATAGCTTTATTTTTTGGTTATGCGCTATCCTGGATATTTGCCTTTATTGGAATGGTGGTTAAAGATTCCGAGACTGCTCAGCTTGCCAGTTTTGTCTTAATCTTTCCTTTTACTTTTGCTAGCGCCGTTTTTGTTCCTATTCAAACCATGCCAAGTTGGTTACAAGTTTTTGTTCGGAATCAACCGGTTACATTTATTGCAGATGCTGCGCGCCAATTAGCATTGGGCGTGAACGAACATGGAGCTATTTGGAAAACCTTAGTATGGGTTGTTGGCCTCTTATTGGTCTTTGTTCCGTTATCAATGTGGCAGTACAAGCGAAGAGTGTCCTAAATAAGTAGGTATTGATTTATCTTTTGGTGATCCAATAGATAGTCTTTTTTGAATAGTTGTTTAGTTTCTAAAGAATTAAAATTACCGTCCCAGGTTTCAGCCATTATTAGCTTTATGCTAATTAACTCGAGTTTAATTACGTAGTTATACTAACAAATAAGTTTTACATTAGGAATTTCTCATGAGTATACACGTATAATGTAAGGATGGGTCCTAATAATATGCGAGGCACGAGAGGTCCGATGCGCTCTCTGATGCGAGATCGCTCTGTAAAAAATCATGAACTTCCTAAAGGACTGTATTCTAGAATCCGAAAATTTGCCGAACCATACAATAAATTACTCATAATCTTCCTAGTACTGGTTGTTATTGATTCATCTATTACTGCTGTAAATCCATTAATATTGCAGCACATAATCAACAACGGCATTATTGATCATAAAGATTTTATAGTCGTAGATTTGGCTTTGGTAATTGCTGGACTTGCGGTAGTAGATGCTATTACGGCATTTTTCGAAAGATTTATATCCGCAAAAATTGGTGAAGGATTAATTTTCGATATGCGCACACGTATCTTTAACCATATTCAGTCCATGTCATTAGCTTTTTTTACTAGAACTCAAACAGGTGCTCTCGTCAGTAGATTAAATAATGATGTATTGGGTGCCCAAGAAGCATTTACCGACGTTTTGTCTAATGTAATTGGTAATTTAATTAGCGTAATTTTAGTATTGGCTGCGATGTTTTTTCTTGCATGGCAATTAACCTTAATAACCCTAATAATTTTACCAATATTTCTTATCCCTGCGCGTTGGCTGGGCAGACGTTTACGTGACATAACGCTTGAAAGTTATAATCTAAATTCCTCAATGAACAATACTATGATAGAACGGTTCAATGTTTCGGGGGCTTTACTTTCTAAAATTTTCGGTAATGTAAATCAAGAAAATAAAAATTTTCAAACTAAAGCTAGAAGGGTTAGAGATATTGGTGTTACTCAAGCTATGTATGCGCGATTTTTATTCATAGCATTAATGCTTACCGCCTCATTGGCTACGGCAATAGTCTATGGTTGGGGTGGAATATTAGCTATAGATAAAACGCTTAGTGTAGGAACGATAGTTGCCTTAGCGGCCTATCTTAGTAGGCTTTACGGTCCGTTAACTCAACTTTCTAATATGAATGTAGACATAATGACGGCCTTAGTATCTTTTGAGCGTGTATTTGAGATACTTGATTTACAACCACTAATTAAAAATAAACCGCACGCACTTCCCTTGCCCATGGGACCGGCGAAAATTGTTTTTAATCAAGTGGAGTTTCGTTATCCAACAGCAAAAGAAGTATCGTTAGCTTCTTTGGAATCTGTCGCCACGCTAAGTAAAACGCGTCAAAAACAAATTTTATTTGGCATTAGCTTTACGATTGAACCTGGAACTCATTTAGCTCTTGTTGGTCCCTCTGGAGCCGGCAAGACTACAATCTCTCAACTTACTGCGCGCTTATATGATGTAACCTCTGGCTCAATTAAGATTAATGGTGTTGATGTTCGCGATCTAAATTTAGAATCTTTACGATCAAGATTAGGTATAGTTACACAGGAAGCTCATCTATTTCATGAAACAATTCGTGATAATCTGTTATTCGCTAAACCATCGGCTACTGAAGCTGAGATTAACGAGGCTATTGAGAATGCGCAGCTATCTGAGCTTATCAACAATTTGCCCGAAGGCCTGGATACAATGGTGGGAGATCGTGGTTATAGACTGTCAGGCGGAGAAAAACAACGTTTAGCAATTGCACGCGTGCTCTTAAAGCAACCAGACATTGTAATATTGGATGAAGCTACTGCTCATCTAGATTCAGGATCGGAGGCTGCTATTCAAAAAGCCTTAAAATACACCCTTAAAGGTCGTACTTCGCTGATTATTGCCCATCGATTATCTACGATTCAGGATGCAGATCAGATTTTAGTTATTGATCATGGTAGAGTGGTTCAGCAAGGTACGCACACTGAACTTATAAATAAGGTGGGGCTATACAATAATTTATATAAGACACAATTTCTAGAAAAAACTAATAAATAAAGAGATTTTATTTTTATAGGTATTAAATTATAAGATCTTATTAGTGAGCATGTATAGCCAAGTATTAAGTAAGTAGTCGTTATTATTTATCTTATAAACAACTAGTGGTGTAATAATTGTGATTTCTCTTGCTAACTCTAAGCATATAAGAGCAGACTAAGTAATGGATTTCATAATAACTTCCAATTGCTAGAATTGATACTAATGAGATTAACAAATAACTAACTAGGCAATTCTTATAAAATCGATGCCAAATGCTATGTCTAAAATTAATCATAAGTCCATTGATCGTAAACAACGTTTACTAGAACTAATTGTTGGTTTAGGGCCCTTTGCTTTTTTGGGTTTAATTATTGTACTAAGTTATTTCTCGATTAAGGCTTCATCGGCACTTCTTTTGGTGTATGCTGTTGCCTGGGTTATTAGACTGATAGGCTATAGCTATCGGCTCATAATTAGCCATTATTTTTTATATTTATCAATGTCAATTGATTGGCAGGATAAACTTAAGGATATTAATTCTGATCCTAAGTTGACTAATGTGAATGGATTTTTGGCAATTCGAGCCCAAAAATGGTATCTAAAACTTCTCGGCCAAGGTATTCCTATTGAGCGTCGTTTAGCTCCAGACTGTATTTATCATGCTCTTATTGTTGCCATATCTATAGAAAAACCAGAGGTCATAAAGATGACTCTTGAGGGAATAGAAGCCAGTAAATATGATCACAATAAGATCTTGTTGATTCTAGCCTATGAAGAACGTGGCGGAAAAGAAATTGAGTTTATGGTTAAGAATTTTGTTGATCAATATCAGGGCGAATTTAAGCTTGTTAGGGCAATAAAACATCCGGACAATATTATTGGTGAAGCCAAGGCAAAGGCTGGAAATATAAGCTATGCTGCTAAAAAAGTAAGTCAATATTGCCGATCACAAGGTATCCCTCCTGAACAAGTTTTGATAACTACTCTCGATGCAGATGCATGGCCTCATCCTCAATACTTAGCTTCCCTCACCTGGACTTATTCTTTAACCGAAAAGCGTACGCATCGCTCTTATCAGCCTATTCCAATGTTTATTAACAATATATGGGATGTACCTGCAATTGTTAGGGTTATAGCTTCGGATAGTAGCTTTTGGTTTATGATTGGCGCTGTTAATCCTAGACGTCTAAGACTATTTTCGGCTTATGCACAAAGCATGAAGACTCTTGAAGATGTTGACTACTGGAATGTTGAAACGGTGGTTGAGGATGGACACCAATATTGGCGTACATATTTTAGGTACCTGGGTGATCATTGCGTCATACCTATTTGGATTCCAATTTATCAAGATGCAGTTTTAAGTGATGGTTACTGGCGCAATATGATTGATCAATTCAGACAGTTGCGACGTTGGGCCTGGGGGGCGTCTGATACTCCATGGTTATTACGTGAGGCATGGAAAGATAAACAAATTAAATGGAGTAATAAGTTAGTAAATATTTTTAGACAATTCGACGATTATTTGGCTTGGTCGACAGCTCCTATAGTGCTTTCGATCGGCGGCTGGTTGCCAATGCTATTATCTCCTAGGGGACGCGTATCAACTCTGGCCACGCAACTGCCATATATTATCGGTGGAATACAACTTTTGGCTGCCGTAGGTCTAATAATTCCAGTGGTCATTAGTTTAATGCATCTGCCCCCGCGTCCATCGCGTTATGGTAGAAAGAAAAATATTTTAATGATACTGCAATGGTTTTTAGAACCGATTGCTTTGATATTTTTTATTAGTCTTGCCTCGTTAGACGCTCACGCGAGATTAGTGTATAACAAACCATTAGAAAAGTTCCATGTCACAGAAAAAAATCGACGATAATATTCTTGCTAAAGGTTTTCTTTTTGGGGCTGCTACTTCTGCGCAACAAGTAGAAGGAGGTGTTGATAACAATTGGACTAATTGGGAACGAAACGTAGCCGATAAACTGGCATCGGGAGCTGAATCTCGGTTATCTAAAGAAGTACCGAAATGGAAAACAATAGCTACTGAAGCTCAAAGTAGAACCAACTATATATCTGGGACCGCAGCTGATCATTATGAACGTTATATAGAAGATTTCGATATAATGCAAAAGCTTGGGTTTAATTCGTATCGATTTTCTATTGAATGGTCCAGGATTGAACCTGAACTAAAGAAATATAACCACCAGGCTATTGATCATTATGCCAAAATGATATCTGCACTAATAGAGCGTGGGATTGAACCGCTTGTTACCCTTCACCATTTTACGGATCCTAAGTGGCTAGAAGATCATGGGGGCTGGCATGGTGATGAGGCTGTTGATGCATTTAAAGATTACTGCGCAGTTGTAGCAAAAGCGTTTGGCTCAAAAGTTAATCGTTATGTTACTTTTAACGAACCTGGAAGCTATTTACTTATGCGTTATTTGGGAGGAGGAGCTTGGCCAGAGTGGCCTAAGACTGTTTTGAATCCAGCTCAGGGCTACCGTTTCTTGGGTAATTTAGTAAGTTCTCAAAGATTAGTTCGAAATGTAATAAAAGAAATCAACCCATCTGCTCAAGTTGGCTTGGCCCATGGTCTTATAGATTATCAGCTGGGACGGCATGATCCTCTAAGTTGGTTAGTCAAGAAGCAGCTTGATTATTGGCCTGATGTCTATCTTATTAATCGATTAAAACGTGATATTGATTTTATTGGGGTTAATTATTATTTGCGAATGATAGTAAAGTTTAATCTAACTAGCCCAATTAACTGGGCTAAAAAATGGAATGGCACGGATCCTCGAAACGATATGGGTTGGGGAGTATATCCAGAAGGTCTATATAATGTTACTCAGAAAATTAAGAAATACCATTTGCCTTTATTAATTACTGAAAACGGTATACCCGATATGTCAGATAAATTACGAGGAAATTTTATTAAAGCTCACTTAGACCAAGTTGTTAGATCAATACAAGACGGAGCAGATATAAATGGCTATTTTTATTGGTCGTTACTAGATAATTATGAATGGAGTGAAGGCTATTGGCCAAAGTTTGGCTTAGTTGAAGTTGACCGTAAGACCCAAAAAAGGACGCTTAAACCAAGTGCGCAAGAGTATATGTCGATAATTAGAGCACATAAGCGATAGCTGCCAAATCCCTTCTAAGATAAGTTAAAATTCAATGTTATTACCAAATATTCCCTCCTTTTCGATTGGTCACCTATTGACCCAACTAATTATGCAAATTGATTCCGTTAAGATACTATAATCAGATATGTTGTACAGAATTAAAGCCAGAGGAATTATTATAAAAGACAATAAGTTGTTGTGCGTTGTGCATAAGCATGACAATTTAAAAATAAAAAATGGTAATTATCACTGGAGCCTACCAGGAGGTACTCTGGAGAATGGTGAATCGATTATTTCTTGTCTTAAACGAGAAATGTTTGAGGAAACAGGTGTTATTCCAAAGGTTACTAGATTGCTTTTTGTTCATCAATTTGTCGCAAATAGCAAAGAATATCTAGAATTCTTTTTTGGCATAAGTAATAGTGATGACTATCTGAACGTGGACCTAACTAAAACTAGTCACGGTCTACAAGAGATTGAAGAGATTGCTTTTATCGACCCAGCTAAAAATAAGATCTTACCTAAATTTCTTTCCGAAATACAAATCGATAAGATTGATCTTAATAATACTCCAGTACAGTTTTTTTCGTATCTTACAGAAAATCAATAGCTAAGTTAGCGTTTTTCGTTTTAAAGAAAAATATTATTCCAGATCACTTTTATGGGTAGAAAAATTATAAGTTTTAAATGTATGGAATTAATGAAAGTTTATTAATCTAATAATTTCAATATATTATTGGGCAATAATTCAACTATTAACTTTGGAAAATTTATTTAAAGTTTAACGAGTTATTATGATTTTTTGCGTTTTCTCTTCAGGTGATCAAGTTCTGCTTTACGCAGCCTAAATGATTTCGGAGTCACTTCAAGTAGTTCATCATTTTCAATGAAGTCTAAACATTCCTCTAAGCTCATTATAGTTGGGGGTGTTAACTGTACCGTTCCGTCGCTTGAAGAACTTCGCATGTTGGTTAAATGCTTTGCTTTACAAGCATTCATTTCAAGATCATCATTGCGTTTGTTGAGGCCAATGATTTGACCACCGTAGATTTTTTCTGCTGGTCCTACAAAACAAATGCCGCGCTCTTCTAAAGTTTGTAGAGCATAAGGAGTTGTAACACCCGATTCATAAGCTATTATAACCCCATTGCGTAGCTGTTTTAAGGGTGCACCAATTTCTGCGTAGCCTGTCACCAGGCTGTTCATGATTGCTGTACCTCTAGTTTTAGTCATCAATTGTCCCCTGAGTCCTAGTAGGCACCGAGTCG
Organism: bacterium; assembly: GCA_021804085.1. Taxonomy (GTDB): domain Bacteria; phylum Patescibacteriota; class Saccharimonadia; order Saccharimonadales; family UBA4665; genus JAJZWH01. The sequence continues at coordinate 3,307 of JAJZKM010000013.1, read as the reverse complement.
GTAAACTGTAAATCAATTTAGTAGCACCATTTGTACCTTGAAACTGTTCTTTGAGAATGGCTTTTCTTAGTCCAAGTTCCATTTGAACAGTTCCTACTTGTTCCTCTGGCACCTCAATTATCAGTTCTTCAATCGGCTCAAAGATCTTGTTGTCCTCTTCCTTGGTGATTACTTGAGGCTTTCCGACTTCAAATTCATAACCTTCGCGTCTCAAAGTTTCAATAAGAACACTTAGGTGTAGTTCTCCTCGGCCACTGACTACAAAACCGATTCCATTTTCTTCGACCCTCAAACCTATATTGGTTTCAAGTTCTTTGTTTAAACGTTCACCAATTTGACGGCTAGTTGAAAACTTAGCCTCTAATCCTTTGAAGGGGCTTGTATTAGGTCCGATCATAATTTTTAGAGTGGGTGGTTCAATTTCAATGATTGGCAAGGCCTCGGGCTGATCTATATCTGCTATAGTCTCACCAATCTCAACATTGCCGGTTCCTGACAGTTCAACAATATCACCTGCAATTCCTTCATTGACTTTGGTTTTTGTGGTTCCATTGCTAATTAAAATACTATCGATTTTAGCCTTAATTTGACTGCCGTCTTTTTTGCATATTATAACCTGATCGTTTTCTTTGACGGTTCCACGATTTATTCTTCCAATTGCATATTTGCCTCGGAAATTATCCCAAGCGAGAGCAGAGACTAGCATCTGAAATGGCTTATCTGTTTCAACTTTTGGTGCTGGAATGTAGTCAATAATGGATTTAAATACTTCTATCAGGTCAGACGGATCTTGAGGATTAGATGGTATTTTTGACCACGCCTTGCCGTCCCTTCCGATTGCGTATAGTACTGGATAATGAAGCTGGTCTTCATGCACTGCAAGCTCTAGGAATAAATCAGCAATTTCATTCTCTACTTCAGCAATTCTAGCACCCTGTTTATCAATTTTATTGATAATTACAACCGGTTTTAAATTATTAGCTAAGGCTATCGATAAAACAAATTTAGTCTGAGGCATTGGACCTTCCTGAGCATCTACTATTAAAAGACAGCCGTCTGCCATATTAACTGTTCGCTCAATTTCACCGCTAAAATCGGCGTGCCCCGGGGTATCAATAATATTTATTCTGTATCCGTCATATTGCACGGCAGTGACCTTGGCTGTAATAGTAATGCCCCTCTCTCGTTCCTGGTCTCCACTATCCATAATAAGTTCTTGAGTCATTTCTGTTTGATTGTCTCGGAATGTCTTAGATTGCTTTAAGAGGCCATCTACTAAGGTGGTCTTACCGTGATCTACGTGAGCAATTATAGCTACGTTACGAATTTTATTGGATGTATTCATCATAAAAATAAATTAGCGGTGTCAATGCCCCGCTTATCTTTCGATATTATAACATAAGCAAAACAATGAAGCCAACAAATCGATAAAATTACATAGAGTTTCAATCAATCTGGGGCTGTAACATTATTGATAATTGCGTATTCACTTACGAGTAGGTTATGAATTTGTTACTTAGTAAAAAAAGTTTATCTGTCTGATGATGTTTGTTCTGTTTGGAGGCCTCGAATTTATAGAGGGTTATAGTTCAAGTACTTCCCCGCCAATATTTTTAGCGAAATAACTGTCATGGGTGATATATATGATAGCACCGCTATAATTATTGAGTGCATTTTCCAGTTCTTCAATGCTGGGCAGATCAAGATGATTGGTTGGTTCGTCTAGAATAAGTAGGTTAGGAGAACCTACTAATAAGCGAATAAGCTGTAAACGTGCCTTTTGGCCACCACTTAAATTGCGTACTAGAACGTCTTTATCGGCAGCAGGATTAAATAGATAATTTGCCATGTCTTTCTTAATTTGCTCATCATTTACTCGCAGGCCCTTAGAGTCATATATTACTTGAATAGCATCGTGGAGCGTTTTGCTCAAAAGTTTTGAATCAATTTCCTGGTCGTACATACTGATAGTTAAACTGGGGTCACAATTAATTGTGCCTGCGCCTATGAGTGTTTCGGGTCGTATACCCCGCCAAGCCTGAGTAATTGCTTTTACTAGTGTCGTTTTTCCGACGCCATTTCGACCAACTATATGTAAACGTTCACCTCCACTGAGCTGGAACGATATGTTATTGAGTAGCGGTTTTTGATTATACCCAAGGCTTAGCTTATCTATGCTCAATAAAGTAGTGGTAATTTCAGATGTTCTCGTTTCATGAAGTCGAATATTTTCAGCTCTAAACTTTTGATAATTTTCAGTCATTTTGGGCTTCAGTGTTTTAGCGGATTCACGATCGATCCAAAAACTAGGCTTCTTGCGATTATCTAGAATGTCACTTAGTTCACGTTCGTAACGCTCATATAATGTAACCCAACGTGGACCACCTGTGGCGGCCCGAGCTTTGGCAAAATTAATTTGTTCTCTTAGGTTAGCTATACGCTTTTCGCTAGTACTAAATTCGTTAATAGCGTTAGTAGTAGTGACGGCATTTTGTGTCAGGTATTTATCGTAATTACCCGGGTAGTTAAATATTTTTTGATCTTTTAATTCCAGAATTCGATCTACATTATTTAGTACATCACGGTCGTGCGAAATAACCAATACGGAACTCTTAACCGTTTTGAGCCATTCAATAAATGCATCTTTGGCGAGGTAATCCATGTGGTTGGTTGGCTCATCTAACAAAATAATTTGTGGTGCAGCTAGCTGAATGGCGATGAGTTCTACTAATCTTTTTTGGCCACCACTTAGCGAAACAAACGGCTGGGTGAGCAGTGACTTATCTAATTGGTATGCGTCAAATAGTCTTTCTAGTGAGTTTTCTATTTCGTAGTATCCGTATTCTGAAAATTTTTCTAAGGCATCGGTATAGATGTGTATTTTTTTAAGATCATCGCCCATATGATTTGGGTAGGTTCTTAAAATGTTTTCTAGTCGAGCAAAGTCGGGTAATTTTTGAGACACATACTCAATGGTCGTGCCGTCGGAGTCATGATGTTCTTGGCTGGTGGCCATAAGTATCTCGTGCTTGGCATGTGTTACCGCGCCGCTAAAATCCTTATCTTGACCTGTGATTATGTTAAAAAGTGTAGTTTTGCCTGTACCATTACGCCCTAAAAATCCAACCTTTTCGTTATCCGATAACCATAATTTGACATCTTTTAATAGAGTTTTTGAACCAATGATTTTTTCAGTGATCGTTACTTGCAGCACGACTAAGAATAACACGGAGCATTTATCTATTGGAATATTTCCCTATGAACAAACTTAAAATAATATATCTAAAGCGAAATTGATACAGACTAA
>JAJZKM010000024.1 GCA_021804085.1 bacterium | reverse complement strand
TACGGCAACGCATTTAGCGAATGAAATTGAAAATCTAGGTCCATTTGAATTAATTAGCAGGGGAACCGACTTACCGGTTTTTGCATTTCGACTAAAGGAAGATATTAAAAATATATCGCTTTATGAGTTAGGTGATAAATTAAAATCCGAAGGCTGGCAAATACCGGTGTATACTATGGCACCAAATTTACAGAAGATGACAGTAATGCGAATAGTAGTAAAAGAGAACTTTAGTAGGGATATGGCTGATTTATTATTAGAAAGCTTTAAACGGCAATTAGAAAAATGCCAAATTAGTAGTTCTGGTGATAATTTTATAAAACAATCTTCTTTTCATCATTAAGATCGTGAATAGCATTCGAGAGCATTACAAGGGCATATTTAGTACTATTATGGTTTCATGCTGGACTTATCTTATCTGAAGTTCTGTTCCGCAAATATCTATCTATGTTTTAGTATCTTTAGTTGTTAGAGTGAATCTAGGCGTTGGCGGATTACGAAAGTACTGAATGTAAAAATGAATTTTCTATACTTTCGATCATTACAATGTATAAAACATAGCTATAGCTGCCGCCGCCATTATAATGAATGTTATCCATACCAACCATCTCGACAGTTTACCGCCTCTATAATCTCCCAGTATATTTTTATTACCGTTAATACGAGCTATAAGATATAGAAGCGGAACCGCAGCAACTCCATTAAATACGGCAGTAAAAACTAAGGCCTTAATTGGATTAATGCCTAAGAAATTAATAAGTAGACCTACCATAGTTGCTGTAATGATAACGATATAAAACGCCTTGGCTTTGCGGAACTTATAGTAGAGTCCCTCCTTCCAGCCAAAAGCTTCTGACATAGCATACGACGCTGAACCTGCTAATACGGGGATTGCCAACAATCCGAGTCCAATAATTCCCGCTGCAAATATATCTTTTGCTAGTTGCCCTGAATTTGGAAATGATCGTACAAGAGGTTGCAAAGCACTTGCTGCTTGGGCCGCGGTGCTTATATTACGAATTCCGTGACTAAATAATACTGTCGCTGTCGTTATGATAATAAACCATTGAGCGATTTCTGCCGAAAACATACCTAAGACTGTATCTATTCTAAGATTGCGCATGAACTTTTTAGTTAGTCGGGGTATTCCGCCTTTTTGGGCAACCATATGTGCTGCCACTTCCTCTTCTACTTCGCCTGAGCTTTGCCAAAAAAACATATATGGTGAAATGGTTGTCCCAAAAACACCAGTGATAATAAACAAGAAATTAAAGTTCAAACTTATGTGGGGAATGATTGTAGCATTAATTATTTTTCCCCACGGTTCACGAACTAGCAATGCAGTTACGGGATATGAAAGCAATGCCAAGGCTAGCCATTTAAGTATTTTGGCGTACTTTTTATATGAAACAAATATTATTAGTAGCGTCACAATAGTAGCGGTAAATATGGCCAATATTGCAAACGGTAAATTGATTACTAGTCGAGCCGAATCGGCTACTGCTCCGATATCGGCACCAATGTTGATAGTATTTGCAGCTACTACTAGAAGTACGGCTCCATATAGTACTTTTCGAGTGTAATTTTCTTTTATAACTCCTGAAATTCCCTTACCAGTTACTGCGCCAATACGAGCACATGCTTCTTGTATGGCTATCAGTAGGGGTATTTGATATAGGGCCGTCCAAAGTTGCCCAAATCCAAACTGTGCCCCTGTCTGGGAGTAAGTGGCAATACCCGAAGGGTCGTCATCTGCAGCGCCGGTTGTTAGTCCTGGACCTAGAATACGCAGTATATGATTAAATTTAAGACGTTTTATTACCTTACGCTTTGGCCATAAAGATTTGGCCATATACTTCTTGATACCAGCTACAGCTACTGTCGGTAGCTGTTTTTCTGTTTTGATCATGTTTTTCATCTGTATTTAGTGTATATAAATGAATCTATAATTCAAATAGATCCTATCTCAACCTCAAAAAAACAGTAATGTTTTTCTATATAAGAGTATATTTAGGAGTTGTAGGTACGTTTTATTATTAGCCGAATAGTCTAGTATGATATGGGCATATACGACTTACAATAAGGATCTATTATTGCTACAATAAATGAAAATATGGATAAAAATAAAATAAAAAACTATTCAATTAATGAACTAGCAGATTCATTAAGAACATCTGTTAATGGTCTTTCGTCTGCCGAGGCGAAAACTAAGCAAGCCCAATATGGTTTTAATATTCTAAAGAACGAATCCAAACATAATGTGGCTAAGCTTTTGGTTAAACAATTTAGAAGTTCATTAGTATATTTATTGGCTATTGCATCAATTCTGTCGTTCATTTTAAAAGATGTTAACGATGGTATCGTTATTGCGGTTATATTAATAATTAATACTGGTCTAGGATTTTATCAAGAATATAAATCAGAAAAATCTGTTGAAAAATTACAAAAACTTGTAAGCAAAGAAGTACTTGTTCTTCGCGATGGTAAACAGATTCTAATTGCCGAGCGACTATTAGTGCCGGGTGATGTTGTTATAATTCGCGAAGGTGACATAGTTCCTGCAGACTTAAAACTATTTAGAGCGAATGATCTAAGTGTTAATGAGTCTCAGCTTACTGGAGAGTCAGTATTGGTGACAAAGAGTGTAGTTGGCGAGAATTCTCTAGTTTTTACCGGCAGTGTGGTCGAACAGGGTGAAGGGCGTGGTATTGTGTATGCAACAGCAAACGACACAGAGCTTGGTAAAATAGCGCGTCTCTCCAGCTCCACCAAAAGAACAACCCAATTCGAAAAGTCCTTATCATCTTTCAGCAGTTTTTTAGTTAAAGTTACATTTTTGACTTTGTTGGCTGTCTTTATACTGAAGATAATTATTACCCATGACACGTCACATATCGGTACATTGGCGTTATTTATTATTGCTCTATCTATTGCTGTTGTCCCAGAGGCTATGCCGGTTATAATCACAGTAACTCTATCAAGAGGAGCTTTAAATCTTGCTAGGCGTCATGTTATCGCAAAGACTCTTACGGCGGTAGAAGACCTGGGTAATGTAAATATCTTATGTAGTGACAAGACCGGGACCCTAACCGAGAACAAACAAACGGTTAAAAAAATTATTGCTGAAGATACTAATTTTTTTCAGTTGCTCGCTATTGTCGGTCTAGAGAGTGTAGATGAAAAACGCAAAAAGTTTCAAAGTTCATTCGATAAAGCATTTTTAGATTACGTTCCTTTAGATATACAAGAAAAGGCAAAAATTTTTACTAGGCTAGAGGAATTGCCGTTTGATCCTTCGGCTAGGCGACGGCGTATGATAGTCAGTGACAATAAAAAAACTTATCTTATTGAAGTTGGTTCAGCTGAAACATTGTTAAACATTACAAATAGTTCAAAGAAAAATAGTTATTTACAAATAATAAAAGAGGATGGTAAGTCAGGGCTAAGGCATTTAGCTATTGCCTATAAACCAATTGAGTCTTTTTCCAGTGGTAATTTTGATATTTTAGAGCACGAACAGGACTTACAATTTGTAGGATTTGTATCTCTCGAGGATCCTCTCAGGCCATCCTCTAAACATACGATCGCGATGGCCGAAAAACTAGGTGTAGCGATAAAAATACTTTCTGGCGATAGTCGAGAGGTGACTCAATATGTAGCGCATCAGGTTGGTTTACTGGACTCTGAGCAAAGTATTTATGTTGGAGACGAACTTGATAAATTGTCTGACGAACAACTAATTCAAGTTATTCAGAATAATAATGCTTTTGCTAGACTTAATCCTGAACAAAAATATCGAATCATCCGATTACTTAAGTTGAATGGTAATGTAGTGGGTTATCAGGGAGATGGTATCAATGACGCTCCGGCACTGAAACTTGCTGATGTAGCTATAGCTGTTAATAACGCAACCGATGTTGCTCGAGAAAGCGCAGACATATTACTTCTTAGAGATGATATCGAGGTAATTATTAATGGAATTAAGTATGGTCGGGGAATTTTTGCCAATATTAATAAATATATAAGGTTTACTTTTGTTAGTAACTGGGGAAACTTTTTTGCACTCTCGGTATTGTATTTAATGTCAGCTGCCAATCTTCCCATATTACCTGTCCAGGTTTTAGTCACTAGTTTATTAACGGATTTACCTTGTATAACTATAGCCACCGATAATGTTGTCGTAGAGGAATTACAGCGACCGAGTAAGTTTA
>JAJZKM010000012.1 GCA_021804085.1 bacterium | reverse complement strand
TATCCCCGAAGAGTGATCGTTTGTTAAGCTCGAGTAGTTCTTCGAGTAAAGATCGATTGATACGAATTAGATCTGCAATTACAGCTAGAGTAAAGCTAATAAACGATGCAACAATAAACATTGATCCGATAATTAAGCTTTGTAGGTGGTGTGCGCCAAAAGGATTTTTGGTAGTTATGGCTAAAATGAAAAAGTTGAGCAGAGGCAACAAACCAATAACTAAAAGAACTCCACCAATAGACAAAAATAATGCATACGGCTTGTACATTATAAATGCTCTAATGATTGTTACGCTGCTTTTACGGATGTGTTGCCATGAACTTTTAAATTGTCTCGATTCTCGTAATTTTGGGTTAGTTTTGATTGGTATTATGACGATTGAATGCCCTTTTTGAGCTGCCTGTATCGTAGTTTCAGTAGCCCAACTATAATCTGCTATCGGATTAAGTTGCATAGCCGCATGTCGTGAATAAGCTCTGAAACCACTAATTGCATCTGGCACGTTTGTTCCTGCGACTGAATTAAGAACTTTAGTTCCAAATTTCTGAAAGAATTTTTTATAGGGAGAAAAATGATCTATAGTCTGCGTTTGTCGATCACCGATGACGGTATCAGCTATCCCATCAAGAATTGGCTTAATTAAATCAGGTATTTTTTCTTGAGGATATTGATTATCACCTTCGGTTTGAAGAATGATATCTGCACCCATCTCTAATGCTAAATTTAAGCCATGGCGAAAAGAGCGGCTTAAACCTTGATTAACTGTATGGATAAGAAAATGTTCAACCCCATGCTTTTTGGCCACCTTTACGGTGTTGTCCGTCGATCCATCATCTATTACTAAGATCTCTATCTTATCGATCCCATTAATCTTTTTTGGAATACTATCTAATACTAACGGAAGAGTGGCCTCTTCGTTAAGGCAAGGAATCATTATAACAAGTTTCATGAGTTTGCTGTTATTATAGCAAGGTTGCTGGTCTTTAGCTTAAAAGTAACAATTTTTGTTTTATCCAAAACAATTGAGTAATAGTTAAATCAATTTCTTGGTTCTTTTAGGTGAAAACAATTAAATATGATTATGCTATTTAATAAAGTAGACTATTCGAATAATTTGATAATACTTACTAAATATATTAGATAAATCTTAACTGGATGTTTCATGTAATTTCCGTCAATCATATACTTACAGCTAATGAAGAATACGAGCGATGACAGTCTTCTAGTAATAGGGGCAGTTGTGCTAGCTGTGATTTGGAGCAAAAGATTACTTATTTTCGGTATCTTATCTAACTTGTTTTGGTCAATTGTTGTTTTTCTAGTTTTGATTATATGTATCGTTTTATATAAGTTTTATCTAAAACATAGATACAAGCTTAAGCCTAAAGCATGGGAAAAAATGAGCGGACAAGCCTTTGAGGATCAAGTCGTTATTTGGTTAAAACAAAATGGATTCGCAAAAGTTAGTAAAACTGAATATTTTGATAGAGGAATAGACATTCTTGCCATAAATTCTGATTTAGTACTTGGAGTACAGGTGAAGAGATCGCAACGACCGGTAGGTGTGTCTGCGGTTAGGGCGGCCGTTGCCGGGCTTAGAAGTTATGGTTGCAATAAGGCAATGGTGGTAACCAATGCCAGCTTCACTAAACAGGCTATAATACTTGCGCAAGATAACGACTGCTTGCTTATTGATGGTATTAAGCTTCAGCAATCTCTTATATTTAATTGAAAAAGTTTATGTTAGTTAACTTAAATATAAAATGAGATAGAATAGTAGCATATGGATGTAACATTTTATTTTGATCCATCATGTCCTTTTTGCTGGATTACCAGTCGCTGGCTATTAATGGTTAGCAACAAGAAAGAGCTAAGAATTAATTGGCGCCTTTTTAGTTTAGCAATCAAGAATGGTGAACTCGAAAAAGATGAGAGTAACTTTAATCATCTACCCAGCCATCGCATAGAGCGTGTTATGTTGGCAGCGTCCCGTAAGGGTGCAAATCTTGGCGAGCTATATACACAGTTTGGGATTAAGCATTTTCTTGCAGGTGAGGTGTATGACGATGAATTAATATCATCGGTATTAAAGAATAATAATCTTGATGCCGCAATAAAACTCGCTGCTGATGACGAAAAACTTGATGAAGACCTTAGGATGTTTACCGAAGAAGCTCTATCTAAGGTTGGAGCAGATATTGGTGTTCCAACAATTGTTTTGAAAACAAAAAATGGTGAGAAAGGCTTTTTTGGGCCAGTGATACAGTCGCTCCCAGATCAGGATTCAGCTATTGAGTTATGGGATGGACTATTAAAATTAGCCAATAATGATAACTTCTTTGAACTCAAGCGTGGTCGCACCAAAAATGGTCCGGACGTATTTAGCACCGCAAAGTGCTAAAACCAATTGATTAGTTTGAGATTATTACCTCAACTTTTTATCGACAGAATTTACGATTAAATTTTATATACCTTGTTCTTCAGCCTCATGAATGCGAGGTGAACTACCTAAGCTAATAATTCCAGAGACTAAGAGAACAACACAAACTAAACCTGCAACTAGAGTACTAGTAGATGAATTATAGCTATCCCCAAATATAAAGACCCCAATAATTACTGCTACTGAAGGTTCGATGATTTCCATAATTGGTTGCGATATCGCCAAAGGGCCTGAGCCATAGGCGTTGAGCATTAAGTAGAGTGAGATTACCCCGGAAATTATTAGGGCATATAAGGGCCAGCTAGTGAACATTGCTTCGATTCCGTACTTCGTAAAAAGATTCAAACTAAGTTTAGTGAATGCAGCGTTCAGAGCAAAAGCAGTTGCAGCTCCTATTGCTGCAAGTATAGCTCTAATTTTTGGCGATTTTAGTTTTCGGATAATTATTGCAAGGGTTATTACTATCGGTGTTGTTACCGATACCAATATTATCCATGGCGTAGCTTGATAATTAAGATGTCCTTCAGTAGGGTTTGTTGCGAGATAGAGGCCGGTTAGACCACCCATAATTGCCAATACAGATAACCAATCCCTTAATTTAATTTTAATATGTAGTTTTATACCGATAAATAGTAAGAGAAAAATAAGGTCAGATGTTAGAAGTGGTTCTACTACTATCAGGGGCCCATTATTCAAGGCTATTGCTTGAGCAAAGAAAGCCAAAACCTGTAGAACAAAGCCATAGATAAAAAGCCGGTTTTTTGCCATTGCATAGGTAAAACTATGTGAAAACAATTTTTTCGCAGCTGGTTTTTCGGTCGCTAAACGCTCATTAATAGATGACAAGGCATTTAGCATTGCTGCAATTAGAGCTCCAAGATAACTTACAAACAACATAACTAATTTAGCATTGTAAATGCAGAAATAGTTTTTTACTAATTTTGACATTATTAAAGGTATTACTACCTTTTATATTGTCGGCATAATGTAGATATTGCAGCAATAGTTATTGCTTTCCTTTTAGATGACTGATAAGAGAAAATTCTTGATAGTATCAATTACCTAATCAAAATACATTATCAATTTTTATTTTAGTTTAGGTAGACTTGGATCGATGATTTTAATTGGTTTCCAGCTTGTGAATAAATTCTATCAATGGCTTTCTAAGCTCTTTATCTTCCAGAGCAAGTTCAATGTTTGCTTTTAAATATTCAAGCTTATTGCCGGCATCGAAATAACGACCGTTTTGAATACAGCAAGCTATTACACGCTTATTGTCATCAATCATGCGTTTGAGTGCACTATTACTGTATAGTTCTTCGCCAGGCTCTAGGTTGTTCTTGGACTGGTGTAAGTAGCCAAAGAAATCGGGAGTAAGTAAATAGCCACTTACACTAGCTAGGTTGCTTGGTGCTTTTTTCTTACCTGGTTTTTCGACTATTTTATTAACTTCAATTATACCTTCAGCTATCTCTGGCCCTCCAGCAAATCCATACTTATCATAAGCGTCATCGTTTTCAACTTCTATTACGCTCATAACTGGCCTTTGGTATCGATTATAGATATCAATCATCTGCTGAAATCTAGGAGGTGTTGCTCTAATAAAATCATCACTAAATGTGAAAATAAAAGGCTCGTTACCAATGATATGTTCAGCGTTAAGCAGAGGAGTTCCATTTCCGTATGGCCCTTTTTGACGGATGTATACGAAGTTGGCCATGTTTCCGATGGCGTTTAGCATTTCAATATAGCCACTCTTACTTTTGCCACCGGCTTTCAGGTTGGCGATAAGGTCTTCGTTAGGTTTATCGAAGTGATCTTCAAGACTCCGTTTATTCTGTCCGGTTACTATTACTATGTCTTCGATACCAACACTAACTAACTCTTCTACCACGTACTGTATTATAGGCTTGTCAATTAGAGGCAGCATTTCTTTTGGCATGGCTTTGGTTTGAGGAAGAAAACGAGTGCCAAATCCCGCAGCGGCAATCACAGCCTTAGTTATTTTTTGCATATTTTTAACATTTCCTATGGAATTCTAGCATACTTTTGTTTCTCAGATATAATTCAGCATTAACTGGAATAATTCTTTGGTGAAAAAAATATATTTAGGCATAGCGATACTGTTCATATATGGTTTGTATAGCGTAGGCATAAGACATGAACGCCCGATCATTGCTGCACCTAAACTTAAAGGCATAGCTTCTACTTCACAGGCGACTATAAAAAGTAAGACTTTACAAGTTGGCCCAGTATCTCGGCATACGTATGTCGGTGCTTCTGAGAATGCCTATTACGGAAATGTTCAGGTAAGTGTCACTATTGCTAACCATAGGATATCTTCGGTTAAATTTTTATCCTATCCAAATACGCACTCGACATCTGTATTTATTAATCAACAAGCTATGCCTTATTTACAGCAGGAAGCTATTCAGGCTCAAAGTTCTCATGTATCGATAATATCTGGTGCTACTTTTACGTCTGAAGCATTCATTCAGTCACTACAGAGTGCATTAAATAAGGCTCAATAAATCTTTATATGAAGCAGACAAGAATTATTATGGGTATGCCAATAACGATTGAAATCAGAGATGAAGATAATCCATTAGTTTTTGAAACTGTTTTTGATTATTTTAGGAGTGTAGATGCGCGTTTCAGTCCATTTAAATCCGACAGTGAACTTTCGCAAATTAATAGAGGGTTACCAAAAGAAAAATGGTCCGATGAGATGAAAGAAGTTATGGAATTATGTGATCAGACACGTGAAATAACTGGGGGCTATTTCGATATTTATTATGAAGGGAATATTGATACTTCAGGCCTAGTTAAGGGTTGGGCTATCGATAAAGCAGCCATGATGCTAAAAGATTTAGGATACAATATATTTTTTATAGAAGCCGGAGGGGATATTCAGGTCGAGGGAGACCAATGGGAGGTAGGGATTAGGAATCCTTTTGACGTTAACGAAATCGTTAAAGTAATTAGTATATCAGGAAAAGGGGTTGCTACTAGCGGAGCATACATTCGAGGAGACCACATCTATAATCCAATTAGAAAATCTACTCCTATAGGTGTCAGTAGTATTACTGTTGTTGCTTCAGATATTTTTGAAGCTGATCGCTTTGCGACTGCTGCTTACGCAATGGGCAGTGCCGGAATAAATTTTATTAACGCTTTGCCTGAAGTGGAGGGATACATGATTGATGGTTCTGGATTAGCAACTTTTACTAAAGGATTTGCAAATTATGTTGCTTAAAATTTGGAAACCTATCGATTTTCTTATTGACGGTATTAGTATGTACCGATTGTTGCTTTATTACTTAGTTGGTTTAATTTTTGCAGCAGCAGTATTATCGATGACTGGGGTCATGCACTACAGTGCTGTCGATATTGTTATTTCGAGTGGTGTTTTAGTTTTTGCATGTTGGCTAATAAACCATATTTTGGCTGTGATTTTTGATGCTTCCATCAATCCTGAATCTTCAATTTTGACAGGTTTGATTCTTGCCTTGATTATTCCATCGCACCCAACTGGATACGGTTTGTTATTTATGTTAGCAGCGGCAGGGCTAGCTATGGCCTCAAAATATATTCTCGCGATAAAGGGTAAGCATATATTTAACCCTGCTGCTATAGCAGTATTTTTGACTGCAATCGGTCCACATCAAACAGCTAGTTGGTGGGTAGGGACTGCATCTATGCTGCCATTTGTGTTAATCGGAGGCATATTATTGATGCGTAAAGTACGCAGGGAATCGATGGTGGTAGCATATTTACTTGCGACAACACTAGCTACTTCGATTTTTTCTATTTTTGAACATGCTTCAATAGCTACGAACTTATCCTTTATGGTATTGAACTCTGCAGCTTTCTTCCTCGGTTTCGTTATGCTTACTGAGCCTTATAGCTCACCTGACACTAAAAATAAACGAATTGTCTATGCTGTAATTGTTGGCATAATATTGGCTCCGCAATTTCATATTGGCAGTATATATTCAACCCCTGAGTCGGCACTTATTATCGGCAATATTTTTGCATATCTTGTTAGTAGTAAAGTAAAACTTTTCATGAAATTGAAAAAAAAGTATTTAATTTCAAAAGATAGTGCTGAATTTGTTTTTACGACACCAGAAGGATTCAACTTTAAACCTGGACAGTACATGGAGTTTACGCTTCCTCATCAGAAACCCGATAGTCGTGGTTCTAGGCGTTATTTCACTATATCGTCATCACCAACTGAACAGGATCTTAAGATCGGTGTTCGTTTTTATAAAGAAGGTAGCACATTTAAGTATGAGCTATCACATCTCGGCGAGGGAGAGAGCATGGTTGCTGGACAATTGTCAGGAGACTTTGTGATGCCCAGCGACAAAAGTAAGAAGTTGTTATTCATAGCTGGGGGTATAGGTGTTACTCCGTATCGAAGTATGATTAAGTATCTTATTGACAGTAGAGAAAAGAGAGATGTAGTCCTGCTGTATGGTGTAAGTAGCGTAGATCAAATAGCTTATTATGATATTTTAGAACAGGCTAGATTAAAATTAGGCTTGAAAGTATTTTACTTTGTCAGCGGTAAGGGTCACAAGGGAAATGCTGACTATACTATTAATAGCAAAATAACTTCTAGTTATGTAGAAAAATGCGTGCCTGATCTTTTAGATCGCACTATATACATTTCTGGGCCGTTGCCAATGATTGAAGATTTAAGCACGGCTCTTAATGATCTTGGAGTAAAGCGTGCTAACATAAAAGTTGACTTCTTTTCCGGCTACGCCTGATAGGAGCTGTTAATAATTAAATAATCAAATTAGGAGTATTAATTGCTGTATGTCGAATCAAACCAAAACACCTAACCGAGTTAATTTTTACGATGACAGTAAACACGATTATAGAAAGTTTTGGATTGGAAGAGAGTACGAACATGAATCAGAGCTTATAGCCATTGATTCGTTACTAAAAAACAAACATTATTCTCTAGCAATGGATTACGGTGGAGGATATGGAAGAGTTACTCCTAAATTGCTCGAATATGCGGATAAAGTTATACTTGTTGATCCTTCCGAAAAACAGCTTAACTTTGCAAGAAAGAAGCTTAACAATAAAAATGTTGAATTCAGGAAACAGGAAACAAAGGATAGCGTTCCAGCAGATGACAACTCAATACATTTATTAATTATGATACGTGTTTCGCATCATCTTCCAGACCCAACCGCAGTGTTTAAGGAGATTAATCGAGTGCTTAAGCCAGGCGGAGAAGCTATAATCGAGATAGCAAACGAGGCTCATTTTATTAATCGTTTGCGTTATCTTAAACAGATGAAACGAGTGCCATCTCAGCCTGTACCAATTGGTTCGATTGCGAACGGCAAGAAAGATGATACGCCTTTCGTAAATCATAACCCTCGAACAATTGCTAAAATTTTAGATAATATTGGACTTGTTGAAGTGGATAAATTATCTGTTTCTAATTTGCGACAGCAATTTCTGAAAGATCATTTCTCAATGAAAACTTTATTATTTATTGAAAAACATTTACAAAAAAGTTTATCAGCCATATATTTTGGGCCTAGTCTATTTCTGTTAGTTAAAAAGCCAATTCAGTAGTTTAGCTAAAAAAACAACTGTTACTAGGTATGCTGCAGAGTTATATTAGTATTATGCATAAAATCTGGAAGCAAGTAGCCCTTATCGTGTTTGGAATAATATTGATTAGTGTAGTAGTTTATATCTTTGCTACGGGAAGGGCTACATTTGTTTCTATTTTTCCTAGCGTCAAGAATTCTTCAATGCAAAATAGTGCTACCTCTAAAAGTATTTTTAGCATTGAGCACATATTCATAATTATGGATGAAAACAAAGCAGCTAGCTCAATAATAGGCAATAGTCAGGCTCCATATATAAATAACCTAATTACTAAATATGGAATAGCTACTAACTATAGTGCAATAACGCACCCAAGCCTTCCCAATTATCTTGCGATTACCAGTGGCTCAACGGATGGCATTACGACTGACTGTAATCCTCCATTAGCTGGCTGCGTGGTTAATGTTAATAATATTGCTACACAGGTTCAAGCCAGTGGACGATCATGGAAAGAGTACGCTCAAAGCATGCCATCTGCTTGTTATATTCAGAATAGCGGAAGTTACGCTACTAAGCATAACCCATTTATTTATTATCAAAGTATTATCGGCAATGCTAATTTATGCGATGCAGATGTTGTCCCTTATGCACAACTAAAGAGTGATTTAAAGTCTGTCTCAAGTACTCCAAACTTTGCTTTTATTACGCCAAATTTATGCGATGATATGCATAATTGTTCAATTGCAACTGGTGACACATGGTTAGCCAATAATGTGCCTATGATTTTAAATTCTCCGGCATTTAGGGCTCAGCCTTCGCTATTAATAATAACTTGGGATGAGGGAGACGCTGCAAGTAATGTGGTAGCAACTATTTTTGCCGGATCAGCCGCAAGACATCAGTATCAATCAAACTCCAGATTTAACCATTATTCAATACTTCACACCATTGAATATGTATGGGGGTTAAAAGCGTTGACCCCTAATGTTGAAAATGCTCCATTGATGACAAATTTTATAGATTAATAAATATGTTAATCTTGTAAGGTTATGGTTCATACACATCTATTAGTTCCTAGTTTCATTCAAGCGCTATCACCAACTGTTGATCGCTATGGTTATTTTGCTGTTGGAGGGCTGTTATTCCTTGAAGATTTTGGTGTAATCGTACCGGGTGAGACGGTTCTCATAGCTGCCGCCTTTTATGCTGGTCTAGGGAAGTTGAATATCTTAATTATTATTATGGTGGGGATTATTGCGGCAGTATTAGGTGATAATATTGGTTTTGTAATTGGCAATTATGGTGGTCGTCCACTGATTGAGAGATATGGACGCTATATTTTGCTAACAAAAGAAAGACTTGATAAAGCTGAAGCATATTTTAACCACAATGGCGGTAAAATAATTATCATTGCTCGTTTCATAGATGGATTGAGGCAACTTAACGGAATCATTGCCGGAATAAGTGAAATTCGTTGGCCGAAGTTTCTCATTTTTAATGCAATTGGAGCATCTATTTGGGTCACTTTTTGGTCTCTCCTTGCCTATTATGGAGGTAGTCACATAAGCAGTTTTATTCATGGTGAACTATATATTACTATTACAGTAGTAATTATAGCTCTTCTATTGATTATTTATTCCAAACTAATTCGTCCAAGAATTAAGAGGAGTTTATAGCTAATTTAGCATGAATTCATTCAAGTGATTTCCATAGATGCCAGCAGGCAATTGTTCGATAAGGTTTCCAATGTTGAACATAATCTATTAATTCTTTTTTAGAAGGACGCGTTGTCCATTCGTAAAGATTTATCATTGCACGTTGAATGCCGTTGTCGTCCACGGCAAAGACGTCTAGCCTATGCAGGCTGAACATTAAAAACATTTGCGCCGTCCATATTCCGATTCCTCTGATGCTAATTAGGTGATTTATAATTTCGTCATCCGATAATGTCTCCAAATGATTATATATATTCTGATTTTTTATAAAGTGACTAGCTAAATCTTTTAGGTATGATATTTTCTGTCCTGACAAGCCAATCTCTCTCAGTCTGATGTCGGATAAGGTTAGCAATTTTTCTGGGTCTGTTCCACCAATAGTGTCAAATCTATTAAAGATAGCACGAGCCGCTACGGTTGATATTTGTTGCCCAATAATTGATCTGCATAATGAATAAAAATAGTTACCTCGTGAAACGATTAAAAGTGGCTGTTGTTTCGCTATAAGCACCGCAAGAGCGGGATCGGATCTTGATAAATAAATTTCACCTTCAGATATTTCATTTAGTAGAATATGATGGTGCATTTAATAATTATAACTTCATTACTGTGATTGCAATCATAGCAAACTATGATTAAATTGGTGTATGGAAAATGAGCAACCCCAGCAATTTACTAAATCTCATAAAGTGGCCATTATTGAAGATAACGTTGCATTGTCAGATATTTATAAAACTCGTTTAGAAATCATAGGATATACCTGTTTCGTAGCTCATGACGGCATTGCCGCAATTAGAGTCATACAGGACGAACAACCCGATCTAGTTTTATTAGATTTAATGTTGCCAAAAATTGCTGGTGATCAAATTCTCGAGACAATGCGCAAAAATGACTGGGGTAGAAATATACCTGTATTTATAATCTCAAATCTTAACGAAGCAGACGCACCTCAAGGATTAAGAGATATGGGTATTGAAGGATATGCGGTTAAAGCAAACCTGACCGATAATCAGCTTGATCAATTAGTAGATAATATTCTAAAACCTGCTGATCAAAAAGAAGACATTTCCCTTGAGGCTAATGATGACGTTAGGACAATTTTAGTTGATCACTCTCATGATTAAACAACTTTCTTTTTCTAAAAATTTGTATTTTTCTATTTCTTATTAATTATTTTAAAGTTCATGAATACAAAGCTTGATTAGCTAATCAGTAATATATCTCTGATAATACATATTATTTGACCAATAATCATAAGTATGTAAAAAAATATATTAATATATGTAGTAAAATGTTATAATAAATATCGCAAAATAATGGAATAAGTTCTATGATTACATTTACTTATTATGAATTTAATTGCAGTACCCGTATATGAGATATGAACAATTACAGCAAATAGCAATAGATCTTAATTCAGTTGTAGTTGACCCAGATTGGAGAAAGGAAGCTTCTTGCAAGGGTTATGATATTAATCTATTTTATCTGAAAAATAAACAGGAGCAAATATCTCCTGAAATTATAAAATTGTGTTATGGATGTCCAGTAAGGATGTGTTGTCTTAAAGAGGCTATTGAAAGCCAAGATTCTTTCGGCGTTAGGGGTGGCCTTACAGAAAAGCAACAAAGGGTAGTGTTTTCAAAGTATAGAGTTCTTAAAAGAAGTATAAGCACTAGTCAGGTGAGCCTGGGCATGGTAAAAAGCGAGAATACTCAAGTTAATAGAAGGTATTATATGGCTTAGGTCATCTTTATTAATGATGGCTCAATATTCATTGAAAGAACCCTATATAACAATCGGTAATTTTAGATTATTTTGATAATGTTTTGATGATACGAGCTGCCATCTTTTTGATTAACAGTATGTGTAATTCAGTGTGAGCGGTTCAAATTTTATAGAATTTTGGTACTATTTAGACAAGATTATTTTTGATTTAAATAATTATATTTACAAGTTGGTTTTTTCGATCGGTAAAAGGATAAACTTAAGGAAGTTTTTAAGCTTAAAGAATTATAATCATCAATCTAATATTATTTTGCTAAGTTAATGAGTTTAGAAATATACGAAATCAACACACTAAACTGGCTTAATGAGCTTTCGATTAAACATGGAAAGAAAATTAATTTAAATAATATACCCGATAATGAAATAAAAGATATTCAGGATCTCGGTTTTAATGCTGTCTGGTTAATGGGAGTTTGGCAGAGGAGTCCAAAAGCTTTAGAAATAAATAAAAACGATCCTATCTTTATGTCTGAAGTGAATACTCTTTTACCTAAAGACAGACTTGCACATTTGGTAGGGTCGGCATATAGCATAAAAGACTATTCTTTAAATCCGGTTTTGGGAGTTTGGCAGGATCTTTTAGATTTTAAGAAGCTTCTCAATGAGAGAAATATAAAACTAATCTTAGATTTTGTGCCAAATCATGTAGCTCTTGATCATGTTTGGACTAAGAAATATCCAGAGTACTTTATTAAGGCCACAGATGAAGTAGCCGCATCTCAGTCAAATAACTTCACGAATATAGAGGGACACAACTATGCTTTAGGAAGAGATCCTCATTATGAACCTTGGGTTGATGTTGTTCAGCTAAATGCATTTTCTGAGAATTTACGTCATGAAGCGGCAAGTGTTTTGAAAAATATATCATCCGTAGCGGATGGTGTACGCTGTGATATGGCAATGCTTTTTCTGAATCAAATATTTAGTAGTACTTGGGGAAAGCTAGCCGGAGATATACCAAATACAGAATATTGGCAAAGTGTAATCTCTGAAGTCAGAGAAGTGTGTCCGGAATTAATTTTTATAGCTGAAGCCTATTGGCATAGTGGAGAAAAGCTAGTTTCACTTGGTTTTAATTATGTGTATGATAAGGATTTTTATGACTGTTTATGGTCTGAAAATTATGACTTTTTAAGACTTTACTTATCTAGACCACTAAGCGAACAACATAGTTCTCTACGTTTTATCGAGAATCACGATGAACCTAGGGCAGCGTCGCATGTTTTTAAGGTTCATCGTATGGCTGCAGCTATATTAGTTACCACTCCGGGAGCGCATTTATTTTATCATGGGCAACTATCTGGTAAAAAAATTAAGATGCCCGTACAACTTTCTATGGATTCTAAGGAAAACAAGAATAAGAAAGTATCTTCTTTTTATCGTGAACTATTTGTTGCTAAAGAGAATGTCGGCGATCCGTCGAATCGATTTGAATTATTACTGATTGAACCACAATATGAAGACGTTTTATGTTGGCGTTGGGAATACAATGAATCTGTATTTATAACGGCAGTAAATTATAATAATAGACTACAGAATTTTAGGGTTGATTTAATTAAAAAGCCTAGAAAAGCAGAATTGATTTTTTCCACATCAAAGAAAATTCGACGTTTGGTTGAATTAAACGATGACGGCTTGTGGATTAGCCTAGCACCTCATCAAGTAATAATATTAAAAATAAATCTTTATTTGTAGTGTTGCTTTTTAAGATTTATGGCAATAAGTTTAATCTTGGCTACCATAATGCTGGTTCTTTTACTTGAAACATTAATCAGCTTATTATAAGAAATAATCCCTATAGTTTCTATATATGGCTAGTTTGATCAGAGGCTTTAAAAATGCATTTCGCAGCGGAATACGGACTGTAGCTATAGTTATAATTTTGGGAGTTAGTATTGGTCTGTCGTTGACCATGTTAGTCGCTCGGCAGGCTGTTGACAATAAGATCTCAGCAGTTAAATCTTCAATTGGTAATACTGTTAGTATTCAACCGGCAGGATTTAATTCATATAGTGCAATTAATAATTCTCTTACGGTTTCACAGCTGGCAGATCTAATTAAAATACCCAATGTTACAGCAGTTAATGAAACTCTTACTGAACGTTTGACTACAATTGGTTCCACGGATTTATCTTTTGGTCTGCAGAGCACAAATAGTAGTAATGCAACTACTAGTTTGTCGTCACCAGTTAAATTGAATTTAAAAAGACATTTGTTTAAAGCTGGAGGAGGTTTATTTTTCTCTGGAGGCGGGAGTTCATCGATACCTACTAACTTTAGTTTGCCAATAACAATTATTGGCACAAGTAATTCTCAAAACATAAATGGTCAATCGCTTACTTTGGAACAGGGTAATTACTTTAGCCCAAGTTCAAATTCTGACTTAGCAATAATAAGTAGCAATATGGCTAGTAAAAACAATTTAAAAGTTGGGTCTACTTTTCAGTCCTATAATGTTAATTTTAAGGTTACTGGGATATATTTATCTGCTAATAATGGAGCTCTTGGCAATGCAGCAATAGTACCCTTGAGTGTCGAACAAAGTTTGAGCGGTCAAAGTGGTGATGTAACTGCGGCTGAAATTTTTGTAAATTCTATTGATAACCTAAGTAGTGTCACTTCTGCAATACAAAAGGAACTTGGTTCGAATGTTAACGTAACTAATGCAATAGAAGATGCAAACACTGAAGTTAGTCCTTTGAATTCAGTTAAGACAATATCCCTCTATAGCGTCATAGGAGCAATAATCGCAGGCGGTATAATCATTCTTTTGACAATGATAATTGTTGCAAGAGAAAGACGTAAAGAGATTGGAATTTTTAAGGCAATTGGAGCATCGAATTTAAAGATAGTTAGTCAGTTTGCCGCAGAATCATCAACTCTTACTTTACTTGGTGCTGTTGTTGGAATATTGATTGTCATATTGGCGGGAAACCCGATGACAAAGTTTCTTGTAAGTAATAGTACGACTGCGGGAACAGTAGGGAACGGTAGATTTTCTAGGTTAGGTTCCTTCGGGGGCGGTGCTGGCGGTCGCTTTGTTAGTGGCGGAAGAGGCGTTGGTGGTGTGCTGCGAAGTAATATTACTAATGTTCATGCCGTCATAGGGTGGGATGTTTTGCTATATGGTATATTAGCCGTGATAATCATATCTGTAATTGGCAGCGTAGGTATAGCTCTAGTTATTTCTAAAGTAAGACCTGCAGAAATTATGAGGACGGATTAAATGTTAAAAGTAAAATCACTATCAAAAGAATATAATTCAGGCGAACATATTCTAAAAGCTGCAAATAATATTAGTTTTAATGTTGATGACGGAGAGTTTGTCTCTTTAGTTGGAAAGAGTGGTAGTGGCAAGTCAACGTTACTTTTGCTTCTTGGCGCACTGGACAAACCAACCAGTGGAAGTATTGTGGTTGATGGCGAGGATTTAGCAAAAAAAAGTGATCGTGAGCTAGTTAGATATCGATGTCTTAAGCTTGGATATGTGTTTCAGAGTTTCTATCTAGTTCCTAATCTAACGGCACTTGAAAACGCTATGTTACCTATGGAGTTTGCCGGTTTAGCAACAAATGAACGTAAGGAACGAGCGCAATATATTCTTGAGCAAGTGGGGATTTCTGGAGATAAGATAAATCGACGTCCAGGCAAATTATCGGGGGGTGAACAGCAACGAGTTGCTATCGCTAGGGCGTTAGCAAATAAGCCTAAGCTTATATTAGCCGATGAGCCGACTGGTAACTTAGACTCAGAAACAGGAAAGAAAATATTTAATTTACTAAAGGAATTATCTAGGTCTGAGAATACCACTATTATAGTTGCTACTCACGACAACAATATTGCTGCTAAGACAGATCGCAAGTTGACTATTGTTGACGGGCAGTTAAAACAAGATAAATAGTATAAATTATTTTTCTAATTGTATAGAAAATGTCGATCCAGAGCCTAAACTTGATTTTAAATCTATTTTTCCACCATGCATTTTAACTATATTTGAGGCTAAATATAGTCCTATACCACTACCGTCAGGACGCATCTTAATTCCATTTTCAAGTCGCAAAAATCTCTCAAAAATTCTTGTTTGATCTTTTTTAGCTATGCCAATACCTTGATCCTTAAATTCTATATGATAGTAATTAGGATCTGATCGTAGTTTGATCTGTATTATTTTATGATTTTGGCTGTACTGAACAGCATTTTCTATTAATATCTCGAATAATAATTGGAGATATTTCTCGTCAGCCATTATTGGTGTAGGCTTTAATGGTAAGCTAAGATTTAGTTTTATATTTTTATCTTTTATGGCCGCTTCGTAGTTGCCCAGAGAGTTTCTGATTATAAAACTAAGATCACATTTTTGTTTTAAGATATCATGATTGCTTGCATCTATATGTGCTAAATAGAGTAAACCGTTTGCAATACTTATGCTCCGATTGTTGGAGTTATCAATTGTTAATAATACAGATTTCTGCTTTTTTGTTAACTTACCGTAAAATCCGTTCAATAAAAAATATACGTTTTGTTTAATTACGGTTGCAGGTGTTCTTAATTGGTGTGAAGCAATAGATACGAAGTTTGTCTGCATGTCATTCAAAGATTTTGCTTTTATTTCTTGTTTTATGGTTTGATAAGTAGCGATTCCAATTAAAAATATATCAGCAAGGATAATTAATGGGCCTACTATATCAACGACGGTACGGTAAAATGCCGCTCGCTGTTGATAGTTAAGCATTGCTTTATCACGTTCTGTTTGGATTTTTGAAATTAGTTTTGTAATATTCTGTGAAAGCGATTCAGATGCTGGTAGAGAAGCTATGGCGACATTAAGCCCCGAACTCGAAAATATATTAACAGTATTTTTTAGCTGTCGTTCCTTATAACTAGAAAGCCTAATTAAATCATTAGTGTAAGTATTAACCTCAAAATTTTTTGACTTGCTCAGGTTTACGATATCGGTATTAAGTTGGGGATAATCTGCATCAAGAGCTTTTCTGTAGCTAATATTTCCGGTTAGCATATAATCTCGGAGTGAAATATCGGCTTTTTGTATTAACTCATATGTTGCATTCGCTTCATCAAGACTATTTTGTTCTCTTTCCCTGATAGTATCAAATTTAGCAATATCGTAATTAGAGTAGGTGTTAAGAGCTATAAGCCCTATTGACGTCACTAGCAAGAAAATAATAGTAACTATTATTGGTTTTTTTTGAAATAACGACGAATTCATTAGTTTCATATAAATCTTTTGTTACTAATTGATGTCTAATTTACTTGAATATGCATCTATGAGCTACAGTTTGCGTTTATAGGTAAATTAATAGCTAAACTTGCATAGTTTTGGATTTGTCCAGTGCACAGATATACAGTTTGGCCTTCTATCGCTGGTACAGAGCAGGAATAGTTGAGGGTTAGGTTACCTGAGCTTGATTGATTTGCTGCACCACTACAAACTACTTGGTCGGTTGATGAATAGTAATCTGGACGATAGCAGTTGAGACTGACATTGGTTGCATTTTGGTATATAGTTCCATTGCATATAAGTTTAGATATTGAGTTCTGGCTAGAACATCCCATATTGGTTACTGTGTAATCTGCCGAAAGGGAAACAATCGAAACGACAGAGTTGCACGACAATGGGGGCTTTGGTAAATATGCAAGTGGATTTAACTGATTAGATTCTATAGTTTCGGTTTTTTGCTTATTATTAACACTATGCCTTACATCGTTTCCCTGATTATTGGTTATTAGAAAGATGCCGACCACTGCAATAATTACAATTAGTCCTATTGCCTTAGTTTTGGTTATGTGTTTGATCATATCAGAAGTAACTTTACGCTATCAAAATAAAAATACAATGAGAGTCATACTAATAAATTATTGCTACTAATCTCTAAAATTTAAAATAAGGTATTATGTTGATTATTAAATATACCCTAAATTTGATTTATTAGTAATCTGATTGTTCTTTCACAGGTAACTAAGTTAATATTATGATAGCTGTAAAACTTTATTAATGTATCAATTGAATCGTAAAATATATGCCGAATAATCAAAGCCATAAATTTCACTACAATATTAAGGACCGGATTAAAAGCCAGGACCCAAATCAGATTTTGTCATTAATTGGTCTTGAGAATG
Organism: bacterium; assembly: GCA_021804085.1. Taxonomy (GTDB): domain Bacteria; phylum Patescibacteriota; class Saccharimonadia; order Saccharimonadales; family UBA4665; genus JAJZWH01. The sequence goes on along the minus strand of JAJZKM010000012.1, from coordinate 313 downwards.
GTATGTGCTTCGTAGATCTTGGTGCTAATGATGGTTATTTTAGTATTCCTGCAGCAAAAATTGTTGGTGTAGAGGGTTTAGTGTATGCAATTGATCCCGACGCGGAAGCTTTAAAACGGCTAACGAAACGAGGATCAAAGAATCACATAGATAACATTAAAGCATTTGAGTTGTCTGCTGAAGATTTACTTCCAATAAGTAGTTGCGCCGATATAGTATTCATCGGAAATGCACTGCATCATTTCACAGATCCTCTGGCTGGATTAATGAACGCAGTAAAAATGCTTAAGCCTCACGGAAGTATTTTTAATCT
>JAJZKM010000023.1 GCA_021804085.1 bacterium | reverse complement strand
AGTACGCTACGTCACCTGGTCTAGGGATATAGCCACTGTTTGCCGCATGATAAGTAAATCCCTGGTAACGAATATTGTTGGCATTATATTCATCCCATCCAGATCGCTCACCGTTAGTAAATGAGTCGCCAGCCTGTCTGTAGACGTAGCTCACAAAGTCGGCGCACCATTCTTCATTAGAATTACCATCGGTATAGTCGGTCAGCAAAACATTATGCAGGCTCGGTTCCGTTTGCCAAGACAACCATTGTCGTTCAGCAAAGCAAGCCACCCGTTTTCCAAGATCTGTCTGATTACAATTAGCACTAGACATGCTAAAGATTGACTGCCCACTCCATAATGAAGGAGTCCAGCTTTCATCAATATTTGTGGTGTTGCATGGCTTTAATGTTAAAGTTTGGTTATTCTTTTGTGTCGGCATTGATAAACAATATTGTTCAGATATATTTTTTATACCAACACCATATCGAACCCATGCTTGATTAATACTACCTTTCTTACAATTTTCAATTAGAATTTCAAATTTAAAGGCACTTAAACAATATTGACCTTGTTTTTCTATAGTACCACCGCTAAGACTCCATGCCTGTGCTTCGCTTCCATTACATAGCGAGTAATAGACTGTGGAACCTGGTTTCATTGAACCTCCGTGATCGTCAAGACAATACCCCGATAATGCAGATTTAATATCAGGGAGAGTTCCATAAGCACTAACCCTGCCAATACTCGCTATACTTACACCACCCCAGATTACTCCAGCCACAACTACCATTAGAAAAAATTTACGACATAGGTCCCTAAAAGAAGTACGTTTTTTTTCACCACCCCTAATTCTAGGGCCAGTTGAAGAAATGCGTTGATTCATACCTAAATTACTGTATTGCATTTTTATTTTTTTTACCTGAAACTTATTATATAACATAAACTAGTTTGCTCTAGCGCTAAACTTTAATATGGAATAAAGTATTACTAATGATCAAAGCAGATTCCGGAATCGATGAACAGAAAGCTGAGCAACCCAAAAATGCCCACCGAAGGAATGTGTTAATAACACTACTCTCATTTATAGTTTTAGTTGGTATTGTGTCAGGAAGTTACCTGCTTATTAATTCTTCTCCGTCTCAAATCACTGGAAATGGAATTAAGGGAGATAATATGCCAACGTTGCAAATAGGACACACCTCTTCGTTTCCTTCTGGGACTATAAATTCCCAAATGGCAAATGGCCTAGCTACTGGCACATTTAACCTTCAAGGCAATGCTCCGGTAATGCAAAGTAATAATCAATTCAACGGGTTACAATCCAGCGGTTATCCGCAAAATTCGGTTCAATCAATTAACGAAAACCTACCATATTAATATATTTACTTATCGTAAGTAAATAATATATACTGTTCATAATATGGATATGGAAGAACACGGGCTGGAACAGATACATAGCATAGAGTCTTCACTGATAAGATGTTTGCGAATCGCTAAAAAAGCTCAGTACTGGAAACAAGTTCAAACTTTGTCTTCTTTGAAACTAGACAGACCTGCTGCATCTATACTAATGTTATTGAGCAAAAAGCCACAAAAGTTTCAGGAGTTAGTGGATAAATTAGGAATTGAAGCGCCATCAGTGAGCCGTAAGGTTCACGAACTAGAAGACAGTGGACTTATAATAAGAAAAAATAGCAATGATAAACGCGTACATTTATTGAGTACTTCACCAGAAGGAGATCTAGAGGCAAAAAAAATTTATAAGGCACAGTGTGCATTACTTTCTGAAGTTATATCTAGTTGGTCAATTAGTGAAAGAGAACAATTTGTAGTCTTGTTTGATAAGTTTGCAACAGGATTAGAACACAGATTTATAAAATAACATAAAGGCAGCAATAAAGCATGGAACATCAAACAACTAACACTAAGATTGAGCGAACCGAACGAACACACGCTGAAATAATGGTAATTATTACAGCCCTTATGCTAGCAATGCTACTAGCTGCACTCGATCAAACTATTGTCGCAACCGCCCTACCAAGAATTGCCAGCGACTTACACGGACTAAATAAACTATCTTGGGTTGCAACTGCATATCTCCTTACCAGCGCAATATCTACTCCTTTATACGGAAAAATAGGAGATCTCTTTGGGCGTAAGAAAATTTTTCTCATATCTATTATCATTTTCTTGGCAGGGTCTGCTCTTTGTGGCTTAAGCCAAACCATGGATCAACTAGTAATTTTTAGGGCTTTACAGGGTATCGGTGCCGGAGGTTTAATCTCACTAGTGTTAGCTATTATAGGTGATGTCGTATCACCTCGACAACGAGGACGATACCAAGGATATTTTGGTGCAGTTTTTGGAGTTGCTAGCATTGCTGGGCCACTACTTGGTGGTTTTTTAGCTGACGCACATACTGTATTAGGAGTTTCTGGATGGCGTTGGATATTCTATATTAATCTACCGATTGGTGTTATAGCTTTATTTGCTATCAGCACCCGACTTCATTTACCGATTAGAAAATTGATGCATAAAATAGACTATAGTGGCGCCGCATTGTTATCCATTGCCTCTACTTCACTTATATTAATATCTGTCTGGGCAGGACTAACCTACGCTTGGTCTTCATGGCAAATAATTACATTAGCTATCGTCAGCATCTTTTTTGCTGTGGGCTTTGTAATCAATGAGTCGAAAGCGAAAGAACCTATAATCCCACTAAAATTATTTAAGAATAGTGTTTTTACAGTTTCGGTTATATTATCCTTACTATCCGGGATAGTGATGTTTGCAACAATTCTATATATTCCGGAATACCAACAAATTGTCAGGAATTATTCACCCATTAAATCTGGATTATTACTATTTCCGCTGGTTGCTGGATTATTCATAGCCACACTTATGTCTGGAAAGCTAATCACTAAATACGGGCGCTACCGTCCATACCCAATTATTGGTGGCATAATATTGATTGCAGGTCTATGGCTAATTTCTGGACTTAGTTTAACGACTTCGCAGGTTACTATGAGCTGGTGGATGATTATTATAGGCTTTGCTATTGGACTATTTATGCAGGTACCGACATTAGCGGTACAAAATTCGATCCCTTTTGAACAAATGGGATCGGGTACTTCAACTGCAACTTTTGCCAGAAGTATTGGTAGCTCTTTTGGTGGTGCTGTATTTGGAACAATTTTAATTACTAGACTAAATACACATCTGCACGCGCTCCTGCCCCACCTAGGTTACAATATTAGTGCCGCTTCTATATCTGGAGGAACCAATAGCCTATCAGGTATTTCGCCACTTGTTACCCATCAGGTTTTACAGGCTTTTGTGCTAGCTTTTCACGATACATTTATTTACGCAATACCAGTTGCTGCACTACTGCTAATATTTGCGATTTTACTAAAAGAAACCCCCCTGAGAGAATCTTCGAAAGAATATGCTGCAGGAGAAGGATTTAGCTTAGGTTAATAAAATGATTGAAGTTGAACATGTTACTAAACGATTTGGTAATTTTACTGCAGTCAAGGATGTTAGTTTTAACGTCAATAAAGGTGAAATGTTCGCTCTGCTCGGTCCAAATGGTGCTGGCAAATCTACAACTATAAAAATGCTTACCACCCTTATTAAACCTACTTCAGGCAAATTAATTTTAAACGGATTCGACGTAGTAAAAGATCAAGACGCTACGCGACGCAGCTTCGGTATTGTTTTTCAGGATCCTTCATTAGACACAGATTTAACAGCTTACGAAAATATGCAGATTCATGCAGTAATGTATCACATACCATCCAAGGAAATAGCACCAAGAATTGAAGAACTCTTGAATCTGGTAGAACTATGGGATAAAAGAAAAAATATGGTAAAAACTTTTTCTGGGGGCATGAAACGTCGGCTTGAAATAGCTCGCGGATTATTACATCACCCAAAGGTACTTTTTCTGGATGAACCAACTCTTGGACTAGACGCACAAACCCGCAACTTACTTTGGCAATACGTAAGTAATTTAACTAAAGAAAAAGAAATGACAGTTCTATTTACGACGCATTATCTTGAAGAGGCCGAAGCCAATGCCTCTAGAATTGCAATTGTTGATCATGGAAAACTACTAACAGTAGGGACTGCAGCAGAATTAATGAAGCTTACTTCAACGAAATCGCTAGAACAAGCCTATCTGTCCCTAACCGGTAAAGAGTTGCGCGATAAAGAAGTAGATCCACATGATGCGTGGCTTGAGCGACATCGGACAAGGAGTATGCGATGAAAGTTATGTATATACTTTGGCTAAGACAAATCAAACGATACTTTCGTAGCCGATCACGAATTGCTGGAGCTATAGGACAACCATTGCTTTTCCTGCTTGCACTCGGATATGGTTTAGGATCTATTTATAAGGCTGCCGGCCAGGGTAATTTTCTTGAATTTTTAGTCCCAGGCATAATGGCGCAAACTGTACTTTTTTCAGCTATGTTTTATGGTGCAATGATAATCTTCGATCGCCAGTTTGGCTTTCTTAAAGAGACGATGGTAGCTCCAGTAGGTAGATTAAAAATAATGCTAGGCGGAGCACTCGGAGGTGCTACTACTTCAGTTCTTCAAGGTAGTCTTGTATTTTTTATATCACTGGCACTTGGTTTCAGGCCTCTTCAAGATAATGCGTCGTAAATAGAACTGTCATTTCTTTTTCTTACGAAAATATGCAGATTCATGCAGTAATGTATCACATACCATCCAAGGAAATAGCACCAAGAATTGAA
>JAJZKM010000003.1 GCA_021804085.1 bacterium | reverse complement strand
CGAAAAACTCTAAATCTAATACAGATCATGAAACTCACCACGACATGATATATACTCAAGCTGTCAGTTATTTGTACGACACTTTGAATATATATGCATAGGGGTGAATCGTATGATAAATGTAACTTTTAATAAAATTAAAGTGTAAATCTTATAGGAAGAAGACAAATTACTCTATCTCCCTATAAGCATTTACAATACAAGAAAGGATGTTCTATCATGACAAAAAAGCAATCAGTATCTTCTTCCAAGCCTGCCGTTATGTTTGCGCTTCTCGGAGCGGCTTGTAGTCTATTGGCTCTTCCTTTGGCGCTAATGGGGAGGACAGCGAGTTTCGCGGCCATGGCGGTACTATTGCTCGCAGCATTGGTACTGTTGGGTGTCGCTGGATCTAAACTTCCCCCTAATAAACAATAGGTTTAGCTAGCACTGACTGTCTAGCGATTTATCTAATTGCGACAATAATCATATGCTGCCTTAAAAATGTCACATAGAGCTTACGCCATAAGCTTATAAAAAACTAAGTCTAGAATGGATAGGCTATTCGGCAAAAAGGTAGCTTGACATTAAGTGATATTTGCAGGCCAATCAGTATTGGCCGAGACATGAGAGCGAACTGTCTGAGTTGACTATAACGAGCCCTTTGACGGCTTTCTTTCACGTCTCATTCCAGCAAAAATTCACCACTCTCTTTGCATAGAAAAATCCGCCCTCAGGGACATCCCGATGGGCGAATTGAACGACACCAATAAGGTGCAGGGTTCTCATACGGATACTTTGGTGGGCGCTGAGGGATTCGAACCCCCGACCCCCTCGGTGTAAACGAGGTGCTCTAGCCAGCTGAGCTAAGCGCCCTTGGTGCGCGAGAGAGGACTTGAACCTCCACGTCCTAATGGACACCAGCACCTCAAGCTGGCCTGTCTACCATTCCAGCACTCGCGCTAAAAGGATCTAAAATTATATTAGCCTTTATAGGATATAGTACCTAGACTAATCTTTCAAGATAATGGTAAATGATCATAAATATGCTGTAGACTATATTCGTTTCTAAGCTGTGGTTTTATCTCATCGTTGCTGACACCAATCTTGACGCCGGGATTCAGGATGTTATAGGGATCAAATACTTTCTTTACTTGAACAAATAACTGATATACATCTTCTGGATAGATTTTACTCAAATAAGATCCTCGTAAACGGCCATCATTATACTGGGCACTTAATGATCCCCCGAGGTCTTTAATGGTACGGCAGTAGTCTTCAAGCATCCTAAACGCTTTTTGCCTGTCTCCAACTTGTCCCAAATTAAGATACGGCTGTGCATGCAAATTGGCATCTCCAGCGTGACCCCAAATTGCAACTTGCAAATGTTCACGATTGAACTGATCATAAATGGCGTTTATAAAAGCTGATAATTTGTCCAGTGGCACAATTCCGTCATCAATCAAAGGAAGAGGATTTAATTGTCCTTGGTTATGTCCACTGTAAAGTGCTGATGCTTCCCTTACCTTCCATATTATTTTTTGACGCTCTTTATCTTCTTCGACGACCACATCACTGCTGTATTGGCTAAGAATTTTTGAAGCTTTCTTAACTAGTTTGTGTCGTTTATGTTCGTTTTCAGTGTCGAATTCCACAAGCAAAACAAACTTAGGAAAAGGTGATGCTATAACTTCCTTCAAGTAATTGGGATTTTCTTGTGCAACAGATTCTAGTAGCGATCCATCAACTACCTCTATTGCGCTAGGCATCTCATCAAGAGAACGCAATTGAATCACTGTTGCCTGTAGATCATCGGCACTATTTAAATATGCTGACAAAAGTGTAGTCATCGGTCTAGATCGACTAGTTCCCATAGTAACTTCAGTTATTAAGCCTAAGCTGCCTTGGCTGCCAACCAAAAGTGGTGTCAGATCGAAAGATGAATCATCGTTTTTGACGTCTGATAAATTATAACCAAACGAATTTCTACTAACATTCAAAATAGATTTAGATACTATATCCTTTTTTTCTTCTAATAGAGTATCGATTGATCGATAAATTTCACCTTCGAAAGTTGAAAGTCCGAGTTTGCGATTCAACTCTTTCTTACTGAGTTTCCTAGTTTCAATAATTTCACCATTCGAAAGTACCACCCGAAGCCCTTGCACAGACTTCCTCATATCCCCGTATTTCAATGAATACTTACTGGATGCATTGTTTGCAACCGCACCACCAAGAGTTGAATATTCCATACTAGCGGGAGCTGCAGGAATAAAACGGTCATATGACAAAAGAAGCTGCTGAAGCTTACCAAAATTAATTCCTACTTCAGCAATTATTTGCTCTGTTTTAGCATCATAATATTTAACTTGGTTTAAGTGTGAAGGGAAAACTATAAGAACCCCACTACCTATCGCCGCACCAGTTAAGTCAGTTCCGCTCCCCCTTGCTGTCAAGGGAATGGTTCTACCTCGCTCCGCTAGCTGCCAAGTAAAACGAGCAATCTTCCTGACATCATTTTCATTTTTCGGATAAACTATAACACTAGGAGTTATGGTGAAAATGCTACTATCTGTAGAAAAATATTTTCTGGCGTCATTACCGGTCATTACTTCACCAGATATATGCTCTTGAAGGTAATGCGCAACTTTATTCATGACTGTTTCGATCCACTTTTACTTTCACACCCATCCTAGGAATAGATAATAGCACAATAAGACCTAAAACGCCTTAGTCTTATAAAACAAAAGTTAATGTAGAGTACTCTTATATTCATTAATCTTCTGCAATAACTCTTTATGCAAAATTGTTGGAATTATTTAGAACAATTCGTTTGCAGTATAAAGCCGATATCCTTGGTAAATAGATATAGATGCCTTTAAGAAATTCCCCGGTAACTCACTGCTGGCTTCTATTCGTGGACGGAAAGATAAACTTGGTGCGGATAAGAGGACTTGAACCTCCACGGGCATAAAGCCCACTAGCTCCTGAAGCTAGCACGTCTACCATTCCGCCATATCCGCTTACTAAATATAGTAGCGCAAACTCACTAATCAGCTCAAGGCCTAGAATCTGTTACGCCTGCTCGCACAATCTCCCAGTTTTGTACATTATCATACCGGTCCTGAGGAGAATTAATTTGTTGATTATTTAGGTTATAAACTGCACCCTTAGTAATATATATAGACCTAGGCTGATAAAGCCCAAGAGCGGGAGCATCCTTTTGCCAGTCACTCAAAAATGGTTGATACTTTAAAACTCTTAATGCAGGAGTAAGACGTGTTCTTCCGGCTTCTAGGGCCTGATCCGCAGACTGAACATCAAACTCTGATAAATTGAGTCCGCCCGAACGTGGATCGTATTGAGAGCTATCCCAGTAAACAAAAACATCTGGATCTATGCCTATAGATATCCCATCCAGTGTTGAATCATAGTTATGGTCCTGGATAGTCGTAGTATAAGTAGCAGCCGACTCACTAATTATGACTAGATTAACTCCTATTTTTTTCCATTGTTTTTTAAGTAATGAGGCTACTAGTTGGTTTTCCGGCGTATCGGTTATCACCATATTAAAGCTAAGTTGCTGAGAATTTTTATAACGATAACCGCCCACCCCAAGATTCCATCCATCATTTGTCAGTATGGTATCCGCCTTGATTGGTTGGTTGGTGACTTGTTTATATTTAGCGTTAAAAGCCAACTGACCAAGAAGAATAGGTTCAGTGACCGGAATTGTTGAATATCCTAGTTGCGAAATTATAGCAGAAGGGTTAGAACCCAAAACTAATGCTTGACGAATACTTGAATCACTTAAAATATCACCTTGGGTTTTAAAGAAAACATAATCACCCGCGGTAAGAATAAAGCTATGTACTTGAACTCCTGGCATGCGTCTAACTGCAGCGGGTACCTGATCCAGCCCAGCAATAGCATTTAATTGACCTGAAATAAAAGAATTAATCAACTGTGTAGAGTTTGCATATGCATCTACAATAAATTCTCCAAGCTTTGGTTTACCTAACGCATAGTCAGAAAAGGGTTTTAAGGCTATTTGTTCTTCAGCATTTTCGGGAGCATTACCACTAACATCAATGGCATGCCATGAAAATGGTCCAGCTCCTACTGGATGATCAGTGTTGAATAATGCGGCACGTAGATCAGACGGAGCAATTTTGGAAAGAATATGTTCTGGAATAATTCCAATGGTTAAATTGTAGATAAAAGATGCCAATGGATTTGGAAGCACAAAACGTACCGTAGTTGGATTTATTTCACTCACATTAACACCCGACCAACTAGAATACAGTGGCGACTGCGCATTGGGGTTCTGAATAGTCTGAATCGTATACACAACATCAGCAGCAGTTAAAGGACGCCCATCCTGCCACCGAAGCCCAGGGCGTAAATTTATGGTGTAGACCTTACCGCTTGGCGAAATAGTATATCCGCTAGCCAGGTCATCAATTAATTTATTTTGATCATTATAGGAAAAAAGCCCCGCAAAAATAAGTTTAGAAAGACTGGTATCTACTTCACTAGTAGCATAAATTGGATTAACGTTTGTTAATGTTCCTAGGATTCCTTCGTTATATATACCTCCGGGGATAGGTTTGATAGTTTGAAAATATGCCGATAAATTACTAAGTTGCAAACCCGTAACGGCTGCAAGGAAAAACCAAAATAATACCCAACCACCAACAAAACGTTTAACAACCTTTATTTGTTGGAAACGCCCAAATATATTCTCTTCTATACTCAAGCCAATTTGTTCATACAATTGGCTAGCTTGTGCTGTTTTACCCGAGATGACGCGCTTGAATCGTTTCCTCCGCTGCATGCAGATTTCCTCAGTTTAGCCTATAGCGCTAAGCAACAAGGCCAAGGAAAAAATTAAGGCACACACTATGGTCAATTGGAATATTGTTTTTTCGGTGCCTCGACGTGTGGTATTGACCTCTCCCGCACCACCAAGACCCGCCCCAAGTGAAGCGCCTCTAGTTTGCACAAGAATCAAGATCACCATTAATACCATTGCGCCGAAAGCTATGTAATTATATATACTCATTATTCTCTTAGTCTTTCTCAATTACTTTGCTTACTAAATAGTTTACCAGTCCAATCACCATACCGGCAAATATAGCAGACCAAAAATTTGTTATATGTAATGGATGATATAACCAACTAGCAATAAAAACCATAAAACCATTAATGATTATCATGAAAATACCAAGACTGAACAGAATTGCCGGCAAAGATATAATAACTAAAAATGGCTTAATTATTGCATTTAATAGTGCCAGAATAAGCCCTGCTACAACGATTACATAGAGACTTGCGTAATGAATGTCGGTCGAGATCACCCGTGATGCAATCCACAGTCCAAGAACACAAACAAACCAACGAATACATAATCGGGCAAAAGGATTTCGCATAGTATTACAGTATTTAGTTAAAGCTTAGTCGGCAAGCTCGCACTTAGTACTTTTGCTCCATCATTTGTTATTAATATGTCATCCTCAATCCTGATGCCTATACCTTCTTCAGGAATATAAATTCCGGGCTCAACAGTAATAACCATACCTTCTCTTAACGGTTTCATGTAATTACCGACATCATGTACGTTAAGTCCCAAAAAATGTGAAGTAGCATGAGGAAAATATCGACGAATATTGTTTTCGTTTATTTTATCTATTATTTTTAACTCTTTAAGCTTACGGCCGATAAATTTAGTCACTTGATGTTCATATGTACGTAAAGACACCCTGGGCTTAAGAAGACTAATTGCGTATTCCTGCGTATCTTTAACCGCCCTAAACACTTCTTTCTGGCGGGTAGTCGGCTTATCGGTTGAGTACACACGAGTAATATCACTCGCATAACCAGAAACTGCAGAACCAACATCCAGAATAACTAATTCACCACGTGTAAGATTAAAATTATTATTAATATTATGCATCGTACAGGCTCTAACTCCTCCAGCTACTATCGGTTCAAAAGCATGACCATCCGCTCCCCGATGTCGAAAACCATGCGTAATATCTGCTTCGATTTCATATTCATTATTATAAGTTCCATAAGGAGTGCTTAAAACATCCTTAAGTGTTTCTACAGTAATATCAATAGCAGTTTTAATTGCCTCAAGCTCCACACTTTGTTTGATCATTCTTAAATCAACTAACTGAGGCCGAATATCCTCAATTTCTAAATCCTTGACGTGACGACGGAGCCGATCTAGTAAATGTGCCCGAGAGGGGTTGGAATATATGCCAAATTGCTCAATAAACGGAGGTGCCGCAGCTAGAGTCGCCAGTTTCTTGTTTTTTTCGAGGATAGCGTCCAATCGTTTCCAGCCACTAGTCTCGTTCACGATCTCCGTAATCCCTGAAACTTCGCTGAGCGACCCTACATCAATCTGCCCATCAAAAACCACCCTAGAACCTTCCCTTATGGGAACAATCAGAAATTCTTTCCCTTCGGCATCAATTACCATTACTATATCTGGATCTGATATGCCACTCAGATACCAAAAATTTGAGTCCTGAGAAAACGGATAACTGCTATCTGCGCCACGCTGAAGTAAACCATTTGCGGTAATAATAACTGGCGTGTTTGGGGTTATCATTGCCTTAAGTTTAGCTCTATTGCTAGAAAAAAAATCAGGAGTAAAAATTGGTGAAACCATACTACTCTAGCTTATCAGATTTAGACCAGACTTAACCACCTTCGCCCGAGCAGGTCCAATTTCTGCCACCAAATCATCCTCACTTGCTCCAAGTATTCCTTTGACCGAGCCAAAACGTTTAATAAGTTGTTTTCTGGTCTGTGGTCCAATTCCAGGGATATCTTCTAATGATGACACTGTCATTCTGTGCGTTTTAAGTGTTGAATGATAACTAACTGCAAAACGATGGCTTTCATCCCTGACCCTTTGCAATAGCTTGACTACATTACTATTTCTAGGCAAAGTAATTAATATAAAACGCTCGGATAATACAGCATGCCCATGCATTTCCTGAATTAAGCTGTGATTTAACTTAATTTTGCTTCTTTGACTTTCAATTACTATCTGTTCCTCTCTTTTTGCTAGTCCAATAAAAGGAATATTAGAGGCTTCAGGTATCTCCTCTCGCGCCTTTAACGCTGCGTCGAGCTGACCTTTTCCTCCATCAATCAATATTAGATCTGGCACTCCCCAGTCTTTCAAATGTTTAAGTCTACGGCGGATGGTTTCCTGCATGTTAAAAAAATCATTATTTATCTCTTTTTTGGTCTTAAACTTACGGTATTGAGTTTTATTGCTCACACCATTTGTGAATACTACCATGCTTGCCACAACATCGGTTCCTTGCATGTGACTAATATCATAACCTTCTATCCGACGTGGATAATTCACTAAATTAAAAAGTTTTGCCAATTCTCTCAGTCCAGGTTCTTTACTAATATCTCCAAATTCCTTGTCACTAAAACCGATTTGATCGGTGAGACACCTTAAACTCATCAATTGATCTCGAATGTGAGCAGCTTTCTCAAAATCCTGACTATTTGAAGCTCGTTTCATGTCTCTTTCGAGCTCACTAATAATACTTACACGCTTACCACTGAGATAGCCCATCAACTTCCTTAGATTAGCTCTATAATCTTCGAGGGATGTTTTGCCATCTTCAAGACCAGGGTCTAGACCAAGATGATAATGTAAATTTGCACGTTTCTGATTTGGTTGAACTTTAGTAGCGTAAGGAAAGGCTTTACGTAAATATTTAAGCGCTTGACGAATTGCACTAACCGAAGAATATGGACCAAAATAACGCGCCCCATCATCTAAAGGACGCCTAGTAAAGTCAACCGTAGGATAATCGCTGTCATAATTTATTCTAATGTATGCTAGCGCTTTATCATCCCTTAAAAGAATATTGTATCGTGGCAAATATCGACGAATAAGTTCAGCCTCTAAAAAAATTGCGTCAAGTTCAGTTTCTACCTCTAGCCATTCAATATCGGCTATTTCTCGAATTAGTGCTGAAGTTTTTGGATCACGTTTACGACTTGTCTGAAAGTACTGACGTACTCGATTGCGAAGTTTAGCCGCTTTACCGATATAGATTATCTCACCATTACTGTCTTTAAAAAAATAGACCCCAGGCACCATAGGAATAATCGATAATTTTTTAACAATTTCTCTATCCATCATTATTTCTTTCAATCTTGATTAAGGCCTAGAAAATTAAGGGCAAAAACATATCTATTATGAACCTAAAGCCCTAGTTTAGGGTTTCATCTAAAGGTTCAACATGATAAAACCGATACTTATGTTTACGCATTGACCAACACCACTAATGAGGTGACATCAAGATAAACATTAAGAATCAGTCCAGCAATCACGCATCGCCCATATCTATAGTGAATTAAAATGCTTTTTATTTCAACGATTTAACGTAGTGAGGCAATTTACACATTCGCTACTTTTAGGCGCGCATTTTTGACACGCCAAAATAAGCTCATTGCATTGACTGTTACTACAATTAATGTAGCGCTCTGTAGGATCGGAGCAATAGCTACAAATACCGATCGTTTTGGCGTTAGGAGAAGCTTTTATGCTTTGACGACGATCAAAAACATACAACGAACCCTCCCACAGTCCTTGATCTTTGTATTGGTCAAGATAAGTAATAATGCCACCATCAAGTTGATAAACATCTTTATATCCAGCATCAATAAGTAGTTTACTCAGTACCTCGCATCGTATACCCCCGGTGCAATACGTAACAACTGTTTTTTCTTTTAAAGAAGAATACTTGGGTTTATCTATCTCCTCCAAAAAATCCCTAGTATGATTTACATCAAATACAACTGCATTTTTAAACCTACCTATCGCAGCTTCTTGCTTATTTCTACCGTCAACAAATACCACATCGTTAGTATTATTTTTAATGAGATCATGAAGTTCAGACGGTCGGATGCGTTTACCCCCACCAATTATTCCGTTTACCGTAACATTAATATCCTTAGGCGATTTGAAACTAACTAGTTCGTCGCGTAATTTAACGCTCAAGCGAGGAAAATCATCCGCTACACCATCACTCCATTTGAATATTGCACCTTTAAAAGATGGATAATTTTTAGTCTCCTTAATATATGTCTTGAGATTACCCATCTCACCACCAAGCGTCGCATTCAATCCTTGTCTAGAAACAATAATTCGCCCTTTCAGACTTAAACTCCGAGCCAAACTATTCTGCCAAAGCTTTATGGCAACAGGATCAGATAAAGGAGTGAATACGTAATATAGAATTATCTTTTGCATCTTCATGAAATTATAACTAAAGTTTCGTATTTTTATCCAGCAGCATAAACAATTATCCCAATAATAAGAATTATGATCACCACCATTAAGGTCGGAAGAGCACGTACTTTTACCGTTTTGCTTTTGCCGTCAAAATCCTGTTGAGTAACTAGATTTTCATTTTCGCTTTTATTAATTGAATCAGATTGAAACCCAGTAGATTGTTGGACTTTTCTATCTGAAGTTATCGAGGATAATAAGTTCTCTGAATCAACCGTAGAATAATCACGATCACGCATCATAGGGTCACGCTCAAAATCCACTTGCCTCTCTAAGACTTCTCTACGTACCATTGTGCTAATCTCTTCTCCTTTAGTATGCGCACTGACTAAACGCCTTAAAGCACCCTCTCCAAAAAGATGATTTTCATACATATCCTTAAGAGATGCACCTTCTACTGTTATGTCTTTACTTAATTCCAATAACTTATCTCGTCCAATTACCTTTATCGGATCTGGAACATGAACAGAATCTGAGTTTATTTTTGATCGAGATCGCTCTTTATTTGTTGCAATAACAAAATCTGCTAAATGTTCTACATCAGCCTTTTTAGCATTTAATTTATCCTGTTCGAAGATGTTTGTTTCTATAGGCCTGGGGATATTTTCTGAGTTTATTTTTGATCGAGATCGCTCTTTATTTGTTGCAATAACAAAATCTGCTAAATGTTCTACATCAGCCTTTTTAGCATTTAATTTATCCTGTTCGATCAAAAACTTATTTTCTTTCTTTTGTTTTTCACCTAGTTCCTGTAAGGTGTTTTCTTTCAATGTAAGATTTTGCTCCATTGCCTTTATCTTTTTTCCAAGTTTTTTTCGCTCGGTTTCTCGTGCTTTACTAATCTTCGTTTTACGCTGCTCCGTAATTATATATTCAGCAAGTCTATTAATAGTTGAAGATTGTTCAGATCTTTTTGGTAGTATTACCTCTTTTTTTGGTTCTATGTGTTCACGATCATGTGGCACCTTTAGAGTGTCAGAATCAGAACCAAGATTATGAGGTATGGTTTTTATATCAGGTTCGGTATGGTTTTCCTCATATACTTCATCATTTTGTCCGAGTAACTGATGAATATCTTCTCTTCCTTCGTTTCCAGCAGCTTCTTTACTACTTATTTCAATGTTATTTTGATAAAGATTATCATTTAACATCTTGTCATAGGCTTCTTCGGGACTTACACCTGAAACAACTTCGTTAAGAAAACCTTCTACTTGTGGCTGCACTTGACCGTCTACTACAGGATCGTTGAGATGATCTATTGCAAGCTCTTTATTGATATAACTCTCTTCATTATCAAAATCTTCTAGAGTCTGAATTTCAGAATTT
This sequence comes from bacterium, assembly GCA_021804085.1. Classification (GTDB taxonomy): domain Bacteria; phylum Patescibacteriota; class Saccharimonadia; order Saccharimonadales; family UBA4665; genus JAJZWH01. The sequence continues at coordinate 52,860 of JAJZKM010000003.1, read as the reverse complement.
TCAAGATCCAAATCATTCTCTTGCTTTTGCTCTTTCTCTAGAAAATAATGAACCAACTTCAAAGTCTGGCCCGCAACCTCTTCTTTGGAATGTTCTTTCCGCAACAAATCATTGCTTGACGAAATAAGTTTTTCATCCTTCTTAGAGTCATCATCTTCGTCGTCTTCGAAAGTAAAGAAAGATTTTTCTGTCACGTTATATTACCCTAACAAACCAACATCATAGTATACGCTTCTTTATATTAACTAGGAACTTTAGGGCTAAAGTCTACTCTTCCTTACCGGATTCTTTATTTGGTGCATTAGTATCTTCGGATCCACTATCTTCAACTAACACTTCTTCTTCCCCGCCACCTGCAGCATCATTAGCAGCAGCAAGAGCGCTTGGCTCATATACAGTAGCTATAACCTGACTTGATTCAGTTTTTATCGAGACTTTTGGTGGAGTCATTAGATCCGCCACCGACATATGATCACCGACTTCAATAAGCTTTTCGGCATCGTAGTAAATTACATCCGGCAGATCTTTTGGCAAAGCCTCAACCTCTACAACTTCAATATTATTCAAAACAATTAGACCAGCTTTTTCTGCAGGTGAAGCCTCGTTCCCCTCACTATACTTTGGCTCAATTGGAATTTCCGCCTCTACCATTTGATCTGCAGAAACAGCATTAAATACAACATGGTTTAGCCGATTATGTCTAGGCTCAAATTCTACAGATTTAATCATTGCTGTATATGTTTTTCCGTCAGCAGTAATATTTAGTGGATGATGTTTTCCGGCCTGGCTATATACTTTCTTAAGCGCCAGAGCGTCGACCTCGACCACTATGGATGGACGACCATGATCATGAATAACAGCCGGGATTTTTCCTGCATTCCTAAGATGTTTTACTGATTTACCTGTAATAGTTCGTGGCTCTAAAGCCAAATTAATTATATCCTGAGACATAAGATACCTTTTTAGTTAAATTCTATTATAACAGAAATAGAGAGTAATATTCTATCACATAATCTTTCTTAAAAATTCCCCGGTATAACTATCTTTACTCGAGGCTACTGTTTCAGGAGTACCGCATGCAATTACGTTTCCGCCAGCGTCGCCACCCTCAGGACCCATATCAATCAGATAGTCAGCATTTTTTATTACATCAAGATTATGCTCGATAACAATCATACTGTTACCGGCATTAACTAATGCATGCATCATATCGAGCAATTTCTCAACATCGGCAATATGTAGACCAGTTGTAGGCTCGTCAAGAATATATAATGTTCTACCTGTTGCCCGACGGCTAAGCTCGCTAGCTAATTTAATTCTTTGGGCTTCTCCTCCACTTAGCGTAGTTGCCGGTTGCCCAAGAGTAATATAGCCCAATCCTACATCTACCAATGTTTGTAGCTTTCTACTAATTGCTGGTATGTTTGAAAAAAAATCTAAGGCCTGTTCACAAGTCATGCCAAGAACTTCGCTAATATCTTTCCCTAGGAAGTGTATCTCAAGAGCTTCGCGATTATAACGTTTTCCCTCACAAACCTCACAGGGAATATATACATCCGGTAAAAAATGCATCTCAATCTTTATAATTCCATCCCCTCGACAATTTTCACATCTTCCTCCCCGAACATTAAAACTAAACCTCCCAGCACTATATCCTCTTAGACGTGCCTCTGGAACACCGGCGAATAATTCCCTAATTGGCGTAAATAATCCAGTATATGTTGCCGGGTTAGATCTAGGCGTACGCCCTATAGGACTTTGATCAATAATTATAGCCTTATCCAATTCGGAGATTCCTTCAATGTCATCATGTCTACCGGGTACCGTATTGGCTCTATTCAATCTAGCTAGAAGCTCCTTAGCTAAAATGTCATTTATTAAACTCGATTTTCCCGATCCACTTACGCCACTAACAACAACCAAACAGCCAAGAGGTATGGTAACATTAACATTTTTAAGATTATTTTCCCTAGCTCCCAAAATTTTGAGAGTCTTACCATTACCTTGCCTACGTTTTTTGGGTACAAGAATTTTCATTTCCCCAGATAGGTAGCGCGCAGTAATACTCCTGCTTGTCATTGCAGATACCTGATCAGGAGTACCTTCGGCGACTACATCGCCACCATGAATACCGGCACCCGGACCTATATCTAACAAATAATCAGCACAACGTATAGTTTCTTCATCGTGCTCCACTACGATAACAGAATTTCCAAGATCTCGAAGTCTCTTAAGTGTATCAATCAAACGAGCATTGTCTCGTTGATGAAGACCAATGCTTGGTTCGTCCAACACATATAGCACTCCCATTAAGCCCGATCCAATCTGAGTTGCCAGCCGAATACGTTGAGCTTCTCCCCCACTAAGAGTAGTAGCGCTTCTAAGTAAGGTTAAGTAATCCAGTCCAACATCAATAAGAAATTTTAGGCGAGCAGATATTTCCTTAATAATTAGATTTGCAATATGAGCTTCATTCGCGTTAAGCTCCAGATTATTGATCCAAGCAAGAGCATCAGTTATTGATAGATTGCAAACATCCATTATTGAATCATTATTAACAGTTATAGCCAACACTTCAGGTTTTAACCTTAGCCCGTGACATTTATGACAAGGCCGCTCTTGCATAAACCTCTCTATATCTTTACGAATAAATTCACTATCGGTTTCTTTGTGTCTACGTTCCAGATTAGGAATAACTCCCTCAAAGGTACTCTCAAAACTACGACCGGAACTTATACTAATACGATATTTTTCATTTCCAGTTCCATATAATATTAATTTCAACTGGTCTTCCGTCAATTCTCCAGTAGGAACGTGCACCGAAAAATTATAGCGTTCCGCAACCATTGAAAGTTTTTTCATATACCAATTATCTACGTTAATCCTGTTGTATGGACGAATCGCCCCCTCGGCAATAGTCAACCGCCCATTTGGTATTACCAGTGCAGGATCAACTTCGAGCCTAGAGCCAAGGCCCGTACAAACAGGACAGGCTCCGTGAGGCGAGTTGAAACTAAAAGTTCTAGGTTCCAGCTCAGGTATCGTCACTTCTGGATGATTCGGGCAAGCATATCGCATACTATAAGTCGTAATTTCAGCATTATCAGCGTCAAGTACGTAAACATTCCCGCCAGTTATATCTAAAGACTGCTCGACACTCTGAACCAAGCGCGTTCTGTTTTCATTGTCTAGTATTAAACGATCAACAACAATTTCAATATTGTGGCGTATATTTTTATCTAATTCAGGAAATTCATCGAGGGCATAGATTACTCCGTCTACTCTTGCTCTAGCAAAACCAGCACGACTATATTGCTCAGGAATGTGTTCAAAGGCACCTTTTTTATCCACGACAATAGGCGCCAAAATAATTGATCGTTTACCAAAAATGGCTTTAGATATCTGTTCAATGATGCCTTCTGGAGTTCGACGCTCAACTACAACGCCATCAATCGGACAGTGCGGTACGCCAATCCGTGCATAAAGCAATCGTAAATAATCATATATTTCCGTAACTGTAGCAACCGTCGAACGAGGATTACGACTAGTAGATTTTTGATCTATTGAAATAGCTGGACTTAAACCATCAATTTGATCAACGTCTGGCTTTTCCATTAATCCAAGAAATTGTCTTGCATAAGAACTTAAGCTCTCGACATAACGACGCTGGCCCTCAGCATAAATAGTATCAAAAGCAAGCGAAGACTTTCCTGACCCAGATAGCCCAGTTATAACAACTAATTTATTCCTAGGAATTTTAACGCTAACATTGTTTAAATTATGCTCTCGCGCACCTTGAACCGTAATAAAATCTGACATTATATATTGAAATCTCTTTATGTAAACCCGTCTATTATATCTGAAAAAATCACTTTGTTCCAAACTCCAGTATTATCTTTTACATCATATTGACTATTTTTCTATATTGTGGTATTTTCACTTATATCTTTACTAAGGGAGAGCAGATCCAGTGAACGCCTTACTATCTTTGAGTATTATGATCGGAACTAATATTAATTTTGGAATGTGGTGCATATTAGCGCTTGGAATTACCTTTATGATTTTTTATCACTTTAGCAATAATTTCCAACAAAAAGTACAAGATATATTAAAAAAATATAGAATTTCTAAACGGCGACGTCTATTCTTCGATATAGCTGGGCATCAAGGACTCCCCATACAGCTTGAGATCTTCGAGCAAAACCTTGGAGGACGGATCCGTTCGCTCAAGGAGCAACTGTTCAATTTTTTTAAAATACCTCGCTAATAGGCTAGCCTCACCACCGTTAAAAAGTCGTTGATTTAAATATTTATCCCAGGCAATTCGCTCTTCCTGGGTTAACTGTTTTTTATTGTTGTGGGCTACGTAAAAATCACATAAAGATCTAAGTCTAGGATCTTCTAAATCATTTTTGAGTTCTTGAATATTATATAAATCTGGGTTTTGATGAAACTTCCCGATTAATCTACGATCATGTTCAGAATAAAATCCATCATATAATTGACTATCAACACTCTTATCAGACGACTTTTGTTTTCGCTCTTGATCTAATATTTCAAAAGCTGCAAGTAATTTATCGGAAAATGAGCCATCAGTTTTTTCAAGTACGCCACTATTGTAATTGATTTTATCAAGATCAATTCTTAAGCGCTGTAGAGTAGCAGCATCTTTTACGACTCCATACGGAGCTATAGCCGGACAACGATTCAGTTTTAGATTTATTACTGGTAAACGCGGATCAGCTGAGACTTCGCGGGATACATAACGCCAAGAGTCGACAAGTTCCTGAATATCCATTTTTATCCAAGGACTGGGATCATACCTTAGATCATAAACTAAATAGCTGCTAGATTTAGTGTGCTCGGCAACCTTGGTCACTACAGTGGTATGAAGATAATCCAAGTTAAGATGCGGTGAGGTGTAGATAAAAGGCTGTCCGGAATTAACCAATTCAGCAGCTTTCTGTTTAGTTCTAATGCCAAAAAGATAGTCATAAAGTTTTGTTTGCTTTTGTTTTATTAGTCGAGCCACATCTATAGTTGCTAGAACATCTGAAAGCGCATCATGAGCAGATTCATGCTTAATAGAGTTAGCTTCAGCAAGTAAAGCTAGTTTATTAGTATTCACACCTAACGCATCTACGGGCCAATTAATACCTTCTGGCCTTAATGCTCGCGTCATTCTAACTACATCTATCAAGTCCCAGCGAGAAGCACCATTTTCATATGCCCACGCATAAGGATCGTATAAATTACGGTAATTAATATACCTAATAAATTCATCATCAAAACTAATATTATTAAAACCAACGAAAACAGTATTATCGGTAACCACTTTTTGGTAAAAAAACTCAAGAAACTCAGCCTCACTAATGCCATCTGAGATTGTTTGCTGTGGCGTAATACCATGAATTAATATTGCTTCAGGGTCTGGCAATACATCTTCGTTTAATCTTATGATGACGTTGAAGGGGTCGCCTATGGGCTTAAGTTCTGTGTCAGTACGCTGGCCTGCAAATTGCATAATTCGGTCTTTAGATGGATCTTTACCAGAGGTTTCAAGATCATAGAAAAATAGACTCTCACTCATTTAATAGGTTATCTTGCCTTTTCCGGCTATGTCTATAACATCACCTGGCTTAATGTTGGCTCTTACTAATGCGTGCATTACTCCTCGTTTACGTAGAATATCTAGTAAGCGTGCTTGTGCTTGATCATTTGAAAAATTTGTTCGTATAGCAAAACGTTCAATCTGGGCGCCATCAACCCTAAATGCATCTGGTGCTATTTGGCTGATTTGCCACGCTGAGTCGGCTATATTTAAAGTATATTCATGAATTTTAGGTTTTTCTTTCTTTGACTTGACCGAAAGTGCTCGTATATTTGTTTTGCTCGCAATAAATACCAGATCTCTTATGCCTTCTTTACTTTTAGCTGATATGGCTACTATTGGCGTTGTCTTTGGTTTAACAACTTTCTTCAAGTCAGCCACCAATTGTTTTTTAGATTGTTCGTCCATCGATTCAGTTTTATTAAGCACTACTATCTGTGAACGTTTTATCAATTGTGTCGAATAAGCTCTAAGTTCTTTTCTAATTATTTCGTAAGACTTCGCAACATCCTCGTCATATGCATCTATGACATGCATAATAATTGCTGTTCTTTCAATATGTCGCAAGAAATCGTGGCCCAAACCTTTGCCTTCGGCCGCACCTTCAATCAGCCCGGGAATGTCCGCTACCAGCAAGCTAGTATTTTGGTCTACGTCAACCACTCCGACCGAAGGTTCAAGTGTGGTAAAAGGATAGTCAGCCACTTTTGGTTTTGCATTACTAATAGCTCTTATTAAGGTCGATTTACCAGCATTGGGTAGGCCAACAAGACCAATATCAGCTAACATCTTCAGCTCTAATGTTATTTCCTTAGAGTCGCCAGGTTCACCTTTTTCGGCAAAATTCGGAGCTTGACGCCTAGAGCTTACGAAATGAGAGTTGCCAAAACCACCCTTTCCACCAACTGCCAATACTACTGTCTGGCCAATTTCTGTCATATCGGCCACGACTATTCCTTTCTCATCACGCGCTTCAGTTCCAACTGGAACTTTTACCACAAGATCATTGCCACTCTTACCGTGCATTCTTTTGCTAGATCCATGTTGACCAGATTCGGCACGAAGCGTTTTTGAGTAACGAAAATAGCTTAAGCTACTAACATTATTGCTAGCCTCAAATATTACGTTTCCGCCATCACCTCCGTCACCGCCATCCGGGCCTCCCCGTGAATTAGATTTTTCATGCCTAAAACTAACCTTACCGTCACCGCCGTTTCCAGCATAAATACTAATTTTTGCTTGATCAATAAAATTCATTATTTAAGTTTTTCCTCTTTCAAAGTAACTTTAATTAACATAGGATTAATTGTATTAATATATGTAGGTGTATCCAGCACTTGGTACAGTACGTGTATCTGGTATATCCCAACCAAGATAATTCATTTCGCTAATCGTTATAGTACCGTTAGGATTTACAGCTTCTACATAAGCAACATGACCTTGGCCACCATCTGCAGTAGTTGACATAACCACCGCAGCACCAACTTCTGGCGTAGTGCCCACTGGAATTCCAAATTGCTCCGCATAATACGCCCATGTTGAAGCATTACCGAGATCAGTTGGCAAAGGATCACCAGCCTCAGCTCGCAATTTAGCTACCCAATAGGTACAATAGCCAAAATCATAACCATTATATCCATAAGATGACTCAAAGCCCCATCCATAAGTTGCTGAATTGCTTGCAAGTTGTACTGCGTTCGGTGGCGTACCATTGGGTATTATAATTTTTTCATTAGGATAAATACCATGTATTTCGGCATCGTTATAGGCCACTATCAATGACTCGTTAGACCCATATTTTTGAGCCAACGAGGCAGGTGTATCACCAGCTTTAACCGTATATACAATACCACTAACAGGCGGAATTAGAAGTTTCACCCCAGGAGTAATTTCATTGCCAGATATATTATTGGACCAAAGAATACTATTACTAGTTATGTTGAACTTTGCAGCTATAGAAGTTACAGTGTCTCCAGGCTGCACGACATAAACTTTAATATCCTTATTAGATATATAGTCAGTAGTTACAACTTGGGGCTTTGAAATAACACTATTATTAACAGGAGCCATATTTAACAACGCCAGCTCACTGTCTGCTTGATTGTTGATGGCTATTGCTTCTGGAAGATTGGTCATCCTAGCTACGGTTAAAGCTATGGTGGCGGATGATAACTGATCTAATGGATTTACAACGCTATTATCGTTAGCAGTAAACACTGAGAGCTGGCTACCTGCAGATTCTTTTGGTGCGGATATTATAAAAGATATTACGGCTATGAAGAGTACGCTATTGCCAACTAATAAAGCAATATTTACTAAATTCTTGCTTTTAATTCTTGGTAGAAAAACACGGAAATTTAGAACAGACCGCTTGCGTCCAAGGTGAATAAATCGCGATGTATCTAGAGTTTTTAAGAATGTCTTACTGATATTAAAACGTCTCCCTAGAGTCAAGCTAATAGATAATAAGTAACAATATACCCATATTAATTTTAGCAGATAAACGCAAGAGCTAATAGCTATTTGAATAGATTATATGCGAATTGCACAATATATTATGCTCTAGTATTAAGACATATAAATTATCCGAATAAAATACCTACGCGTCCTAATCAACTAATAATTAAAACAATTTATATGGCAAATACTCAAAGATCTATTCGTTAGAATATAATCTCTAGTTTGTAAAATCAGAAGTACTAGGGTTGAGAACAAAGTTTATGACAGTACTGCGCCACGTCAGCATTATGTTGCTGAAGCGTCTGTTCAAAATAGGTCACTCCATTATCACCAGTTACAAAATACAGCCACTGTGTATTTGCCGGATGAGCCACCGCGACTAATGATGCCTGACTTACTGTTCCTATTGGTGTTGGCGGCAACCCTGTATGAATTAGAGTATTATACGGTGAATCATATGTTAACGAAGGCGCATGTCCATTTATTATAGCTCCATAATTAGCCGTAACATCTGACCCTAGAGGCATACCCTGTTTTAGACGTGCGATAAATACTTGGGCAGCCTGCGCCATAGCTGATGGTTTTGATACTTCTTGCTGAACAATTGAAGCCAAAATAATACCCTGATATACACTTAATCCTTCACTCGCAAAAGCAGCTTGCATAGATGCCGTTATGTGTTGGCCCATTTCGACCAATGATTCACGCAAGATTTGACTTGGTAGGGTTGTTGAGGTTTTGTCGAATGAGTCAGGATATAACAATCCCTCAAGTGTATTTACGTTGGCTGGTTTATCTGCAATGATCGGCAAGGCAAGATAATTTGACGGATCTAACGCTAGTTTTACAGATGTGGGAGAAAAACCATCATTTATAAACGTATTTGTCACCTGATTCAAATTTTTTCCAGGCAAGATAGTAACAACTCCCTCGGCTACGTGCCCAGATGCAACAATACTTGCAATTTGCTGCACACTGTCGCTAGGAGAAAGTGCAAAAGTACCCGCCTCCAAACTATTAGTTAAATTAGCACTATGTACATACCACTCGAAAACCCAAGGCGAATGAATTAAAGAATCCTTACTTAATAAATTACCAATCTGAGATATTGTTGCACCGCTTGGCACAGTAAAGATAACAGTTTTAGTATTTGTACTAACAGGCCTAAGGTTCACAAAATAATATTGCCTAACACCAATAATGGCACTAACAAAAATAATTAGTCCCAAGACAAAAATTATCCTAATCTTCAACGGAATTCGTTTTAAGTTCAAATGCAATTAGATCACCTCTTATTTTAAATTATCTCTCATGAAATCTTCCAATATATAAACTGCGCTCAGCGAATCAATATCACCTTTAGAGTACGGTTTTTTACGGTTTCTTAATTCAACTTCTGCATGCAAAGAAGTCGCCGCCTCATCTTGTTCGTAAATCTTAATTGATAATTGCTGTCTTAGCTTATCAATTATTTGCTTTGTATATTTGGTTTGCGGAGTATCATCTCCAGATAGAGAGCGCGGTATTCCAGCTACGATTAGTGATACATTATTTGCGGCAATTAATTGTGCCAATTTTTCACTCAGTTCTTCGTCGTTATGCAAAACTGTCAACGGTGCGGGAATGCCACCGGGGAAACTCGATCTAGCAACCCCAATCCTGACAGTCCCTATATCTATTCCCAGTATTGTGCGTACGTCATTCATAGCTGATATATTTCTAATGGTTAGTTGGTTTGGCGATTTTTACGGTTATCTTAGAAAGACTAGAAGGAGCCGAGGATACCCAGAATGGACTCAGCCGAACACTTACTTTTGTAACATTTGGATTATTTTTTATGGCAGAAATAATTGCTTGCGGAGATTTACCTGCTACTTCCTTCTTTATCGTGCTAACCGAAATATTAGGCCCAACTTCGGCTAATGATGTTATGAGCACCTGATCAGTTAATCCATTAACACCCTGTTGCTTAAACGCGGATTGGTTAATTCCGTTATTAATAATGTTTTGATTACTACTAGTCTGTGATCTTATATTAGAATCGACAACAGCATCAATATTCTTCATGCTGGCACCAAACATAGTATAAGTAATGGTCTCGGTAACAGATACAGTATTGGATTGTGCTCCTACGGATGGATTTGGACTAATCTGCGGTTTGCTGCCCGAGAATGTAGCATCAATAGGGTACAAACCCTCCCCTTTCAACTGATTACTCAATGCTTGTTCAATTAGACTACTGTCATTGGAATTAATTTTTGAAACTGCATTATTTACATCAGTCTGAGAAACTATGTTGACAATGTTGTCGGTCCCACCACTAGCAGACCCTGTAGCACTAAATTCACTATATCCGGATACTGAAAATGTTACATTATTGGGTGTATTGTAGTTTGATCCAGGTGATTGGGCAGAGATAGGTGTTGAACCGTTAGCATTAGTATACGTTGAAACATAATCAACACAATTTCCAGGCTGTTGAAATCCTTGTTTAGGTGTCATCGTAGTATCTGCCTCAGTAATATAGGTTAATCCTTTATAACTTAGACCAGTCCCTTGAGGTATAACAAAACTATTGTCGTTGTATGCATATAGATTATCGCTTGGGTTTGGACAATCCTCTCCACTAAAAGTAACACTTCCGGTGGCGCTATTTCCTTGATTAGCTTGACCCGTAGTATTTACAGTTTGACTAAATGTCTTCTGTTGGCTAACTTCACGGGCAGGGATATCTCCGGCAGTAATGTTTACTGATTGACTCTGAGTATCTAGGGAAATATTGAGTGAAGTATTTACGTTGCTGGCATTGGTATCAACATTAATATATGCATGTGGCCACACCTCGAACGCAAAAAATACTAATACTATAATCACTATTAAGAGCACAAAACAACTAATCAATAAAAAGCGAAAACGATCAAAATTAGGCACTTTTAGGTTTTTGTCTTTTGATTTCTTTTGACTTTCTGATGCTTCGGTTTTATTTTGCGAATCATTGTCAAGATCTAGGGTCTCAAGGGCAGAGTCTGGTTTTTGAGCTTGAGATTTAGCAAGTTCAGTCAATGCACCTACACTTGTGGCCAAATTTACGTTCTTTGCAAGATCAGGAATTTCCTCGTTACCACTCATATTTAACTCCGAATCCTCTTCAACAGTATCAGGAAGAGAACTCCCTTTATTGGGTACAGGAGGAATTCTGGGTGCATCATTTAGGTTTGCGGCAATATACAGTCCAACAGCACCTGCAAGCGAAATTATTCCCGATTCAGAAGTTATCAGAACAATATTCTTTTTTTCTTTCTCAGCAGATCTTTTAAGTAGTTTCATATTAACGATCGACTGGAGAATACTAGCCTTCTTAGGTAAAACTAAAATAACCACCTTCCCACTGGAAAGTCTTACTTTATCTATTAAAGTAGTAATTTCATCATCAACATCTACATATACAATATCTTTGGTTCCAGCCATATCTATACGCTCAGCATCCTGTCTAATTTCTCTCGAATACTTCCGCCCTCGCTATCTCCAAGCTGGAGTGTGTCCAAACCCACTCTGAGTAATCCCATGGAAGTGATGAAGGTATGGTCAGTAATCCTACCAGTCGTATCTTTAATCCCAATGACTTGATGCGGCTGAATGAGCCTCACCGTAGGCCGTCTAGTAAATGGAAGGGTTTTATACCAATCCTCTCCCTCTAAACGCTCCATTAGAAGATCTAAGCTAGCACCACCACCACAAAGGAACATTTTGTTCGGTAGATGGTCAAGTGAGGGAAACTCAGCTAAAGCAATCTCTATTCCATTAATCCAAACATCGGCAGTTTTATCTAACGCTGATTCAACTAATGGACGTTTTTGTGGCGGAAGCTGATTTCCACCATACGCCAACTTGAGAGTTTCGGCCTGATCAAAACTAACGCCCATATCTCGTTCAATAGAACGAGTATAGGCCCTCCCTCCAATACCAAACATCTTTGTACCCTGGACTCCACCTTCATCGATCACGGCTATATCGGTTGTACCACCTCCAACATCCATCAGAATAGCACTAAGATTTTGGTTTTGTTTATCCCCAATAACCGCCCTTGCTACGGCGAAAGGTTCTGCGGCAACCGCCAAGAGCTCAAGGTCCAGTTCTTCGGCAGTCTTTTCGAGTGCACCAATATGAATCATTGGCGCAAAAGCCGTGTAAAGCTGAACGATAACATTTTTACCCTGAAAACCTATAGGATTGGTAACTGGATAGCCGTCAATTTCGAGACTAACCAAAGCCGAATTAACTAGACGAACCGCAACTTCCTTGCCTCCAAGCTCCCACGCTAACTGCTGCTTAGCCTTTTCTTCAGCGCGTTGTTGAACCAACCGAACAATCTTTTCCATCTCATCAATGTCGATAGTAGTGTCTGCAGTTTTCCTAACTACACGGACGGTAATCGTAGTACCCTTAACTAATTCACCGGCTATACCAATAATTGCTGATCTCACACTAACCTTTGCCTGAGATTCAGCCTCACTAAGTGCTCGGTCACAATTTTCAACTACTGCAGCAATATCTGATATCGCTCCGGCCTGCATGTCACTTAAGCCTTGATGTTGCCGGCCTACGCCAATAATACTAATGTTTCCATTATCTCCGATCTCGCCGATTAATGCCTTAACGTATTCGGTACCAATATCCAAAGCCACAATGAAATTATCCGATGCTGGTCCTTTAGTTGAACGCTGCCGAACTTGTTTGATCTTGGCCTTGGACGAAGATAATGCGTTATTGGCCATATTTAAGCCAACTAATTTCAGTTTATTAAGCATAATTACTTCTCTAGTATAGCATTACTTTTAGGTCGTCTATATAAAGATTATTCGAGTTCTTAAGTTTAAACTAATACAGCCCGAATACGCCTAATACCAGATGAAGAGGACTCTTCTTTAATAATTTTAAACCTCTTGCCTCCTTCGGCTAATTCTGACGTTCTGTCGACATGGGGTCCACCACAGACTTCAAGACTATATGGCTTATTCGCACCTTCTTCAGTCATTGAATAAACCTTAACGCTATCACCATACCTATCTCCAAAAGCACCTAAGGCACCAAGTTCATTTATAGCTTTATCGGTAGTATATTCCGCCCAACTAACCTTAAGATCATTAGATATTTGCATATTTACTATATCTTCAATTTTTTTTATCTGTTCAGGGGAAAGTTTTTTCGGATAACTAAAGTCGAAACGTAGACGCTCCTCGGTAATATTACTGCCATGCTGAATAACGCCGTCCCCTAATGTCTCACGCAATGCCTTATAGAGTAAGTGAGTAGCAGTGTGATATTTCTTGTGGATTAAACCACTGCCACCAAGTCCACCCTTAAAAGCTCCTTTGGATGCAGTATGGGAACGCTCTCGCTGTTCTGCCATTGACTGATTAAACTCATCTCTCCAATCGTCATGAAGCTCTAATCCCCGACTAAAAGCTTCTTCAACACTCAATTCCAACGGAAAACCAAAAGTATCATAAAGTGTAAATATGTCCTGACCACTTAAGGTGCCACTACGACCTAAACGATCAATCTGTTTAAGTCCCTTCCTAAGAGTTTGACGAAATATTTTTTCTTCTTTGATTAATGTCTCAATAATTTGGTCATGCTTTTCCGCAACTTCCGGATAATCCTCTTTATATATGCTGATTACTGAATTTGTAACTTCTTCAATGAAATTCTGTTCAATGCCAAGCTCAAAAGCGAATCTGATGGCGCGGCGAATCAAGCGCCGCATGACATATCCTTGTTCTTTGTTGCTTGGTACTACCCCATCTACAGCTAGAAACGTAGCTGCCCGTGCGTGATCAGTGATAACCCTCATCGCTGTAGTGTGGGTGGCGTAAGACTTATTAGACAGCCTTTCGATCACGTCAATAATTGGACGCATAAGACTAATTGAATATACGTCAGGATCGTCAATTGCTGCTGCTGCAATTCTTTCCAGGCCCCCGCCGTAATCTACGTTTCTCCTTGGTAATTTAACAAAACCTCTGGATTGCTTAAGGTACTCCATAAAAACGCAATTACCTAGCTCGATATATCGACCACAATCACAATTAACATGACACTTTTCACCGTAATCCGAAGTATGTTTTACGCTGGGGAAGAGATAAAATAACTCAGTATCAGGACCACCCGGCTCTCCATCGGGCATTGTTTTAGCACTACCAGATCTTGACCACCAATTTTTATCCTCATAAAAGAATATTCTTCCGCCTTGCTCTCCTATTTTAGAGCCGTTTTCGCAAGATCCAATTTCAACTTGCTTCGCTTCAATACCGGCAGCTGAAAAAATGCTACTCCATATCTCCGCACTTTCTTTGTCTTTATCAATTCCTTCTGTCTCGCTGCCACTATAGCAACTGACATATATTCTCTTTGGATCAAGCCCAATTACTTCTGTCAAAAACTGCCACAACCAATTGATCTGTTCTTGCTTAAAATAATCTCCTAAACTCCAATTACCAAGCATTTCAAAAAATGTTGTATGTCGATTATCACCAACTTCCTCAATATCCTGAGCTCTAAGACAAGTCTGACTATCAACTAAACGAGAGCCGTTAGGATGATCTTGGCCTAGAAGATAAGGCAAAAGCGGTTGCATGCCGCTTCCCGTAAAAAGTGTCGTCGGATCATCTTTTGGAACTAACTGTGCTCGTGGAATGATCTTGTGTTGCTTATCGCTTAAAAACTCCAAATAGGCTCTTCGAATTTCTTGTGCTGTCATAATCATAAACATTCTAGCAGTTTATACTGCCTTAGAGATAGTTCCTCCTCCAATTAACCTATCATTTTCGTAAATAACTGCTGACTGGCCTGGGCTTACAGCTCGAACCTCAGTGTCAAATTCCACGAATGCTATGTCCCTCTTTATAGAAATAATACAACCGACATTATCTGATCTATAACGACATTTTACACCATATTTTTTACCCGCAATGGGCGGCTCATCAATCCATGATAAATCTCTTAATTCTATTTTTTTACTCCACAAATAAGGATCATTTAAATCAGTTGTTACAAAAATTTGGTTAGCTTGCATGTCCTTATGTGTAACGTAATATGGTAAACCACCACCAATATTTAGCCCATGACGCTGGCCGATGGTATAAAACAATGCTCCATCATGTTCACCTATTATCTTACCTTTCTGATCAATAATTTCCCCTGGACGCTGACTTCCAAGCTCGCTTAAAAGAAACTGCTTTATACCAACTTCTCCAACAAAGCATATACCTTGGCTATCCGGTTTAGCTGCGGTAATTAGTCCGCGTTTTTGAGCCTCTTTTCTGACTTGATTTTTCTTTAATTCACCTAGGGGAAATATTGTTCGCTTCAAGGCAGAACCAGAAATCCGGTAGAGAAAATAACTTTGATCTTTAGATGCATCTAAGCCTGTATATAGTTGGCCGGCATGGACACGTGCATAGTGCCCTGTAGCTATATAATCTGCTCCTTGCTCTATCGCAGTATCAAGAAACAGCTTAAATTTTATTTCTTGGTTACAAACAATATCCGGATTCGGCGTTAAGCCACTAACATAGGCGTTCAGCATGTAATCAACAACTTTTTTACGATAAGAAGACTCAAAGTCAAATACCTTAAAATCAATTCCTAACTGCAAAGCAACAGTTTTTGCATCTTTAAAATCATCTTCCCAGGAACAAACAAACCCAGGCAAGTTGCGAGTCCAGTTCTTCATGTAAACTCCGGTAACTGAATATCCTTCTTCCTGCAGCAAGGCTGCACTAAGCGAACTATCTACGCCGCCAGACATCCCTACAAAAATTTTTTTAGACATATTATTTTATTTTATGATAAATAAAGCAATTCTGACTAGACTAAATATTTGCTTTCATTCATACATTAAGTTCCAATATTAATTTAGAGATCTTTATGAACTGATCGGATAAAACATCATCTATATCGTTATTAATAGAAGCTATATATCTAGAAAAACATTTGCGATATTTTCTTTGACATGCAGTAAACCACCATTAATACGAATTCTTTTCTCCTCGGTTTCGGTCTTTATAAGCAATTCGCATGGTTCGAGCAAAGTTATAAAATTATGATGACCGACAAGAACATCAAAAGGGCCAGTTTTATTAACCCCCGAAATAGAAATTGCTGGCTGATCAAAGTAAATCATATACGGAGAAGCTACTTTCACTTTAAGAGTTTTAACGCTTTTAACTGCGTCTGCCATTAAACAATTAGCTCCTCAACACCCTTCAGCGTTTCTTCGCGAGTAAAATAATCACCCTTAAAAGCAGTTTGCTTTTCCATAACAAACATATGTTGGGAGAAGAACTGGATTAATTTTTTTGCTTTTGCATAATCCGCTCGATCAGATGCCGACAATTCGCTTTCTCCAATTATGGCAATAATTCCTTTCAAGGATTCATATTTCTGAATCAAAGATTGTACCTGTAAACTTAACAAATAATGACGGTCTCCAACAATTTCTGGATTAAGTAACGAGGAATTAGTCCTTAACAGGTCGACTGCCGGCCTAATACCTTGCTCGGCAACGGAACGCGAAAGAACTATTACTGCATCTAATTCATGCTGGATCATCTGTACCGCTGGATCAGAGAGATCATCGGCTGGTACATAAATCGTCTGAACAGAGGTAATAGATCCTTCTTGAGTGGAGCTCAAACGGTCTTCTATAGTTTTAATATCAGAAAATATTGTTGGTTCGTAGCCACCTTCACTCGGAATCTGATCTAAAATTGTTGAGACTTCGTTATGGGCCTGAACATAGCGGTACATATTATCAGCAAAGAATAGAATGTTTTTTTTCTGCTGGTCACGAAAATATTCAGCAGCAGTTACTGCCGATAAACCGACCAACATTCTTTGAATTGGATTTTGATCCATTTGACCAAAAAACATACAAGTATTACTGAGCAAGTCACTTGATTTTAAGGTTTCATAAAGCTCTTGTCCTTCACGAATACGTTCACCAATTCCTGCGAAAAAAGACATACCGCTTCCTCTTTTGGCTACGTTATGCATTAATTCCATTATGAGCACGGTTTTGCCAACTCCCGCGCCACCTATAATGCCAATCTTTCGACCTTTAACGAAAGGAGTAAAAAAGTCTATAACCTTTATTCCTGTTTCTAAAAGCTCGGGGCTGGCGCCAGAAAAATTTTTATTACTTCTAGGCAATACAAAAATATTTTTCATTTCCGAACCATCGTTGGGTATTGGATCACCACCGTCTATGGGCCGGCACAATGCATCAACCACTCTACCTATAAGATGTTCTCCTACAGGTATCTCTATGCTTTTTCCACTAGCATTGACACGCATGCCACGTTGTATCTTGTTGTCAGCGTTGACGTTCATGCAAACAGCATTTTGCCCAATATCAATTCTATGAACAAGTAACGGCGATTGCTTCGCATTATCCACTAACATTAGTTCGTTCCGCATGGGCATATCGGCATCAAACTCCACATCAACCACTAAACCATGCACCGCCCGAACGACACCTTGAATCATAGCGTCCCTCCCGCCTTCACAAGACCATTAATTACCTCTTTTAAACGCTCATCTGCAATATGACGTCTAGTACGACTATATTCGAGTCTCAAGTCACGCATCATTTCGTTAGCCCTTTCGCTCGCCGTACGCATTGACCTGAAGCGACTTGCATATTGAGCCAGTTTGGAATCGAGAATAGTTTGCGTAAGAGTTATCTGCATCATTGTACTCTCTAAGTGACTAGCCACGACTTGTGGGCTAGGTTCAAAAATATAATTCTCTTCACTAATAACATTATCCGAACTTTTGTGACTTGCTTGAACTATCGCTTTCCTTAATTCGATTTTTTTAATATCTTGAACCATTAGGGTGACATAAGCCTGATAGAAAACAGTGGTTGATTTATATTGCTTAACCTGATCAATCAAAGGTTCGACATTAATATTATTATCGTGCAGAGGTAATTTAAAGTATCGCTTAAAATCAACCCCAGCTTGAGCTAATTGTATTGCGCCGTGATGTCCAATAATGATCAAATCTTGCTTATCAGGATTATAAAAAGATAACATCCAGTCTATTAGCTTTTGATCAATATCTCCACTGAATCCACCTTCTGCTGTAATCGTAATGAAAAGTTCTTTATCTTGAACTGCGTCACTCTCCTGTCGACCATAACTAAATTGTTTTCCCAGTCTAACTAAAGAATAAATGCTCCATAATTCGTTAAAAAACTGCTCTGAACTTAAAACCTGGTCTTTAATTTGGGCGATCCTCATACTAGCCAGACCCTCGAAGACGTCAGTTAAGCCAACCACAGACTGCATGGCATCCTGTTCAGCAGAAATTTCGTTTAATTGTTTCATTTCTTTAGCTCCACCTGACACAAGCGAGTCAGTTGATCTATAGCCTTAGTGTAGTCGGTGTCAGATTTAACGGATGACGCAATATCGTTTACTTTCTTTTTCATAGTAACAATATCAAGAGGTACGTCCATTGGCGCATGCAAAACTATGTCAGTCATCATGGTTTGAGCAATTACACTAAAGTGCTCATTACTTGACTGATTCATAAGTTGATAAAACATCCGACCCTTGTTGAGCGCTTTCTGCGATTCTAAAGCTAGCTCGGAACCAAAATGAGCAAATTCTTGAGCTTCTCTATAATCCGCCAATAACTTCATCGCTTCGGCATTAAGTTGCTTTTGTTTAGTATTATGACCAACTCCACCCACACGTGTAACACTAAGCCCAACATTTACCGCTGGTCGCATAGTATCCTTGAAGACTTTCGAATCAAAAATCCACTGTCCGTCTGTTATTGACATTATATTGGTTGGGAGATATGCAGCGATATCTCCACCGTCAGCCAATACTATTGGTAGAGCAGTAAGGGTTTTGTGATTAGACGCAAGCTTTCCGGCGCGCTCTAAAAGAGAAGAATGCGCATAAAACATATCTCCAGGGTAAGATTCTCGCCCCGGGCTAACTCTTCCAAGCAAAGATATTTCTCGATAGATATGAGCATGACTAGTCAAATCATCATAGATTACCAAAACATCACGATCAGTCTTCTGCCAAAGATATTCTCCCATAGAACAACCGATATAGGGTGCTAGGTAGCTAGCGATTAGCGAATCAAAGATAGTTGAAACTATTACTATGCAGTTTTTAATTGCTCCTGAGTCTTCTAGACGTTTTATTAGACTACTAATATCCGTACTTCTCTTAGCTATTAAGACATAGACTGTAACCCTATTTTCATTTTGGTTAGTTGCGATTTGAACTGCCAGAGCAGTTTTCCCAAGCTTGCTATCTCCCAGAATAGCCAATCGCTGACCTTTAATAAGTGGCAGCATTGTGTCAATAACGGTCACCCCGGTAGGCAAAAGTTCACTTAAACCCTCACGCTCATTAAGAGGAGGCGCAATGTTAAAAACCGGCCAAGCAGACTCGGCTACGATTGGCCCCTTACCATCTAAAGGCTCTCCAAAAACATTTATTACTCTGCCGACAAACTCTCTACCGACTTTGGTAACCAAATCATCGTATTGCACAGTAGCACGCATACCAATACTAAGTTCATTGGTGCCCAAATATAGTACATTTACATGGTCCTCGCGGACGTCTTGAACATAACCTTTGCTGCCATCTTCAAACATAACTAATGAACGAATATTTACCGGCTGCATACCCTTGATCTTGATTAGATAACTGTTCAAGGCGACTATCTCGCCAATCGGGTTACCTTTTTCCACTAAATGATCAAAATGACGATTGTCGCTCATACTTTGTTATTAACCAAAGGTTCCTTGAGCCCGTTAATTAACAAATCCCTATGCGCAGCAAAGTTGTGTCTCAAGCTAAAATCATAGTATCTGTTAGCGCTACGCAAGGTACACCCAGCAACTATTGATGGTTCAAGACCGATATTTACTAAAATCAACGGGTCGATGTTATTTCTAAACCAGATAATTATTTTAAGCAAAAAAGCACTTGAGGGATCACTGGCAAAACTAATGTGTAACTCTGGGGCGCTTTTTAACAATTCATTAATAAACAACAGTGACCTGTTTCGATCGTCACGATTCATTATATTAACACCGTTAATGTCATTAAAGTCGCTCAATCTCTGCGATATCCTAGGCAGGTGTTTCAGGGACGCCTTAGATCCCCTTAGTTCAATTTGGGAAATATAATCTTCTGCTGCTAATAAGTCACGTCTTAGTTTCATGACATCTGATCGACCAACAATTATCGTAGGCAACTGGAAATTTTCTTTACGAACCATGCTTAATGTCCTCAATTATGTCGTTTTTATTATTCTCGATTTCGCTAATAATAAAATCCAACTGATCACTTAAATCGATCTGCTCGCCAATAGCAGCAAGCACATAATGGTTAACAATATCAGCAGCATTTTCGGAAAAACGTTTAACCATACGTT
Organism: bacterium; assembly: GCA_021804085.1. GTDB lineage: Bacteria > Patescibacteriota > Saccharimonadia > Saccharimonadales > UBA4665 > JAJZWH01. The sequence continues at coordinate 32,315 of JAJZKM010000003.1, read as the reverse complement.
CTTTTTCAACTTCAATTTCTTCGGTCAGCTTATCACTTAGTAGCTTCCTTTCATCCTCTATTGTTTGTTTTGTCTTTTCTATCGACTCGGTTGCTAGCTGTTTCGCGTCAGTTATAGATTCCTCGTACTTAGAAAATTCTTCACGCAACTTGCTTAATAATTCTCTCTTCATATACTCATTAAGATCACTCGTTGTTAAACGAAGATCTTGCTGAAGAAACATTGCATTTTCGGCAATGATTTTCTCAAAGTACAACCTACCTCTATTACGTAATTCTTCACGAAATTCATTATTAAAGATATGCTCTACATCAGAATTAGCTGAATCAAGAACCCGTTTTCTCGACTCGCCATCAGAAACCTTTAATCTGTCCAATTTTACAAACAACCAAATTAAACTAATACCACCAGAGCCAAGTGTTACTAGGATTGCCGCTAACCACCAGATTGTCATTTTATCCCACCATATTTAATACTCTTAATTTATATCTAAATATACTCTTAAAACTAATGCTTAGCAAAGCATATGCGGATCATTAACCAACTAATGCTTTGATCGTGGCTACACAACGTTCAATGTCAGTAATATTCGTGCCTCTACCTAGGGAAAAACGCACCGAAGACCTAATTTCTTTGGTACTTAATCCGATAGCCGAAAGCACGTGAGATGGAGGCATTTTACCGGCACTACAAGCGGATCCGGCAGAAGCCATAATACCTTTTAGATCAAGCCTGATTAAGAGTGACTCGTTATCTTGACCACCAAAACATACATTGAGATTATTCGGCAACCTTGCCTTAAGTGATCCGTTAATACTAATACCGGGAATCTGTTTTTTTAATAACGCAATATATAGCTGACGAAGCTCGAGTAAACGTATTGCTTCCTGATCTTTTTCTTTCTGAGCCAAATCAAGTGCCGTGGAAAATCCGATAGCACCAGCTACATTTTCAGTTCCTGAACGCAAATTATATTCTTGACCACCACCTTCGATCTGCGGTTTTAACTTTACCCCAGTACGAACAAATAAACAGCCACTTTGTTTGGGACCATAAAGTTTACCACCATTTAAGCTCATTAAATCAAGACCAAGTCGACTAGCGTGTAAATCTAAATAATTTCCAGCTTGGCAGGCATCAGTGTGAAACAAAATCGGTAAAGTAATGCCTCTCTTTAGACGTTCCCTTCTTTCTGATTGGATTAAAGCCGCAATTCTCCTAAGTGGTTGTATTGTGCCAATCTCATTGTTAGCATATGCCACACTAACCAGAACGGTTTGGGAATCAATTTTTTTTTCTAGGTCGCTTAGATCCAAAATGCCATCACCATCAACTTCAACCATGCAGTATTTGTAATTCTTTGCAGGCTCAAGAACCGAATCGTGTTCGATAGACGAAACCAATACTTTAGCTTCGGGATATAAATCCATTACTCCCTTTATAGCTAAATTATTAGCCTCACTCCCACCAGCAGTAAATACTATTTCAACCGGTTTTACCCCCAACCAAAACGCAACTTTTTCACGCGCTACGGTAAGTTCTTTTTTAATCTTTCTTGACTCCAGATAAATGGCTGACGGATTGTAAAACAATTCTGAAAAATACGGACGCATAGCTTCCAGAACGCGAGCATCTATAGGTGTCGCTGCCGCATAATCTAGATATACATTTCTATCCATAGAACTGGTGCTAGCTTTGTCTTGCGGATAGCTGCTCTAAAGAAGAAACAACCTTTGTGCCATAAAGTTTGACCGCTTGATAAAAATTCATAAGTTCCCCGTCGCTCAACATTAGACGCTCTGAATTACTCTGAGCTTTGTATATGCCATTATCATAAACTAGATAACGTGTAGTCACTTGATGCTTAATTCCACTTTCATCTTTCCATTCCTCATGCCAAACCCAAGTATTGGAATCAAGCCAGAAAAACTCTCGTCTAGATCCCCGCGCAACAGGGCCAAACAGATCACCTCCTAATTTGGCTTCATAACGAATAATATCTTTAACACTATCAGCGTCTTTGGCTGGAAGATAAAAGACTTTTTTTATATGATCAATAATCATTTGATAGCTTCCAATTTAAATAATTTTGATCTATGCTGCTTGTTCGTCATCATGAATTCCAGCAATATAATTTCTAATTTCATCAATGTTGTCTTTTGTTAACCCATCAAGCGCAGATTCTGTTTTTATAGGTTCTGTTTTTATAGGTTCAGAGAAATTATTGTCTATATCTTTTTGTTGATTTACCACATCCTTTACCTCAGGATTGATACCTCTTTTTAGAAGCTCCTTATATGCTGCATCAGTAGCATAGTTTACAGCTACTTTGACTCTATCGATTCGGTCACGAATCGGTGAAGTTTCTTTCCTGTATATTTCATTCATATCCATATATTTCATAGCACAATCTCTAATTATATCGCAAAAAGCGTACGAGCGTTATGTTCTGTTGCTGCGGATAAAGCATTAATATCCCCAACACTCAAATCAACCAAGTGCTTTGCTATAGTAATTATCTGTTTTGGTTCATTTATCATACCACGATATGGATTTGGTGTCAAGTATGGCGAATCTGTTTCAAGTAAGATTCTATCCAACGGGACTGACCTATACATCGACTGCATTCTTTCATCTCTCGCAAACGTAGATATACCGTTTATACCTATAAATAAACCCCTTTCAAGTGCTAATGAAAGTATTTGTTTAGAGTCAGTGAAACTATGTAGAACTCCACGTATTTTGCCTTTCCCGTAATAATCAAAAATTGGCCAAAAATCATAAAATGCTTCTCTGACATGAAAAATAACTGGTAAATCATATTCTACAGCAACTTCTAGTTGCATTTTGAGAAGATCTTTTTGTTCTTCCGGCAAAGAGATATTATAAAAATAATCTAGACCACACTCGCCAATCGAAACTACTTTTTTTTGAACTGCCATATCTTGCAGGGCTTCTCTTGCAGTCTTTAAAGATTTATGACGGCCTGCTTCATGTGGATGTATACCTATGGAGGCAAAACAATTAGAGTAGTTATTTGCAACCCTAAGAGCCAACTCACTATCTCCTAGATCACAACCAACACAAACAAGTTTAGTTACTCCTGCTGTATTCGCTCTCTCGATTACGTCATGAATACTCCAACTCGCACGATTCCATAACTTATAAGTTCGATCATCCTCATTGCCAAGCTCAATTGATTGAATATGACAGTGAGTATCCGTGAAAGTTACATTCATTACTTTTGTTCTTTGGGGAATAGAGTAATTGCTTGCGCTTTAACTTTTTCACCCCCAAAAATTGAGGAAATTTTTTCCGAAGTTTGCGGCATAAAAGGAGCAAGCAACGAACTCACTTCTCTAATACTACTAACTAAGTAAGCTAACACCTCGTTGAGATGTTCCTTGTCATTAGTTTTGGCTATTTCCCAAGGTTTTTCCTCGTCCACGAATTGGTTTAAGCCACGAATTTGCTCCCAAACGCTATCTAGGGCTCGATCGAAACGACAATTGGAAAGAGCTTCCAGATAGGCCGCAATATCATGTTCTGGAGGTGGAATATCAATTAGTTTTCCGTCCAAATAGCGCTCAACCATAGCAGCAGTACGTTGTACAAGATTACCCAACTCATCAGCCAACTCATTGTTATATGCAGCCTCAAAACGGTTCCAAGAAAAATCCCCATCCTCACCACTTGGAATATAACGCAACAAATAATAACGTAAAGCATCAGCTCCATGCTTAGCTATTACATCGTTCGGATTAACTACATTACCTATCGATTTGCTCATTTTTTTACCTTCAGCAGTAACAAATCCATGCACGAATAACTTTTCCGGTAATTGTAAATCTAGCGCAAACAAAATTGCTGGCCAAATAGCTGCATGAAACCTGAGAATATCTTTTCCAATAACCTGCGTATTAGCTGGCCAGTAAGACTTAAAATCTTCATGCTCAGGATACCCTAGAACAGTAATGTAATTCATTAAGGCCTCAAACCATACATACATTACTTGGTTTTGGTCGTTAGGTATTTCTATTCCCCAGCTAATCTTGTCCTTTGGCCTACTGATCGAAATATCCTCAAGCCCTTGATCTATAACAGACAGAATCTCATTCTTACGGGATAACGGGAGAATCTTGAAGCTATCATCCATAATATTTGTTTTTATACGGTCATTATATGCAGAAAGGCGAAAAAAATAATTCTCTTCTTCAATTCTTTCATATGGACGATTATGAGTCGGACATATACCACCAGTAGCCTTCACTTCTGTATCGCTAAAGAAAGCCTCCTCACCTTCACAATACCAACCACTATATTTACCCTTGTAGATGTCTTTACTGAGTAAGCTCCATATTTTCTGACTACGTTGAATATGACCTTGATCTGTTGTACGAATAAAACGATTGTTAGAAACATTTAAAGCACGACCAAGAGCACTAAAATGTAGTGACATGTCGTTCACGAATTGCGTCGGAGTCTTGTTATTTTCCTTAGCTTTCTCCGCAATTTTTCCCCCATGTTCATCAGTTCCAGTAGAAAAAATCACTTCATCACCTTGCTGACGATGATAGCGAGCCAACACGTCTGCATAAATAAGTTCCATAGCAAAACCTATATGAGGCTCTGCGTTAGCATACGCAATTGAGGTAGTAATGTAATATTTTCTCATTATAAATATTAATTATATTATCAGATCAGGAGTCAAAAAAGACTCTAGCTTATCAATAAAACCTTTCTGGGTCTTAAATAGTTTTTTCCTGGCTTCCACTAAGTCAAACCAAGCAATACGATCGTTTTCTGGAAAAAGCTGTAATTTACCTGATTTAATAGGCCACTCTAGACTAAAGCTATTACTTGCAAAATCGCTAAGTGACGGTTTGCCCTGAATAGCCCATATATGATTTATTTTATCTGATGATTGCCTAATACATCCTAGGTCCTCTAATTTTCCTTCAGGGACTTTAAGACCAGTTTCTTCTTCAAACTCCCGTCGTGATGTATCTGTTTCCGATTCTCCGGCTTCTTGCTCACCTTTAGGTATGGTCCAAAAGTCTTTCTTTTCCCAAAGTGGTCCGCCTGGATGAGCGAGTAGCACAAAAATAGTCCCATCTTCTATTTTAAAAAGCAAAATTCCACAACTAGTTTTATTCATCACTTAGTATTTTAGCAAACTGATTATATTCATTTTCATCCAATTCGGTATATAAGTCAGCCTCGTACTTTTCCGAAACCTGCTCAAGATAATCGTTATTATATCTAGGATAAACATGAAACAACAGATGGTCTTGCTTAATTCCCCCGCCAGGAATATATGGTCGGTAATTCTGACGCAAATCAACTCCCTGACCAAGTTTATCTACCAATTTCTGTTCAATAAAAAAATTAGCTCAAAAACATCCTTTAATTCCTCTGTGGACAGTTCCCAAGGATGTTCAAAATGACGTTTTGGCATGACCAAAAAATGACCTGGTACTTTACGTGGATTACTGAGAACTGCTTGAGCAGTCTTATTACTCCTAAGTACTTTTTTATCTTTACTACAAAATGGACAAACTTCAGTATTCAATTAAATCTCGCTAACTTGAATTAAAATTACTTGGTGGGGATACATGGACTCGAACCATGGGCCTCAGCAATGTGAATGCTGCGCTCTAGCCAACTGAGCTATACCCCCTATTCAAATTATCCCTTACTTATATATTACACCGAGCTATCAATATAGTCTTTGCAAAAACGCTCAAATATTGAATTAGTCCACCCAAAACCGATTTGTGACGGATAAAGACCTTTCTTTGGAGGTTTATCCGTATTAACTACGTTATATTTTTCCAAAAAAACACCATTCTTTAAAAACCAATCAAGATTACATCGTAACCATTTGTTAGCTAATCTCTTAGCGTCATTATGATATCCATATCGTTCAAGCGCCTGTATAACAATAAAATGCAAAGGAGCCCATCCATTGGGATAATCCCATTGTGTAGGAACAGGAGAAAACAACAGACTAGAAGAAAAATCCGTAGCCGATAAACCGCCATTATTTTCGAAACGCTTGAGAGACTTAACAAGCAGTGCAGCTTGTTGGTCATTTACCATTCCGGCCCACATAGGATAATAGCTAGCTAGGGATGCAATAGAGCCACGTTTACGTTTAGTATAATCAAAATCAAAATAAAGGCCTTTTGACTTGTCCCACATCAACTCATTCATTACATCACGTCGTTGATTCGCCAAAAGTTTCCATTTCTCGGACTCTTGAGAATCACCGTTTATGTCGGCAAGTCTTGCAAAATCAGTTTCATACTTATATAACAATGCATTAAGATCAACTGGTAAGAAGTTTAATGCTTTGCGATAAAAACGCGTTGTCATATCCCAACCACTTTCAGTTTCAGCAATATCATTTAAGTAGTTATAGTCGTAGTATCTACTTAAACCACGATAAACCTGTCGCGCATTGGGTTTTCTTTGCCCCATCCAAACTACATGATATTCCTCTTCTGCCACTTTCATACGTTCATTGATCCACTGTTGCCCCAGGTCGTAATGTTCATAAATTTCAAACAATAGTGAAGTTAGAAAGGGTGGTTGTGATCTACTAGTCATATAGTATTGAGATGAATTAGGTATGACATGAAAACGATTAAAAAGAAATATTAAATCATCTGCTATCCCAGAAATCAGATCTTTGTGCTTCTGATCCCAAAGACCCTGAACCATAAAATAACTATCCCAATAAAACAGTTCCTCATAATCAAATTCATGACCTTTAGCACTAGAAGGAACAAGATATGGATATGGGACTCCGATAAGACTTCCTACATCTTTTGTCTGCGTATGAATAAGAATAGGCCAATAATTCAGGATATACTCTCTAGCTCCAGCAACATCAACCGCGCTTAACCCAAGCTCCTTTTTTGTCAGTGCGCCACTAACATATGTTTTTGCTTTTTCGAATCTGAACATTATCAAGTTTTAGCCTAGCCCCCAAAGGTTTGAAGGTCAAGCACTTATATTAAGATTATTTCAAACAAATAAACTAAATCGCTATTTTAACTTTTGCGTTTATGCTTGTCTTTATACATGAGATCGTCTGCCCGTTCAAACATTTCATCGACCGTATCGCCTTGATTGTAAATAGAATACCCTATCGCAAGACTAACATCCTCGGGATATTTTTTTAGTTCATGTTTTAGTTCATGCTCTTTTTCCAAAGATTCATTCAAAGATTCTAAAGATATTAAAAAATTACTATTTAGTCGTTCATAAATATTATTCATTACATCTGTTAACTTTGTTGGATCAATTTCTGTACCGTTTTCTTCCTGATAATTTTTGGTGTTTTCTTTATCTGGTCGAGGGTCAAGCAAAACTAAAATACAAAATTCGTCACCTCCTTGACGTCCAAGAACTGTTTTGTTTGGAATATCATTTGAGTTACTAAATTCAACAACATCATTATCTGATTTATCTGGAGTATTATTTAAGCCATATCCAACAACATCATTTTCCCGAAAGCATTTCTTTAGAACACTTGCTATCTCCGTAAGTAGCCGATCGCCTTCTACGTGACCAAGCGTATCATTAACCTTTTTAAAATTATTAACATCAATTACGACAACCGCGAATGTTTTTGATTCTGCAATAAAGTTCTCGGCCTGTTTAATGATTTCGGAATAGTTGGATAAACCAGTAAGACCATCTAATGTCGCCAACCGCTCAAGCTCGGCATTGATAATTTTAAGTTTAGTATTTTCTTCTTTAAGACTAGCATTTTCTTCTTTAAGACTAGCATTTTCTTCACTCAATCCCCTTTCTATTTTCAAAAAAGAAAGATTGAAATTATTTTCATAATTATTCATATAAACATTATTAGATGCGGTAGGAAATAAGAAGTCTTTCTGTTCCATATATTATATTAATATCATTTTTTCGAGTTTATTGCAAGTAATTACATTATCTTGCAGTCTATGCAACATAAAAAGCATCTGTCCTAAACCGTAAGGACTATCTATTGAGTTATTCTAACAACCCTAACCCACCTCTAGGTAGAGAGTTATGGGTATGAGGAGGTATTACGCGAGACTAAAGTAGTAGCCAATAAATGAGATGCACTTCGGTCTAGTATCTACGAAATGATATATAATAATTAGGCATAAGACTTGGTGGAGCTGCCGGTAATTGCAACCGGGTCCGTCAGTTTAATGTGATTGAATTTCTACAGGTTTAGTCCTTTTTAAATGTCTTAGACGGTGCTATCTAAAAGGACAAACTTACTCCATCGCAGTTTTCTTAAGTCTTAGGCAAGTATCTAGAAAAACAATCAGATGACTTGCAGCAACCAGATATATGAGACGCCTATTGAGCTCTATCCGGCATCGTGCCCGGCGCCGCTTTAGTTTAAACTAAAGCTGGTGCGAAAGTCGGCACACGGAAAAAATTCCGTACAGTGCTGGCTACGCGATTAAATGCGTTTGCACTTAAAATGTTTTGCCTATAACGCTGACAAGCGACCTGCGGATCCAATCTATAAATCCAACGTCGAGCTAAATTCAGCCCCTTTTCGTTGTTCTTGCAAACTATAATAGTTTGCAGTTTTATTATAATAACATAATTTATTGGGTTTTTTTAACTATATTCTCTGTCAACTTTAGCCACTGATCAATGCTAAGCTGTTGTGGTCTCTGCGTAGGACTAATCCCAGAGCTTTTTAAAAATTCTTCTGCTACATTTCGTTCGACTCTATATCCGCTAGCAATTGAGTTAACTAATTGCTTTCGTTTTTGCGAAAAACCAATCCTTAAAGTTCTAAAAAACTCTTTTCTCAGGTCATCCGGCACTAAAGGCTGACTTAATCTGTCGAAACGTATCAACATTGAGTCAGTTTTTGGGGGTGGATTAAAAAGCTTAGCCGGTACCACAGCTCCAAGACTTACTCGCCAATATACCTGCGCAGTTATGCTTAAGATTGACATTTTTCCGGGACCCTCTGATATCCTCTCTGCAACTTCTTTTTGCACCATTAAAACGCACCGTTCTGGAGAATTGTTAGCTTCCGAAAGCAAACGAATCAAAAAACTTGTTAAATAATAAGGAATGTTTGCAATTACTTTGTAATTTTCAGGCAAAGAATCAAAATTAAAATAACGTATATCCTGATTAATAATTTCAACGTTTGATTTGACTTTTTCTTTTAATCCTTTCATTAGTTGTGGATCGATTTCTACAGCAATAACTTTTGCTACTTTAGGAGCTAAATAATTCGTTAAACTTCCTTTGCCTGGACCAATTTCTAAAACTAAATCTTTTTTCTTAAGTTCAGCTAAATCAACGATATAAGCTAATACGTCTGGGTCGTTTAGCCAGTGTTGACCCAATTCTTTTTTAGCATCGTAATCCATTATTTTTTTACCACCATCTATTTTGAACCCAGAAATCATAAGCGTTTTGCCAGCCACCATAACGACTTTCGGCATGCCACGAGCACCACCTAAGCTGAGTAATCGGATTCGTCTCCCAATCACTCCCATCCGCGGCCATCAAATAGCCTGGCGTAGCCTGACACAGTCCATAACCTCCACTAGTCATTGGATTATCCGGCACAGCTGGACAATATGTTTCTCCTTGCGCCTTAGTGGGGCACCAACCAGATTCATGACTAATAATGTAACTAGCATAACCATAATCCTGAGGCGCTATCCCAGCCAGAGCCATGTCACCCTGAATTCCAGACAAGTTAATTCCTTCAAGAACTATTTCTGTCACTGGCGGAATGCTAACAATGGTTTGGATCGGCGTACGCCCTACTACAATTCCATTATTTATTTGAAGTTTATAGGTCACAACCTCTTGTCCGGACGATCCTTGCTGCTGTATAGCATTGGTACCATAAGATAGCGAATTGTCATAAATAGTCTCAATTGGCATCGGTATTGATTGGGTAATTGATTGAAGCTTTTCGCCTGGACGTACAATAAAAATTTGCATATTTGGCGTTATAGGCGTCGAAAGAGACGGAATAATTTGATTGTCTGAGGTTATGTTAATATGTTCTTCCTTTATTAAATTAGCCACGGTGGTAGCATGAGTTCTTATTTGTACTGGGCTACCATAAAGATTAAGATTGATAGGTACGGCTGGAACTACAACCACTCGCTCACCTATCGCATTCTCGGTTAAAAAATTTGCTGTCGGTATCTTGTATACGTAATCTTGAGGATATAATTTTATGCCCGCCTGTTCAACAATTGCTCTTGGAGTTACAGCGGCGCTAAAAGTAAACTTTTTAACACCATTTTCAATTATTTCTACAGGCACGGCACGATATATGTTTATGCGAAAATCATCCTGATTAATCACAGTATTAAGGCTTGGCTGAACAACATCACCCGTACGCAGCACAATATTAAGCTTTGCAAGTAATTTTCCAACCGTTGGCTCAATTGAAGGAACTATCTGTTTGACATTGTCATGGCTAATAATAACAACCTTTGTAACTGGAGCGTTGCCTGGGTGATTAGGTTTAAAAATTAACAGTCCCCCCAGAGTAAGCACCAAAAGACCACTAAAAACATAGGTCGGTATCGCAAAAGGATGTTTGCTAGCTTTTTTCGCTACTTTAAGATGACGATTTACTTTTCGTCTAAGTCTTCGCAGATAGAGGTAGAGTCTTTTACGCATAGACTATCTGGTTTCTTTGATAATATCGCTATCGATCATATACTAGATGTGTAATAGTTACTTTTCTTCCAAATAATTAATTAGACACAGCAACTAATTCTTAATTGTATCATTGGCAATTGTTAGAATGCTACAGCTTAGATAGTGGCGCAAACCCAATATCCAACTTTTTACTGCCCTTGCCTTTGAAATAAATTGTCGCCAAATCCCCATTAATATCAAGAACAGTCCCCTCACCAAACTGAGGATGCCTAACTCCGTCACCCTCTACCAGATCGGGTAAATAGTGCAATTCATTTGGAGCACTAATCGGTTTAATGGTTGAACTTTCTCCAATAATCTCATTTCCTACCATAGAGTCAATTTCATTCAAAAAACGACTAGGAGGATTATGCTGGACCCCGCCATACAACATACGTGATGCAGCAGCCAACAGGTACAACTCTTGTCTCGCTCGAGTTATACCTACATATGCTAAACGGCGTTCTTCTTCTAATTCCTTCTGGGAATATATTGCTCGTGAATGAGGAAACAGAGATTCCTCCATGCCGGTTATGAATACTACCGGAAACTCCAAACCCTTGGCCGAATGAAGCGTCATCATAGTTACCGCATCCGAATTTATATCTAGCGAATCAAGATCACTGACCAATGTAACTTCCTCGAGAAAGTCTGCTAAAGCATAGTTGTCATATTCTCTTGCTACACTAAGAAGCTCCTTTACATTTTCTTGCCTAGCCTCCCCCTGAGGGGTACCATCGCTAAGATAATCCAAGTAATTAAGCCTTGAGATAAGAGAATCAATTAAACCAACTGTGTTGGTTTTGGCACTTAACTGAATAAAGCTAGATATTATGTCTCCAAGCGAACGTAAGCCCGTTACGGCTCGTGCAGTTAATCCCGGACAATCTCCACTTGAAATAAGGGCTTCGATTAATGGTAAATTAGCTTGTTCTTGCCAATACATAAATCTAGTCAAGCTCGCGGCACCGATACCTCTAGAGGGAGTATTAACAATTCGTTCAAAACTAATTTTATCTGCCGGCTGAAAAATAAGCCTAAGGTAAGCCACAATATCTTTTATTTCTTTGCGATCATAAAATCTGACTCCTCCTACCACCTTATACGGTAAGCCAAAACGAATGAACGCCTCCTCTACAGCTCTACTCTGAGCGTTGGTTCTATATAGCACCGCAAAATCACGGTAATTACGCAGTCCCGCACTAACTGCAGCATGAATTCGCATACACACAGCTTCTGCTTCTGCTCGTTCATCTCTAATATGTAAAACTTGTACAGGTAAACCTTCCTCGGCTTCAGTCCAAAGTTTCTTGTCACTCCTTTCTTGTGCCTTTGTAATAATCGCCTGTCCGGCATTAAGTATATTTTTTGTCGATCGATAATTTTGCTCTAATTTTATGATTTTAGTATCGGGATAGTCACGTTCAAAATTTAAAATATTTCGGTAATCGGCGCCTCGCCAGGAATATATAGACTGCCAATCATCACCAATAACTGTCAAGTTGTGCTGCTCATTAGTTAATAACTTTACCAGTTGATATTGCGCGGCGTTGGTATCCTGATACTCATCAACCATGATATAGCTAAATTTATCTCGCCATTTTTTGCGAATTTCCGGGCGAGTACTGAACATCCTTACTGTTTCATTTATTAAATCATCGAAGTCGAGACCACCAGCATTCCTTAATTCCTGTACGTAAAGTGGATAAATTCTAGCCGCTTCATGAGCGATAGGACTGGTGGTCGTAGAACCATATTCTTCTGGGCCAATCATTTCATTTTTGGCTGATGAAATCAGATTAGCTATCGTCCGCAAAGGAAAAGCTTTTTCGTCAAGCATAATCTTACGCGCAGCTCTTTTCACTGCCGCAAGACGATCGGATTCATCGAAAATTACAAAAGTTTTAGGAATACCCACACTATCAGCATCGATTCTCAATAAACGCACACAGACTGAATGGAAAGTGCCCATATAGGGCATAAATGACCGATTAGGTGATTTGACACCTAAAATAGCAGCAATACGACTGCGCATCTCTTGCGCAGCCTTATTGGTAAATGTCACCGCCAATATTCCTTCGGGAAGAGCAAGCTGTTTATGCAAAATATAGGCTATGCGATGGGTTAGGGTTTTTGTTTTACCACTACCAGCGCCTGCCTGAATAAGTAATGGTCCCTCGGTAGTTAAAACTGCTTTAATTTGCTCATCGTTTAGACCTTGAAGGATATTTCCGTCTATAGTTGATTCATTTTGTTTTGGCTCCATAGATAATTAATTGTAAGGTCTTATTGGTTAAGTTCAAAGAAATGTGTATGCGGAATATGGAAGCCAGTATGAATTAATCCAGCATCAAGAGTAAAATCCACCCATACAACAATTAAAACTAAAATAAAAACAAAACCGATAATAATTAGCCTGGCATTTCGTCGTTTCTGTTCAAGATTGATTGGTAAAAAATACATTTTAGTATTTACCATACCGACTACTTTATCGAGCCGTTCTAAGGTTTCCATTTCCGTTTGCTTTTGGTCTTGTGTATCAGAAACTTCACTGTTAACCGAAGGTTTCTTGACAACATTAACATTGTTCGGCTGCGAGACCTCTTTTTGATCTTCAACTTGAGTTTCGATCACGCTATTCTTGTTAGAATCATTGCCAGTTGATTCAGTCTCAGATTTTGCTTGCTCAGGCTTAGGTTCAGCCTTAAGTTCTTCGGCACTACTTATCGGTTCAATTCTCATTTCATGTTGAGCAAGAGGCTTCGTATCCGCAGTGTCATTGCTAGATTCACCATCAACATCTAGGGCGTGATCTTTCATCAATTGACCACTATTTACTATAATTGGCGGAGAGGTGTTGTCAGAAGACTTTTGTTCAGGTTCTATTTTAGCTGAGTTGTTTTCTGCCATTAACTATCTTCCGCCTTGGTGTTTTCCTGGCTAAGTGCGACCAAATGCACTCTAGAAATAATATCGCTGAAATGCTCATAGTTAAGAGAAGCCCTGCCAACCAGTAAACCATCGACTCCAGGCACTTTCATGATCGCATTAACATATTCAGGCTCATCGCTACCGCCGTAAATAACTCTTACTGATTCTTCAGCTTCCGAGCCATAAAGTTCTCGTATTTGATAACGTATCCAACTAACCGCCTCCTCTATAATGCTTGGTGTTGCCGGTTCTGTAGAACCAATTGCCCAAACTGGCTCATAGGCAATAACTAAATTTAGTACATCTTGACTGGTAAGATTGCTAAGAGCGGTAACTATCTGATCGTGCAGAACCTGTTTAGTTTCTTTTAGGGCTCGCTCCTTTTTGGTTTCGCCAACACACAATATAGGTATAATTTGATTGCGTACTGCTGCTGCCACCTTATCCCTAACTTCACCAAGACCTTCATTAAAATAACGACGTCTTTCCGAATGACCAATAATGGAATAATCGATCAGTTGGCGCATCTGACTAAACGATACCGAGCCGGTATACGCACCCTCGTCAACAAAGAATCCATCCTGTGCAGCCAATCGAAATTTCCGTTTATCGATTTCCTGATTTATGGAATAAAGTGAAAGGAAATTTGGCGCTAAAACAACTTCTACATTGCGATGCAAATGAATTTTTTTATCTAATCTTTGAACTAATAGACTAGATTCATGTATGTTAAGATACATTTTCCAGTTTGCTACAACCAACTTTGAATGTTTCATAACGATTATCCCTATTGTACCTTATTTATCTTGCAGCGCTTCCACGCCGGGCAGTTTTCTACCCGCCATCAACTCCAAACTTGCACCACCTCCAGTTGACACATGATCAAACTGCTCGACAAGCCCTCTGTTTTCAATATAACCTACAGTATCTCCACCGCCAATCAGACTATAAGGACGATGTCCAAATTGCCCTAATAAAGCATCAATAATTAACTCAGTACCGTGGGCAAACGGTCCTATCGGGCCAAGTAAGGCCTCTACTTCTGTAACTCCCATTGTACCGTTCCAAACTACGGTGTTAACTAATTGCATACTTCCGGCAATAAAAGAACCACTAAACGGACCAATATCAAGAATCATTTCTTGAGCCCCGACGACTGAACTTGAATCGGGGACTCGAAGTGGATAGTGTTCAATATCTGCTACTACATGAGTTCCCCAATCAACAATACGCGTTTTAGATTTTGAAGACGCATCTTTAGCAACAACCACATCATAGGGGATCGTGAAAACAAAAGGCCGCTTGGCAGCTTCTTTTTCCGCTAGTCGAATAATATCTTTTGCCAGGGGCAACTCTTCCCGATCAACTAAACTATTGCCAACCTTATGTCCTTGCGCTAAAGCAAAAGTATTTGCCATAGCTCCTCCCAATGCAACTACATCTGATAAGCTTATAAACCTTTTAATAAGATCTAGCTTGTCCCCAATTTTCGCACCCCCAATAATTGCCATCAAAGGACGTTTAGAGTTATCCATGACTTCAGTTATTGCATCTACTTCTCTCTTTACCAGAAAACCGGCAACTGAGGGTAGGCATTGGGTAATAGCGGAGGTAGAGGCATGTGCTCGATGAACCACTCCGAAACCATCCTGGACAAATAAATCAGCCGGCTTAGCTAATTCTTTGGCGAAAACAATTGAGTTCTTTTCTTCGTCGGGATGAAAACGCAGATTTTCGCAGAGTAAAATTTCACCCGGCTTAAGCTTATCGACATTTTTTCTTACTACTTCACCAATACAATCCTCGGCAAATATAACCTTAGTCCCAATCATTTTACTTAGTACATTAACAACTGGTTCAAGAGAAAATCTTGCATCCGGCTGTCCATTGGGCCTACCAAGATGAGATATCAATATGATTTTAGCGTTATGATCTAAAAGATACTTAATTGTCGGTAGTGACTGCCTGACCCTGTAGGTATCAACCACGCGATGATTAACTAACGGCACATTATAGTCCACCCGAACTAAAACATTCTTACCATTACAGTCAATATCTTCGATAGTCTTCTTGGTAAACATTAGTTTAACATCCTAACCTTTATAGTATCCGTAGTCCCAACAACTCCCGGATACTTTCCAGACACTGTAACTACAATATCCCCCTTATTGAAAACTTCTTGCGCTCTTAAAAAATCAGTTAGTTTGAGAGCCGCTTTTTTATCTACTGGCCTCAAGAACGACTCAACTCCATAAACCAATGAGAGCTGACGGGCAGTTATAGGATCGTTGGTTACGGCAAGCAGTGGTATATCAATTCTGCACGCAGAAACACCTATAGCAGTGGCTCCAGATTTAGTTTCCGCGATAATTGCTTTGGCTTGAATTATCTGAGCAAGTTTAATGATTGCTTCGGATATCGCTAATTGAAGCGAGTGTCCTTTGTTGTAATGATCGCCTCCTCCATCACAAGGAGAATGAGTCTCGGTATAACAAATAATGTCGCGCATAGTTTTCACGGCCTCGATAGGATATAAACCGCTGGCAGTTTCATCACTAAGCATTAAACAATCTGCGCCCAAAAGAACAGCAGTAGCTACATCAGAAACCTCCGCTCGAGAGGGAGTCAGCTGTTCAGTCATACTGATAAGCATCTGCGTCGCCACGATCGTCGGTGTAGCATAAAGTTGACCCAGCCCAATAATACGACGTTGCACGATTGGTATACTTTCTGGAGTAGTTTCTACGGCTAGATCTCCTCTGGCCACCATAACTACATCTGATTCTTTAACAATATCTTCTATATTTTCAACGGCAGCCTTTGTCTCTATCTTGGCAATTATTTTGGCCGAAAAATTCATCCCAGCCATTAGATTGCGAAGATGTTTAATATCATCCGGCGACTGAACGAAACTTAGGGCAACGTAGTCAATATCGTTCGTTGAACCAAAAATCAGATCAGCGTAATCTTTGTCAGTAATCACGTCTCCGCCAAAATCAGTATCCGGAACATTCATTCCTTTACGTTTTATGAGTATGCCGTTGTTAATTAGTTCAGCGTATACAACCCCATCCTTCACGGTAGTAACCACGCATTGAATCCTACCATCAAGCAATAATATTCGTTCTCCTCGTTTAACTTTCAGGCTCAGATCATATTGTGTTGGAATATGGCCGCTCGAAACATAATCAGCCCCCTTCTCAAAGGCCAAGATTTGACCTTTTTTAACCTCGATAACTCCTTCAAAATCACCTAAGCGAATCTTAGGTCCTTGCAAATCAAGCACAATTGCTACATTACGCCCAAGTTCTTTCTCGGCCTTACGAATCCATCTTATTTGTCGCTTACGTTCTTCATAAGACCCATGAGAAAAATTTAATCGTATTCCGTTAGCTCCAGACGCAATAAGATGTTTTATGAGTTCATAAGAGTCAGTGGAAGGACCTATGGTAGCTAAGATTTTAGAACGCCTGCCCCAACTTGCAACCCCATTGCTTTGTTTTGTTTGCGATTTATCTCCCACCATATATTGACTCTAGTATATGGTGATGTATGTAAAAATTAAAGAGATTTATTTTGTTAGGTTTTTTGATGAATAAAGTTGTACGATGCAGCCAAGGTGGCAGATAGTGTTCGATAATCTATTTCATCCCACCCTACTCGATTCATTTCAGATATTGTCCATGATCCACTAAGTGGATTTACGCTTTCAACGAACGCTACGTGTCCCAGGCCGCCCGGAGCATTAGGATCCTGCATAATTGCTCCGTAAGTAGGAATATGATTAACAATATATCCGTCAGAAGTTGCTCGTTTTGCCCATGTTATAGCATTTCCCCATGTATTAGGTATGGGTTCACCAATTTCTATTCTTCGTAACGCTGCCCAGTATGTACATTCTCCATAATCATACTCATCAGAAGTAACTTTTGGCGAAGTAAAAATACTTATCGCAGCAGATCCTAATGCGGCAATATTAGTTGATTCGAACAAAGCCACAATAGGCATAATTACAACAAAAACCGTAACACCAAAAGCTATTAACGACATCTTAAACATGAATCAAGCAAAGACCTCGCTGGGATCAGTTGTTATTAAAGGGTGTTCAGCTGGCGAAGCGACTACGCTTAATGCCACATGATTCAAATCAGCAATAATTAACGCTTCACCTCGATCACAACTTAACAAGAAACTTTGCTCATACTCGCTTAGCTTAAACTCACGTACTACACCGGCAATAGTAGTTGTATCCTGACGCATTAATATTCTGAGTGAACTTTGCGAAACAATAGCTACTCCATAATCATTAGATAAAAAATCATTAGCTTGTTGCGAAATAATTGACACCCCCAACCAATACTTCCTAGCTCTTCGAACGAGCCCAGAAATAAATCGAGCACTTTGTTCGTGCTCTAAAAGCATCCAACCCTCATCAATAACTAATAGTCGCTTTTTTGGATCTTGCTTTACCCGATGTTCAACGTAATTTGCTACTATGACCATCATGATCTGCCTTAAACTATCTGGTAAATCTTTAATATCAAAAACTATCAAGCGATTGTTTAAGTCTATATCCGTCTCCGTATTAAACACGCTCGATAGTGAGCCACTGATATACTTGTCTAGTCGTTCTGCCAACTTTAATTCGCCATGATCAATAAGATAATCGTAAAAATCTTGTAGCGTAACTTCTCTGTCCGAAATCGAAGAATACACTGCCATTATCGCCTTGTCAGTTACTGCTGTTTCTCTTGTATTTAAGCCATCAACCAATAACGAAATAATTTCAGTAAGATTAACAGCGTGCTCAGCCAATGAGCGTCTCGTCAGGTTAGTTATTCCCAAATCAAAAGGATTTATATGATGCTGTGACTGAGCAGAAAGCTCAATAATCGATCCCCCGAACGAATCGGCCAATTTCTGATATTCTCTTTCTGGATCAATGACAATCACATCCGTTCCGCTCATCAATTGACGAAGTATTTCTACCTTACTAGAATAACTTTTTCCACTACCAGATTGAGCAAAGGTAATACTATTTGCATTATTAAGATTGAATCGATCAAGCATAACTAACGAGCTATTTGATTTATTAACACCATATAAAATACCGCCCTCTTGAACTAATTCAGATGACATAAACGGAAAACAAAGTGCAGCCGAACTACTATCCATGTTTCTTTTTTGTCTAAGTTTATCTTCACCTCGTGGCAACACTGACTGAAGCGCATCAATTTGTTGTAGTTGAGCTGTCTTGATGTAGAACAATCTAGACGCTAAGGTGTTCTCAAGCAATCTTGAAAGTTGATTCATTTCTGATTCTGAAGTTGATCTAAGGGTTATGTATATTGCAACTTGAAAAAGTTTTTCCTGTCCACGTTGCAATTTATCTCTTAACTGGATTGCCGATTCAAGCGGGTCGGTTAGTTCCGAACCAACTATTTTACCGACTTTTATCATAGCCCGTTTAGTAGATTCCAGTTCCGTAATCTTTCGTTGCAGCTTCGGCAGAGCGTTCAATGAGGCTACATCCTCAACATGAAAAGAAATATCAGCATTATGGTTGAAATTAATAAGCGCATCAAGCCAACCAGAATGAGCTACATAAGGATATCCGGAAATAAATAAAGTCCTAAAATAATTTCCATCTATGTTTATGTGATCACCATATTCCTCAAGACCACTATAGCTAATCAGACTAAGCTGATCTTGTTCCCCCAAACAAACGCTATGATCTTCCTTTTTAGCAATAAACCCAAATGATTTCTTCATGGTCTTTCCTTTACAATAGCCATATGCATCAGACTTAAAGCTTTTTCACTTAAAGGTTGAACCTTGGCTTGCCCTGGATTATAGAAACCATAGAATAATTCTAGTATTTCCAGACTTTCCAGTTGCCGCACATTCATTCCTAAACGCTTTAATCCTCTAGAAATAATTTCAACTTTAAGAGCTAGCTGCTCACTAGCAAAATCTTCATCTTGCCGAGAAGAAATATCAACCGGAATCACTACATAAAATCTCCGGCTTAATATTTTGTTTACGTTTACTAGACCAGCAACAAATTTAGCATAATTTTCTATCTGTGAACGATATATGTTTTCTTTTTCGCGCAATGCTTTCTGATGCATTTCCTCAAGATAATTATCAAGGTCAATTTCACGAATTCGTATTATTATCTGAAACGGGCTATTGAGACCATTTAAAAAACTTTGATAAGTTTCGATCAGGGCATCTTGTTCGCTGTCACTTTTAAGTTCAAAATTTACAGCTGATGTTTCGATCACGGCACGATATCGATTACCCGGCAACATAAGTATATTATTTTGAACACTTTTAATACTGAGCTGATCTTTTGCCGATCCTGGTTTATTTAGTTTCAAAATATGCATTTAATATGCCCTCTTTATTAGTAAAATATTTGACGTCTTTGTGATTAAGATAACGTTTAACCACAACAACCTCAGCAGGTTTTAAGGCTTGAATTTTTGTTCTTGAAATTGGTAAAGCCATTTTTGAATCATTGATTACATCTAATTTAATCTGATTATTACAAGTGCAACGATCTAAGTTAGGTTGAGTTAATAGATATTTATGGGGACGGAGTATATAGCCTGAAGCAAGTATCGCCCAGCTAAGCACCATTCTTTGTTTGATTCGAATTGCCAGAGTAAAAAAGGGTAAACTCAGAATAAGGCTAATAATCAGCTTATAGGCATCTAGGTGCATCTCGGGTGGTAAAACCACGAATACAAAAACATTAATAAAAATCGGTATCGTTAGCAATATTACCTGGCTTAAGTTAAGATTTGCCGCGATAGTATCTTCCATTGATGTGACTTCAGCAGGAATGATCGCAGTTTTCATGACTTACCCCCTTTTACGTCAATTTTGTCTGTCGGCACATAAGTTTTGGGCTTAGATTCGGGTATGATTCGTCGGGCTCCCTCACCCACAACAGATGCCACTGGAGCTACTGCTTGCGAATACCCATAACGAGCCCCAAGGCTAAGATAGCTAACTCCATTAACAAAACTCCCCCCTAAACGACGAGCAGTTCTGGGTCCAATGCTTGCATAATTAAGCTGCATTAAAACTCCCTGGGTTTTTATCAAAGCAATTAAGGTAGCAAGACCAAGCAATAGAGACATTAACGGGTCCGGTGTTCCACCAACCTGAGATATTCCAAGAAACAAAGATCCAGCCAGAGCAAGAATAATAACATGTACAAATAGTACGAAAATGGTTGCCATATACGCTTTCAGAGCATTTTCTGCGAAATCTCGAAAACTTGGCAGTAACCACAGTATTATGACAATTGGCGATAAAATCGCACCTAGATAAAGAACAACAATACGTCCGATATAATAAATGAGCAAAATAACTGTAAAAACTAGAAATATAACAAAGATTATAAGTGCCGGCAAACTGTAGACGGAAACACCTCCAATCACTTCTAGAAGAGATTGCCACGGGGTCACACTACCGATCCCAGCTCTTACCGCAGTAATCATTGCATTAGATAATTCTATAGTCCCATCGAGTATATAAATTGAAGTATTGATCAGCACAAAAGCTGCTAAAATTCTTGGCACAAGAGAAGATAGACTTACGTGACCCAAACCTAGGTGCTCTCCTCCCATAACATGAAACCCTAATAAGGCAATAACTAAAACCATTAAAGCGTCAGCAATGCCTGTAGTGATAACCCATAAATGCATCACACTAGAAGAGTGAGTGAGTAGTGGTGTAGATTTCGTAAAATACGACAAAGCTTGAATGAATGGTTTCGCTATAGTTTCGATTATATCTTTCAATACGCCCGTAATAGCGTCAATCAAAACAGCAACCAAACCACCGCCAGTTTTTACAGGTTTAATTGAAGTAAGTATCGGCAATTTATGTTGGATTAATCCCCCAGACTCTGAATAAGCATGAACTAGAATCAGTGTGATAGATAACGCTGCGAAAACGATCGTCAATCCAAGCAGTGAACGAACTATAAGTTTTTTTGCACTTTGTAACTTTTCAGGATTACCAGAGCTGGTGATGTATGAAATTCCAGCCCAGACCAACATAAAAGTGCAAACGACTGCGGCTAAACCGCCCATCGCAGACACTACTGGATCAATAAATAAGCGTAATTGGGGCGACATCTAACCTCCAAAAGCAGAGCTCGCAAGGCTTGCCACGATATTACTTAAAACAAATGCACCTATCGCGATTGCCAGTCCAAGTGCAGAAAAAACAATTGTCCTCTTAGCGTGTTCAAGATTATGGGGATTACCAGAGCTTGTTATATATTTAAAACCTCCAATGACAAAAAAGGCAGTAGCTACTAAGCCAGCAATTCCTGTAAGAGCAGTAATTATGCTTTTAATAAATGATTCTACTTGGGTAATATTGCCGTTGGTGACCGCCCAAGCCGTTCCGGGAACTATCAATGAGGTAATGATAATAAACAGTAGGGAGTACCCTGAAAACATAATTTTTTTAAACATCTTAACTTTCCCCGTTAATTTATGTAATAACCGGATTATATTTTTTGCCTACCTAACCGGCAAAATAGTTTTATTCAACATGGCAATTTTTTATGGCCATTTGTTTATAATATAAATACCTGTATCACCTTATTTTTGGTCACATAAGCAAAAGCTCGATATCGAGTGATAGTAAGATTAAATTTGTATTAATTCGACTATATATCGCCTTATAGGTCAGAATTTAAATTTTCAAATTCTTTGAACTTTGGAAAACTTCAGATTCATATGCCGCTTTATTTATTCTACGATCGGCCGCAGTAAGTTGAAGACCGCTTAAACTTCGTGGTGAAAGTTTAAATTTAATAATTGTATTTATTTCCGCGGCATACAAAACAACCCTGATCTGTAAATAAATCCAGAACAGTAATATAAAGACCAGAGCTAAACTTCCATAAAATGAGCTAAGATGCTTAAACTCGTGAACAACGATCAATCCGCCCAACAATTGAATAATTTGCAATATGAATGCGGCAAAAATTGAGCCGTATATAAATTCTTTAAATCGTCCATACTTAGAAATACTTAGCTTAAACACAAACATCAATACTATGAACGTAATTAATAAACTACTAATAAATGCCAAGATACGAACATAGAAAGAGTCTGTATGGGCAACAACATAAGAAGAAAGTAAACCAGTAATAATCAAACCCCCACCAATTGCCAACAGTATGACTAGTGAACTAATAATATTTTTTGGGAAACCGACACGCATTGCTTTGGGTATATGCCAAATATTGTTTAACGCCATCTGCAATGCATTGACTGCACCTCGTGAACCATAAAGCACAATAACTACCGAAACAACTAATGCGACACCGGCCTTTTGTTCTGCGTGGACAGTCGTTTGTAGTTGGTGTCCAATAATTGGTAGATAATTATTAAGAGCGAGTAATACTTTAGATTTTAAATGAGCACTATGCAAAACTGAGAGTTGAGTAATCGACAATACCGCGCTTAAGAGAGGGAAAAAAGTTAGTAACCCGTAATAGGTAATCAACGCACCTAAATTTCCGGCTTGATCTTGACTATATTTTTTTTGAAGTGCGTAAAGAAAGCTCAGAAATTTATTATTTTGTTGTATGTTATCAATTCGCACACTCAATTTAACCAGAGCTTTTTTTGTACTCTTCAATGATATTTTTTGCGCTCGATGGATATTTGATTGACTCATCTTAATGGTATGTTCTGAAACCGCTCAATATACTCATAAACTTTATAAATTATATCTATCTTCAACTCCTTTTTAAATTTTACAGATTGATTTTTTATAAATGCCAACCGGCTCAAGAACATATTAGCATCACAGAGTAAGAGTTACACATTAATCAAACAATTAAAGTATTAATTAATACATACTTTCTGCTGTATGCTGACAATCTTAAGTTCTGATCTTGCTTAATAATGTTTGCATGGACTTTATTAATACCTATAGCCATTAACAGATACGCCAAATTACCCAACCTCTATTCAATCTATTATTAAAATAGATCATCGTATATTACAGTAGAGATATGATTTATATTCTGGCAATTTTGGCAGCTTGTGGAGCAGCTATATCCAATGGTATTGCGATCTGCTTAGAGAAAATCAGTGCCGATAAGAAAAGCAAAGAAAATAAATTAAGAATTAACTTTTTAATTAGCCTTTTGCATGACTGGCCATATGTCATTGGAGTTGTTCTCGACCTTACTGGATGGTTTCTAACACTTATAGCTGTCCATATACTTCCATTATTTATAGTTCAACCAATAATCGCCCTCAGCGTCATAATAGCCGTAGTAGTGGACGCCACCTTGAGACACAGGAAACCAAAACACAATCTATACTATCCTATGGTTATGGTTTTTGGGGGACTTATCATGCTTGGAATAAGTGCTTCACCCGAAAAAGCCCATGCAGTCAATACTCTTTTTAGATGGATAGTTATACTTGGACCATTTTTGATCGCTGTTTTAGGACAAATTCTTACACACATAGATAATAAATTATCTACTTTTTCGCTGGCAGGAATTAGTGGTGTAGCATTTGGTTTTACGGCAATTGCTGGACGATTGCTAAAATGGGGACATCCTTACTGGAAGGTCATCGATCAACCTCTTCTATGGGCAATTATAGTATATGGTGTCCTCGGATTATTAATCCTAACAGTTGCTCTTCAGAGACATTTAGCAAGTTCTATAAATGCCATCGTGGTCGCTTTCGAAACTATAGTTCCGATAATTCTAGGGATCTTTTTTCTCGGTGACCGTCCAAGGCTAGGTTTGTGGCCATTAGTTAGTATAGGATTGGCCCTAGCAATCGCAGGAACTATTGCAATAAGTCTGGATGAAAATACTACATCATAAGAATATGATCTTTTGAAAAAACTAGGTTCAAGATTAGTTTAGAAGCTCTATAACATGCTTCTAACAGATGTTTAATGAGTACCTCCGTATTTCTCACTGATTTCTGAGGCTAAGTCATAACGGCAACGCATATATTTTGTAAGGACATGCCCTCCACTCAGATAGATTTACTGACCAAAGTCCGGTTAGCCATTGTGGCTTACTGTAAAGCTATAGCGACACCCATTGCCAATCGCGGACTTCCGGAATATCTATGCCGTGGATTTTTATGTACTCTTCATGTTCAATGAGCTTATCTTGCATTAGTTGTTTCAGTTGTAAAGCCTTATCTCCAGTTAGGCCTAAACGATCAATCACATCCAATACTAGGTCAAAACGATCCATGTTGTTCTTTACGGTCATATCAAACGCAGTCGTAATCGTCCCTTCTTCTTTATACCCCCGTACATGAAGATTGCGATTAGTACGGCGGTAGGTTAACCGGTGAACAACCCAAGGATAGCCATGAAACGCAAAAATGATCTGTTTATTCCTTGTAAACAAGGCGTCATACTCAGGATCGCTTAATCCATGTGGGTGCTCAGTATCAGACTCCAGTCGCATAAGGTCAACAACATTCACGACACGAACTTTCAGATCTGGTAAGTGCTCCCTAAGAATTGATACTGCCGCCAAGGTTTCCAACGTAGGAACATCACCAGCGCAAGCCATAACTACATCAGGCTCGTCGCCATCGTCATTGCTTGCCCAATCCCATACATTCACTCCTTTAGTGCAATGCTCAATCGCTTCATCCATAGATAGCCATTGTGGACTATTATGCTTGCCGGTGATCGTGAGATTAATGTAATTACGACTCTTTAGGCAGTGATCAATCGTTGACAGCAACGTGTTTGCGTCCGGGGGCAAGTAAATACGTATCACCGTGGCTTTCTTGTTGAGCAGATGATCAATAAAACCTGGATCCTGGTGCGTAAAGCCGTTATGGTCCTGTCGCCAGACGTGCGATGTTAATAGATAATTGAGCGATGGTATGGCATGTCTCCAGGGTAATTCATTGGACATCTTAATCCATTTGGCATGTTGGTTGACCATAGAGTCTACGATACGGATAAACGCTTCGTAGCTGTGGAGTATGCCATGCCTGCCTGTAAGCAAGTAACCTTCTAGCCAGCCTTCCGCCTGGTGCTCGCTGAGCATAGAGTCTAAAACGGCACCACTTATTGCCAGATTTTCGTCAGTTGATTTTATTCGGGCTGACCATTGCCGGTCTGTTGCCTCAAAAACTGTTTCTAGTCTGTTAGAGATAAGTTCGTCTGGACCGAATATTCTAAAATTATGCTGAGCCTGATTTTGCTTTATAACGTCGCGCAGATAAGGGCCAAGCGCATGCACATTGCCCTCGTTACTGACGCCCCTCTGCTCTATAGTAACGGCGTAATCCCGAAAGTCTGGCAAGTCAAGCTCTCGCATCAGGCCACCGCCATTAGCATGAGGGTTTGCACCCATGCGGTGCGCGCCCGATGGCGCAAGCGCAGCAAGCTCTGGCAATAAGGCTCCATATTCGGTAAATAATTCTTCGGGTCTGTAGCTTTTAAGCCATTCTTCGAGCACCACTACGTTATCGGGATGATCAACATCTACGGCCAGTGGCACCTGATGCGAAAGGAAGTTGTTCTCAATCTGTTTGCCACCTATCATTTTCGGTCCCGTCCAGCCTTTGGGTGAATTGAGCACGATCATAGGCCACCGCGGTCGGGTAGTATCATTGTTATCACGCGCATTACTTTGGATTCTCTTGATCTCTTGTACGACTTCATCGAGCTTCGTAGCCATAAGCCGGTGCATCTGCATGGGATCATCCCCTTCCACAAAGTAAGGCGTCCAACCGTAGCCTCGAAATAATTGCTCCAGCTCATCCCGTTCAATGCGAGCCAGGATGGTAGGATTGCTAATCTTGTAGCCGTTGAGGTGTAATATCGGCAAAACCGCACCGTCTGTTTTTGGATTTATGAACTTGTTAGAATGCCAGGCAGTTGCGAGCGGCCCAGTTTCAGCCTCACCGTCACCAACAACGCAAGCCGTTATAAGATCGGGATTATCTAAAATCGCGCCAAAGGCATGACTGAGTGAGTAGCCAAGCTCGCCACCTTCGTGCATTGAACCGGGCACCTGCGGTGACACATGGCTGGATAAACCACCAGGAAATGAAAATAGTTGGAATAGTTTTTTAAGACCGGCTTCATTTTGAGTAACCGTAGGATAATATTCGCTAAACGTACCCTCAAGGTATACATTACCAACAAGCGCCGGGCCACCGTGACCAGGCCCAGAAATATAGACCATATTGAGGTCATACTGCTTAATAATGCGGTTCAGATGTGCGTAAATGAAGTTCTGGCCGGGTGTTGTTCCCCAATGTCCAAGCAGTAATTTTTTAACATGCTCTAATTTTAATGGCTCTTTAAGAAGCGGGTTATCACATAGATATATTTGACCGACGGATAAATAATTGGCTGCTCGCCAATAGGCGTCAATATTATTTAGTGTTTTTTCGTCTAGTTGATTTTCATTGATTGGATTCATAAGCCACCCCCTGATCCTTTTTTATAAGCTCAGCTGTTTCGCGCGCAATAGTTATTGCTTCGTCGGTATGAATAACGTGCACGCCAACCTGGCTACCATCCGCCGATATAAGACGGTCGCCTTGCTGATTGCGCCCATCATCAATAATAACACCAAAAAACTCCAGTCTTTCGCATATCCTAGCCCTGATCTTTGGAGCGTTCTCACCCATGCCACCAGTAAAGACCAGAGTATTCAAGCCGCCTAATGCTGCGACAAAACTGCCAATACTTTTTTTAGTTTGATAGCAAAATATATCTACTGCGTCTTTCGCGCGCCCATCATCAGTCTCAATTTCAAGTAGTTTTTTCATATCGGCGGTCGTTTCGGACACACCGAGCAAGCCCGACTCGAAATTAACCATGCGATTAAAGCGTTCAGCGTTATAGCCTTCGGTGTTTGCAAGGTATAGTCCCAATCCTGGATCGAGATCACCGGAGCGGGTGCTCATCGAAATACCCGATGCAGGCGTCATGCTCATCGTCGTGTCAATTGGCTTGCCGTTTTGGAGAGCAGCTAAGCTCGCGCCACTTCCCAAGTGAGCAATAATAACTTTACCATTCGCCGCTACTTCGCCCTCAACACGCCGCAGCTCTTCTAGAATGTAGGCATACGACAGACCATGAAAACCGTACCGGCGGAAACCTTTCGCCTCAAAATGGCGCGGGATTGGCAACAACCTAGAACGTGTCGGTAGATTATGATGAAAAGCCGTATCAAAGCAGAGAACTTGCTGCGCCCGTGGCAATAACTCTCCAAAAACTGTAACCAATTCCAGCTCAATCGACAGATGCTCAGAGTCAAGGGCCACAAGCTTTCGCAAATTAGTCAATACCTCGTCAGAGAATGCTAAGGTTTCATGATAAAACTGCCCACCATGCACAATGCGGTGACCAACAGCGACAATAGAATTAGCGGCAATTTGCGAAGTTAGCCACTCTGTCAGTAGCTTGGTAGCGTCCGAATGGTTATCTGCGTCAATGGGCTTTGTGCCATCGAATGTTACCATCTTTGCCGATGACTGACCTATGTTTTCCACGGATGCTACAAGCACTTTTTGAGTAATATCATCCTTAACAAACAACGCAAGCTTAATGCTCGATGACCCGGCATTAACCGTTAGAATGTATCTATCACCACTATTCATTGTTTCCATAGTACTTATGTTTATTCTACACTCTCTGTCCCAGACACCGGAACTATATTTTTAAATACCCATAAAAAAACCGATTTAAGATTCTACCTCATATTTGGCGCACACTCCGCATGAGATAACCTTGAGCGCCACAATTAACCAATCGATATCATTGCGTGTGCCGTAAAGAAACCTCCTATGCGAAATGGTTACCCTTAGCTCTTCGATTTATAAGAGAATTAGTGAAGTCATCTGAAGGAGCAAATTATTGCAAGTCCTGAGCTTCAACTATAACGCCGGTTATTGAATGTCTATACTTTGTCCATTAATCGGTTGCAGGAATTTTACGCCTTGTTTATTACAGAAATTTGACATAATCTCGTAAAATCTTTGGCATACATCATCTCGCCAAAGCCAATCATGAATGGGTATTACGTACTCAGGCTTTAGTTCCTCTATAATTTCTGCTGCTCTGGCTGTTGTTCCCCATGGTGCTGTTACGGGCAAGGCCAGAATTTTTTTGGTCTCTGAAAAATGATGGCTATCACCCGGGCTTGTGAAAACATCTAAATAATGTATGCCCTTGTTCGTAAGTGGCACACTAGAAAGTGGCTCCATCGACTCATGATCAGCTGAAAATAATGTTACATACTGATTATTTTCAAATGCAACATTGACTATTCCAGCCTCTCTTAAGATATTTGCAGCCGATTCCGTGGTGGTAATATGTGCATCAGGGAACTTTTCAGTAAGAGCTTTTACAAAAGGAAGGTACATATGGTCGGCATGCTCATGTGTTATCAGAATATCATCTAGCCGATTTAGATTATCAATATTGAATAAATCCCAAGAATAGTTGCCCGGGTCAAACAAACCAACTCGTTCGTCTGTTTCAATCAAAATACAAGAGTGTGCATATTTAGTAATCTTCACAAACTAATAATACCAAAGATAGTTTATATGCACCAAACAGGCAAAAAGAGCGCCCCTGACAAATTTCTAAACTTAGAAGCATTTTCGATCTGTAGGTTGAGATGGTGATCATGGGACGACAGGGTTATAGCCAAAATACAAACGAAATTATCAGATGGAATCAGCTATTGCCAGCGCTTCGGTAACACACTTGATCATACTATTTGTCATATTTAGTCTTTGCATGCTGTTAGAGTCCACCCAAGTGAAATTATCATGCTCTTCACTTAGAACAACATCGCCAGGTTCAACCTTAACGACAAAGTTAACCTGTCTAACCTTAGGTTTTTTATCTGTGTAGTAATCAAAACCTTCATAAATTGCTACTATTTGCACTGGCATAAGACCAGTTTCTTCTCGAACCTCACGAAAAGCGGCATCTTCTATCGATTCACCCTCATTAACACCGCCGCCAGGAAGCTCATAAACACCGCCAAGAAAATCATTCTTAGTTCTTCGAACCAGAAGAATCTTCTTGTCTCTTAAGACAGCAACGCCAGTTGAAATGTGAGTAATACCGTCTTTGAGAGCTTGCTGTCTGAAATCAGTTTCAGAGAAATTACTCATCCCTAAATAATAACAAAAAAGAAATCGAACTATCTAACAGATAGTAATTGGTTATCACTAAGGATAAAACCAAACGTTACAACAAGTTCTAACTTTACTATGGTGAGCTTAGTAGGAACGAACTGTAATCATATAAAGCGAGAACTGATGGCTATGTGGTAAATAGTCAATGCAGTGAGAGTATTAAGCCCTATTAGTTTTTGAGTGATGAGGATTAAACCCATTTTCGTATAGTTAATAATGTCATACTGCCATCGAAAAACGTAAAGTAGATTGGAAATATTATTAGCTTAATAGGTTGTCCCAAGCTAGCAATAATACTAAATATGCTAGCAATAAAGAATAATGACCAAAACCCAATACTTTCACTTTTAGGGTTAAACAGTACTCGACTATAGGTTGGAGCAGCCCCGATGAAATGTGCAAATAGACCAATGGTTAAGCTTATTAGTGGTGCCTTAAAAATCACCCACACTAAACCACTTATGATTAAAATTCCTAAACAAATGTATTCTAGCTTCCCCCATCTTTTTGAACCTTTCCAAATACTCGTTATGCATATCAAGGCATTGCCTAGCAGAAATATGGCCGCCAATAATACCGACGCTGAAGTGCTGTGACTAAGGACAAGGGAGGCAAAACTTATTATAGCTAATATAAGCCATACTATTCTGCTGAATACATTGGGGGCATACTTGCCCGAAAACATTTCTTTCAAGCCAACTACATACGAAGCAGAACCAAATAAAAATATCAGTATAAATAGAAGGTTTTCCACTTAGTACATCATAACAAACAGATGTGGAAAATGGTGATCCTAAAAGGTTCAATTTATAAGGAAATTACTAATTGAAATAATTTACTGGAATCAGATTTTAAGAACTGATTATCCGTTCCACTGAAAGTTTCGTAATATCTAAACTACAACCATTGTGCTCTATGCAATACGCTTCACACTTCTTTGCTATGTCTTCGTTTTCATAGCGCAAACAACACACCTAACATTGGAAAAGCTGTTTTTCTACCATTTCTACATTTTACCCTTTCAAATCCAAGAACGAATTGATCGTCCTTGACAAACAAAAAGCCGGTGATTAATATATGAATGTGCGTTCATGTTTAATATTAGTATTGATAAATGAGGAATAATCATGCAATCATTAGATAAAAAGCCATGTAGTTGCGAAGATAAGAAAGCTGAAAAGAAACCATGTGATTGTTGCAGTAAGTGTGGTCTTTCTTGCTCTAAGTCTTCCGAGAGCCTAGAAGCTCGTAAAGATCGGTTAGAAAAAGAGTTAAAAGAAGTTCTTGAGGAACTAGATAAATAAGTTCTAAATACTAGGCTTTTATAGTCAGCAACGACTTCATAACATTACTGCCAAAATCGGTCAGAGAGTAATATACTTTCTGGCCTTTTTTAGCATCACTAACCATATTAGTAGTCTTTAAGTCTTTTAGATGATGAGATATAAGGCTTTGTGATAACTTGGTGTGCTCCTCTAGTTCGCAGACGCAGTGGTCGCTACACTGCAATGCGCAAAGTATTCTAAGACGACTATCCTCGCCTATAACCTTCATTAAAGGGCCAAGCTTCTCAATCTGCTTGGTGGTTTCAGAGTTTGGTGTGCAGCAGTTACATGAATCCATGCTCATATAATAACATTATTAGGAGAGCTAGCTAAACAGAACCGAAACAGCACAACATACATATACTAGCTGACGTTATAGATCGTTACTTTAGGTTTATCAAAATTTAAAACTTCGAAAATTAGCACCTTTCAGGAGTAAAAATTATATGTTTACTGAAAATTCAATAATAGTGAACCTAAGGGGCTTGTCAACCTCCCCTTTTAGCGAACAGTTTGTCTCGCTTGGAGCGTAGCGGCGTAAGCCGCTGGGCTCATGCCTAAAGCATTGTGAATGCGTCGGTGGTTGTAGTAGTAAATCTGCATGACAATGGCTTCGTGTAGTTGGGATATATCTTGATGTTGAGTAAGGTTGCCCATCTCCCGTTTAAAGCCACCAAACCAACGTTCCATGAAACCATTCTGCCAAGGACTAGCCTTGTTACTGGCACTGAGTTGAATCTCCATCTTGTCACAGAGCTCCTGGTGTTTGTAGCTTAGGTACTCACTGCCTTGGTCACTATGTAATATTGCAGGACTGGGGTGTTTGCTCAGGGCATCGAGCAAAGCTTCGTGCGTCAGCTCAGAGCTATGGCGTAGTGTCAGGCTACCAATATACTGGACACATTGTGCTAGCACAAAGGTACAATTAAGTTAGTAAGTTTGGGAGGAATTTTAAACATGGGAGCAGTTGTTCCAATTGATCCTAGTATTAAGACTGAGATACTAGATAATGTTAGAAATAATGGCATGAGAGCAACTATAGCAGCAGAAAAATATAATGTTAACACTAGAACTATTTACGGTTGGTTAAAGCAAGGTGTAGTAGACGGCAACCGTAACTTAATCTTAGAAAATAACC
>JAJZKM010000002.1 GCA_021804085.1 bacterium | reverse complement strand
CGATTAGCTATTAAATAAATAATATATAAAAAGTATAATGTATATAATTTGCACCCGTAGCTCAGCTGGATAGAGTGTTGGCTTGCGGAGCCAAAGGTCACAGGTTCGAATCCTGTCGGGTGTACCAGGGCGGAGTTTTCATCCGGAAGCTCCGCCCTGTTAGTTTCATACGCCTTTTCTATATCTGTTAAATGCTGGTAAATCACACTCGGCTTGGCGGTTCCAAAAGTTCTGTCAGGAAAAACCGGAATACCGGCTTCGTAGACTAGTTTTTGGAACCGTACCTTATCCAATACTGCTGCATTCTGCCAAATCTCACGTGCGTTGGCTATGAAATGAACAGCTTGGTCGACGATACGCTCTTTATCGATTTCGTCAGACTTTAGATCAGCCCTCTCAACCTCTAGAGCTTCCTTCTGAACCGTAATCCGATCACTTTGCTCATCGTATGTCTTATCGTCTTTAATCCGACCAGCCATCCAACGGTCAAACAGCTCATTCTTTCTGTTTTCGAGTTTTTTAATTTCGCTATCAAGCCTGCGACGTTCATTCTGAACATCACGATATTCTAGATTCCACCGGCGTATGACAATCTCCTTAAATACTTTCAAAGCCCAATCGGATGGCACTAAGCTATCTAGCAAAGCGCCGAAATCCTCATGGGCTTGTGCTTTTGGGAGGCGGACCGTTGCTCCGTCTCTGCTCTTCGTACATTTCGTACAGTGATACGCTCCAAAGTGACCACCGCTTCGACCCTTCGATGCGCTACCAGTTAACGGCTGGCCGCACTGACCACAGTACAGGAATCTCTTTAACGGCCAGGCCCGTTTAATTCTAGTAGTGAGTGGCTCGATTGTCTTCTTGTGGCCTCTTAGAATCCTCTGTACTTCGTTAAACTGTTCAAGTTGGATGATTGGTGGGTGCAACGCTTTTATGCGCTTATTATCTGTTAGAGCGTTCTGAATGAAGCCGGCATAAGCAACATTGTTCAACATGCCAATTACTCCGTTCTTAGACATCGGCCGACCTTTTGCCGTACGTACTCCACACTTTTCAGCTAACGCTATGGCTTCGGTCTGCGTATACCGTCCAGTCAAGAACTCATCAAAGAACTTACGAACCTGCTTAACCATTTTCTCGTCGAATGTCAGGGTAGGCCGTTTCAGCTCGTCTTTAACGTTGACGTAGCCTACAAGAGCGTGGCTGACCCAACAACCTTCCTCTGCTCTTGCTCTCATACCATTCCGGCAGCGTTCTGAGCGGACATCGTTGTCAAACTGGGCGAAACTGGCCAACACATGCTCCATTAGCTTCCCTGTAGTCGTCTCGCCGATTGGCTCAGTTGCCGACCACAGTACAATACCTAACTTCTTTAACAGTATTTGTAACGCCATGTGATCCTGTACCGATCGTGCGAATCTGTCGATTTTATATACTACCAGATGACCGACGGTGTTTTTGTTTTTCCGGCAGTATTCAAGCATCTCCTTCAGTTTCGTCCTGTCGGCGGTCTTGGCACTTTCGCCCTCTTCGACGAAAACCCTGTCAACCTTTAGATCGCCTTTCTGATGGGCTACAAAATCTCGGCAGATACGCTCCTGTTCTCCTAGGCTCATGTTATCTTTTTGTTTGTCGCTACTGACACGGGTGTAGATTACGACAGCTGTTTTCATGCTACCGGCTCAAAGACTCTTATGTCTAAATACATTGGTACTTGTTCTATGAAATATCTGACATGATCGTCTCTTTCTTCGTTGTTCATTAACTTTTCGTGCTGCTCTTTGGCTGCCTCCCCTGACTGGTAGACGCCTACAACTACGTCCTCCTTCATTATGTCGGCAGCTGGGTCTGCAATACTGATTGCCCAAACATAACGATATAGTTCTAAATTACTCATATTTCCTCCTTTAATTGTGGCTTAAAAACAAACTGTGACAATAGACCTTAGCGGATTTTTGAACCAGGCTGCATTACGCCGGTTGAAGCTCTACGCCAAGGTTGTTTCGGGCAAACTCTAACCTGCAGCCTTTTGCTGCTAGGTCTGTTTTGACCTGCACAAAACTACTAAAATCTCTCGAAAGTCGTGAAGGATTATCGACTATAAGCCGATCGCCAGGATCCATCGAATTAAGCAGTTGTTTCAGCTTCGGCGGTATAGCACTTCCTGAATGCTGTTCAGACTCAACTACCGGCGTATCTAAGTGCAACTGGTAAGCATGCTCCTGGCAACGGTTTATTTGCCAAGATATAGCCCCACGGCTATCAGTTTGTTCTTTACACGCTACTCTTGCGTAAATATAATTTCTCATTGAAGTTCTCCTTAAATAGTTAGTTACGTTACGATTTTTGGGTACTTTTAATAGAGCCTGGCCAGAGGCAATAGCCAGGCTCGTTTCGTTTAGAAGGCAACTAAAGTTTTTGTTTTACGATTTCTTTACTTTCTCAGCAATCTCCTTTCTTGGAACGACTTGCTTGACGTACATACCAGCAATAAAGTCTAGCTGCTGGATAAGCTCAGCAATCTGCTCATCGCTAAAATGAGCAGTGGCTTTGCCCGTAAGGCTGCGGAACTCTTTGACCGTCATGATTTGCTGTTCGTCCATAACCTTAAAATTAACAACCCCCCTCGCAAACGGCCCGTTTGGTTGAGGGGGATTGATAATCAGGCCGTTTGCATATTGCTAATATAAAATCTCAAAAATCGGCCTATAAATATAAGAAGCTAACTATGCATACATATCTGCTATCTGTTTCTGGATAAGCTCCAAATACTTACTGATGTCTGAATAGCCAACTTTATCATCGCCCAGATGTTTCGATATTTGTTGATACGATTTACCTTGCTTTCGCAGATCATAAATTGCTAAGTGCATAGACTGGCTACGCTTTTTTCTGGTGCTGGCATGTGTTTTTCTGCTTCCTGAGTCTTCAATAAGTTTTCGTACGCTTGGTACGTATGCACGGAGTTCAGGGACTGTTACGTCACCATATATTTGAACGTCTACGTGATCCTTGTGCTTTCGCATTCTAATCAATTTCGCATCTCTTACGAAAATGCTATCATCACTAGATTTACTTAAAATAAGCCGCCTTAAACCTCTCTCCCAACTACCTGGATAATGTATCCTGTTAGCCATTTCTCGCACGTCCAAATAAAACTGCTTTCTAACTGGGTCTTTCGTGGTCGTCTCGTCGTGGCCATCGAAGTCTTCAGCACTCCATTCATATTTGGCATACTTGGCTTTTAACTTACGTATATCAGAAGTGAACTCTTCATTTCTGATCAGTAAATCACTTGCTTCCCAGTCTTTCTCTAGTCTATCTTCGTAACTTCCTTGGTGTTCAATTGGCAGCTCTTGCCATCCCGTTCGTTGATATAGACTCTTCTTGTAATCAGAGATAAAGTCATAAATCTCTTGAAGATCTGGCAGGCCGTCATCCATGCCTATATTTTAAGCCAAAATGTAGTGCCCGTAATTAAGATTATTGACGGTAACCTGTTAAAAACGATGCAAAACTAGTGCAAATATGTCAACAATATCAAAAACGGAAGCAATACTTTTGTCCTGTTCATGACTAGCGATTTGCCTAGTCACTTTCCTAGTCATTACTAAAATTACCCGACTACGAATGGCTTGCAAGCTGGACGTGTCTCGCAGCTGTGCTGGACACTTGTATCGAATTACTGCACTTGGCTAGCAGAAATTCCTCGGTGTCCAGTAAGTTACTGGCAAGTGAGCAGTAAGTGACTAGCAGATGACTAGGGAGTGACAGCATCTGAACTGCAATAACTTTGATTTACAGCGATTTATGAGTGGTTCAAGGAGTAAATAGGTTAATGTCACTGAAAGCCTTGATATAGCCCTTGTAATCGCTCTCCATGAGCACGGCATCGTTATAAATCTGTACCATCTCCAAGCTCCTGTGCCTCGAGAACTGAGCCACCTTAGTAATGTCACCGTTAAACTGTTTAACAAGTCTGGTAACGAAGGTGTGCCTGAGTGAGTGAACTTGCTTTTCAATGCCTTGCTCTTCGAAAGCGGCGTTCACGATATACCTTAGCCCTCTGATTGTAATCCTGCCCGATTCGCTTGGGATGCTCCGGCTTTTGAACATTGCACCTGTTGGCTTGTTTCCATCAGAGTCATTGAATTGTGTCAGGTTATAGTAACGCTTGAGGGCTTTTACTGTTACAGGATGCAAGAAAATCGTCTCTTTATCGTCTCTGCCTTTGCCCTTGATAAGCATCTGGTTGCTTTTCCAGAGAATATCTTCCCAATTTAAGCCGCTAACCTCGCCGATCCGTAGACCCTGATAATACAGGATACATATAATGGCTACTTCTCTAGGCTTGAGCGTACTATAGCGTTGACACCACTCCTCAAGCGACTCAACTTCACGGTCATTAAGGCCGCTTACCTTGTGACGCTTATCTAGACGGAAGTTACGTATATTAGCTGTAATGTCGGTTGGCAGAATGCCTCTCCGGTGCAATTCTTTCAGGAATATTCTCGCTACGACCAGATACTTATTTTTAGAACTTGCCGATAAGTCCGTACGACCCCTCAACTCTCTCTTGAACTCCAGAAACGTATTTAGGTTGAACTGGTTATTCTCGATGAAACTGAGAAACGGCCATAGCCTCGCTACATAATCCGCTCTAGTAGCTTCTGATACATCCAACGTATCGAATACCTCATAAGCGTTATCTCTAGTATATCTCCTTGCGATTACTAAGTCAGTGGCCATTATTTTTTTCCACCTGCCTGGTTAATGACCCATCTGCTTATGTTGGATGTTTCTTCATTCAACTGCTGCATGATGTTTTCGAATACTTTCCAGTATTGCTTAGGCACATTGTCCGATTCCAGCCAATGCACTGGCCGTTGGTCTTCGTACCAGATATTGCGTTTGGGGTTCAGGCTTGAGCGCATACACCAGATGATAGTTTCCAAAAGATTGAGGTCGCTAATATTCGAGCCTAGCCAAGTCCTATTTTCTGGCGGTATTTCTTTCCTAAGCAAGTCTTTTATCCAGTCTAGCTTGAGCAGCATGTATAAGATACCGGAGCAGTGCATATCTACGCTTTCTAGTAAGATGTCCTCTACGGTGGCATACGGTACGTTAGCCCACTCGACAATTTTTCCTGTAGCATACTGTTTCAGGTCTTCGGCTTTCCAAGTGCCTGTTGCGAAGCGTTTGTTCCAAACTCTAGCCATTTGGTTTAACATCACCCAATCCCATTTGCTGCCGCC
Organism: bacterium; assembly: GCA_021804085.1. GTDB lineage: Bacteria > Patescibacteriota > Saccharimonadia > Saccharimonadales > UBA4665 > JAJZWH01. Next base: position 64,291 of record JAJZKM010000002.1, on the reverse strand, counting down.
GATTCTTGAGCGGTACAGCAGGGCGTTTACTAGGTCGTTCTCTTTATTGCCTTTGACTGGTTGCATGGCGTAGTCTTTGCCTTCATCATCCGGATTGCCTACATCCAGGTCACGCCATTTACATCTGGCTGAGTCTGTAATTATGGACAGTGCAGTGGTCTTTTCTGTCTTGGTCAGTGGCTCACCGCCTTTTGAGCTGACTCTCATAAGCATTGCAGCATATTTGTCATAATCTGGTGGCAGGATACAATCCTCAATTGGGATTATCATGAGCCGACGTAGTGCGTCAGTTTCGTTTAATAATATGAGGCTCTTGGCTGATCTTACTGCCTTGTCTACGTCGCCTCTCCGTACTGATTTTTGTATATTGCTCTTGAGCAGACTTGGACTAAAAGGCACTAGAACCTTAGTCTCCTCCTTTGATAATTTTTGCATTTCGGTTGCCCCCTAAAATTAGTGTTATGTAATTTAATTGTAACTTTGTGCATACTAATGACAAGGGGTTTTACCTCTGTTAAATGCAAAGAAAACAGCCCACTATTTATAAGTGAGCTGTGCAAATCGTTCTTAGCAGTTCTATGCTACTTTTACCGACTTAGATACACGAATAGTCGTAATCAACACGTTTGGCAACGTACTGCGTAACGGTTGTTTTACCACCCGTTAAAGCTGGCAGCGTACACGCATTTTTTGCGCTGCTGAGATTGCTGGAACCAGGTAACCAACTATCTAGGCCGTAAAGGTTACTGGTACTACTGACTGTACCGGCTATTTGATTCCACTGTGTTGTCGTTGAGTACAAGCCGACGCTGCTACCAAGGCTTTCAAAGTAAGCTGTCATTCCCTCAAGGTCGGCAGTATTGTTAGCAGTAGTGGTTTCCCATGAGTTGTTTGTCTCGACATCCAGCCACCATTTGAAACTAGCCGGATTGTTACTACCGATACGTGTCTGGGCGTCTAACTCGGCCATGTTATGTCCGTACTGGTAAGCGCAAGCCTGGTTATCCAATCCTGTACACGTACCGTATGGGTCGGTATCTACTGCACCAGTTAGGGGATCGGTATTACTGGTAGGCCAATCGGCTACTCCTAGATTGCCAGGATTAGCGGTATTGACGTACAAGGCTGCTTTGCCCTGGCCAGTACTTCCAACTGAAGTCTCAGCCCATGCCAGTTCAGTTGAAAAGCAGGGATTAGTCGTATTTGCGAGGCCGTCATTGACGCCGATAATACCGAATAGTTGACCCTTTGGCAGTGATTTATTACATTGCGGCCAGGACACGTCATTGCCGGTTACTACGCTAGTTGAACCACCACCCCCACCGTGGGCAGGTTTGGCGGCTAATGCTGTTGCTGGACTTGCCAACATGATTACTGAACCAAGAAGTACTAGTGAGGTTTTGATAGTTAGATATTTTTTCATAGTTCTGATTATACCTTGCCTACTTATATTACCCTTACTTTGTCAGGCTTCTACTGCCTTCAATCCCGCCTTCTTGACAGATTTGCCCGAAAACAGAACGAGTATCGAGAACACTAGAATCGCCACAGACGATACCAATGCCAGATAATTGCCGAGACCAATAGATACGAATCCGTTAGTGCTGAAATTGAAGTTGCTTGTCGAATAGCTATTTATAGAGTTCACTCCACCTCGATCATTGAAGTAAAGTACCAGAGACATTCCTGCTATAACTATTGCTGCAAGGATACCAATAACGCCGTTGAGTATGCGTGTTAGCTTGTTGTGCTTAAAAACGCACAGGGCTGTGACAACCATGATAACAACTGAAGCTACTAGCAATACCTCCGGCGTACCACTGAAATATTGGTCGTATAAATTAGTACCGCTACCACCTTCGCTCACCCAAGGCAGAATAGTGCTCACAATACACAGGATAGTTGCAGCTGTTAGCCCTATACTGGCTACAATAGCTCTATTAGACATGCTTTTCATTTATTTTTCTCCTTGAATTATTTCGTTGAGTTAATTTTTGCATAAATACTGAGGTACGACAAGAAAAAAGAACCTGAACGGGTGTAGCCTCATCTGATGCTATTTGACATCTTATGAGCAATGGCACGGACTAGCACAAAACAGAAATTGGCAAAAGGGGTTAAGTATTATCGCAAGGCTGCTGGATTGTCTCAGGAGAAGCTTGGCATTAATTCTGGCTTAGGCAGAAGTTACATATCGGGCGTGGAACGCTGTGAGCGCAACCCTTCACTGGAAAGCCTTGAAAAGATTGCTAAAGCATTGAGGGTTTCAGTATCTGATTTAACGAACATCCGGTAGATCCTTATTCATCCCCGAATACTCTTACAACTTCGTCGAAACTCTTTAGTCTATCCTTATTCCAATCTTCCTGCTTGATATAGAGTGCCTTATACGTCATTTTGTTTTGACGGCTATTTACATCTTCGCACCACTCCTGCAATCTTTTGAACTTGAGTTTGTCATCCTCTTCTTCACGGCCCTTGGTTTCAATGATATATACAGTCTTACTGTCTTTCTTCACAAAGAAGTCCGGATAGTAGTTGGCGATAAAGCCCTCAGAGTTCTTATACTCGATTCTCAATGCACTGGCTTCTTTGTTCTGGAAGTTCTTGGTGAACGAAATTACATCATCACAGCCCTCAATAAATCCGGCAAAGACTAATTCGAAGTCACTGTCACCAACTATCTTGTTAAAGACTGACTTCTTAGGAACAACAAAGCCTTTATCATTTACTACGAATGGTCGGGACTCGCTGATTTTAATGTAGTTCTTTATCTCTGTATCGCCACTATCTTGAACAGTTAGTTCATTGATTGCTTTCTTGAAAGAGTCCTTGATTAGACGTATGTATTCTACTTCTGAGAGGTTTCTAAGCATATTCAGATCGGATAGCTCAACCTCGCTATCAAACATGTACCGATGGACGAATTCTTTGACCTTACCAAACAAGATGTCATAGCAACCGAACAAACGTAATTCTCGCATGATAGCCTGTGTAAAGAAACCAATGACACTCTGGTGGTCAGGATTTACTTCGCCACTCAATACTGTAGTATGATGAGTGATTTCACCAACTACATCTTTGAAGACAATCTCTCGTTTCTCTTGCTCACTGAATTTCTTTACTGGTACTTTCTTATTACCGAACTTTGACACATCTAGATTGGCCAGGTTTTTGTATTCTCTCTGTATGCGTGGTGTCATTACTGGTATTTCAATATCCAATCTATCAATATCCTTTTGAGGATTTTCATTATCTACTTCGACAACCATTGGAGCTATTGGCTTAGTGCCAGTACCCATTGCTTTCTTCTCTAATATGACGCCTTCACCCTTGATGGACTCCACGAACTCCATGAATGCAGGAGTACCGACCACGCTAACATATTCTTTAACTTCGTCTCTACCAAAGAACATTCTGCGCAATCCACGCCCCAATGTCTGCTCTGGTAGGATCTTTGAGTCAGCAGCATATGGTCTTAAACCAACAATAGTAGTTACGTTCTTAACGTCCCAGCCTTCCTTCAGCATCATCACTGAAACTATGACTTTAAAAGGACTTTCCCAGCTATCAATCTCATTAGCTTGCTTCCGTAATAGGTCCAGGTCATCTTTGTTTTTGCCAGAAACGGTTTCAGATATGTCACCACTCTTGTTGGTGTGGATGGTCAGTACGCTGTCTCGTAAATCAGCAAAGCTAGTCTTGATATATTCTGCTACTTCGTCACAGTTCTTAGTATCGTCAGTCATTATGAACAAAATAGACTTCTTGCCCATTGGCTTCAGTTCTTCATGGGTTTTACGCCACTCTTCAATGCCGAGGTCTATAAAGTCTCTATACTTCTCGCTAAACAGAGAGCTTTGGTTCTCGTGCAATTTACCTCTGCTGGCAGCGTCTGGAACAACAGGATTTTTAACAATTTGCTGATGTATCGCCTCCACAAGAGGGTAGTCGCTAATTGTTTGTACAAAGATAGAGCCATCACGCTTCTTTGGCGTAGCAGTAACATCAATCTGCAATGCTAAACCAGAGCCTTTTTGTTTGAGCTGATTATCAATGTCTTGAATTGACTTCGCCCAAGCTAACTTGTCGTCCCAGATATGATGTGCTTCATCGTTAATAACAATTAGCTCATCTATGTCCCTGACAATCATCCCTAGATCAACTGTAGAATCGTTAGTCTTTGTTACTGGTTTATCACCTAAGAAATAGGCTGATGAGTCTTCGTCATTTGCAGTCGGTTCTTTAACGTCAGATTCAAATACACGATGTATATTTGTCAGGAATATATTGCCAGTGTCAGATATGTTCCGTAGATTATCTTGCAAATGAAGCGTTAGCTGGAAATCGTCTTGCCAGTTCTGACCACGATAACCATTGTCTGGTAGTACGGGGTCTTCATGGAATATCTTTAAGCCTTCAAAATCATTCTTGATACGCTCAAAAACTATAACGTTTGGCGTAATGAGCAAGAAGTTCTTTGACAACAATGAGTCTTCTTCGTACTTTTTATGGAAGTATGCCCAAGCCAACACGAGGCTCATTACTTTGGTTTTACCAGCACCAGTAGCCATCTTTATAACAAAACGAAGCCATTCTTCGGTAAACATACCAGCACTGAGTACGCCGGTCGAGTTGTAGCGGATTAGATCGTATTTGTCTTTGACCTTTGCGACTTCGTATAACCAAACGACTGTTTCTAATGCTTCACGCTGTGCGAAATAATATCGGAAGTTGTACGAACTACCGTCTTGGTTGTACATTACGTGGTCTTCTTTGAACCACCAGTTGAGCAATGCTTTTGACGTGTCACTAGCACCCTCGTAATTCAATGATCGCCAGCCTTTAACCTTTTTACGTAGGTCAGCAACAAGAGGCGGTAACAGTTTCTCGTGACCCTTATCTCGCAAATCTTCGTCGGCTGGAAACCAGCGAATACTAGGGTCTAGAATGACGTAAGGGTCTGTCGGGAAGTCTTTGTGAAGAGCCATATTATACTTCTACCTCAATCACATGAGTTGTATCGTTGCCAAATATGTCCACCACCTTGATAGCTACTTTATACTTGCCCCGACCAACTTCTTTAGAAGCCGAAGTAAGCTCAAGCTCTCGGTTCTTTTTTGTCCTAAAGCTCTGCCATTCGTTATCAAAAATATAATCACCAGTCCATTCTTCGTATTCTTCGTCTTTATCATTTATTTTTTTAATAATCTCTTTACGGCTAGCAAAATCAAAGTCTACAGCCCAGTAGTCAATCCAATCACTCCATTTCTTGGTCAGTACATCTTTTGAAATAATGTCACTGTCTTTATCTTTTGAAACTTTTACAACTTGACCGTTTTCTACAATAACTTTTTCTCCGCCAGGACGTAATGCCTCTGCCACTTCACCAGAGTCACCCTGGTTATAAGATACAGAAAAATCAGTAAGTTCAACGGTAAGCTCTTTTTTGTTCATTGGACCTTTAACCGTCGACTTTGCTTCAACAAAAGAAACGTCATAGAACTTTACCTGACCACGCTCAACTGCTTTTTTATCAAATACCTCTCTAGGTATAATTCTAAACGCTACATCTATTCCATGAGTGCTATACTCCTGGAAATCTAGTCCCATCTCATAATCGAAGCCAAGTATGTCAATCTTAGTAATACCTTTATCCTTACACTCTGAAACTATGTCATCTACTTGTTTTGATGATACTGGGGTGCTGATCGGACCAACAGCGACAAGCCTGTCTCTTTTTTTACCTACAATGTTTACAAACGATTCTACTGGTTCGGCTTTGTAAGCCGTAATAATCAGTTTTACAAACTCTTTTTCTTTTTTGGCAGCTTGTTGAGCCTTTTGTTCGGCACGTAAGTCATCGTTTACATTAAGATAATTCTCTCGCTCGTATCTACCTACGTTTAATATCTCAAAGGCACGGAAATCTACGCCCTCTTTTTTAAGTTTTCTTTGCACATCAATCATGCGTTTGCGAGATGTATGAATACCGAATTTACCTAAGTCAGAACCAATCCATTTTCTATTGAGACGCTCTGCTACAGCCATAGTTGTACCAGAGCCACAGAAGAAATCAGCAATCAAGTCACCCTCATTTGACGACGCCTTAATTATTCTCTCAAGAAGTGCTTCTGTTTTCTGCGTAGGGTAACCGACGCCTTCTTTTGCTGAGTTATTTAGCTTATCAATTAACCAAACATCATCAATTACCACACCCTCATTCATAACTTCGTCTAAGTATCTTCTTATTCGTTTTCCGCCACCTGCGTCAGAATTCACATATTCACGACCGTCATCATCCCTAAGTATCTTTTGTTTACGAGCTTTTACGTATGCCTCTTTGCTTTCCCACGGTTTGAAGTAGGAATTGAATACTGGTTTGTCAGATTTACTGTAAAAGAGGATTGAGTCATGCCTCTTTTCGAATGAACTTGATAACTTTTTATTCCAACCGCTATATCGCCAGACTATTTCGTTAGAAAACCTATCCTTACCGAAAATCTCATCCAATACCAATCTTAAATACGAATTTACTCTCCAATCACAATGAACATAAATACTTCCGTCATCAGCAAGCAGATTGTGCATAAGTTTAAGACGCTCGTAAATCATTGCTATAAAGCTATCTGAGCCTTTACCCCATGTATCACGGTAAGCGATTTCTTCTATAACTGATGGTTTTTTCACAAAACTCTCTTCTTCATTACCATCACCAATAGTTATGTCCATTGAAAAATCAGCACCTACGTCAAAAGGGGGGTCAATATAAATCAATTTTAAGCCACCTTGTGCTTCAATATCTTTACGCATTGGTCCGTTAGCAAGAGACGAAAGGATGAGCTTGTTATCGCCCCATATCAGTTTGTTAGTCCAGCCAGTAAGTTGTCTGCCACTGTCATCAAAAAGCGTTGATTGCAGCCCAATCTTTTCGTCGCTTCGTGGTTCGTCTATCTGTTCTATGACTTGGAACGGTAGAACAGTATTAGTAACTTCATTAGTCTTGCCGTTCCACAACAACTCAACCTCACGAGTGTCATCAAATAACAAAAAACGATACTTTTCTGGCAGTGGCTTACCGGACTCTAGATACTTAATAACATCTCGTTTTTCGTTATCACTCAGTATCATTTCTTTTTCTCCATTAGTTTCATTACATCTTCTCTACGATAACGTCTGTCGCCTCGTGTGCCGAAACGTACCGCAATCAAATAGCCCTTTGCATCCCACGCTCGTAAAGTGTTTGGATGGCAATTCAATATCTCGCATGTCTGCCTGAGCGTGAGCAGTTTAGGCTCTTTTTTCTCAGATTGTGTCATACTATAACTATACACCACTTACCAGTGCAGATAAGAAAGTGAAGTAGCTAAGTCATTCAGAAAACTATGGAATTACTCGACAGCGATATTATCAAGTACCAGAAGCTATACAAAGCTCAATTCGGCAAAGATATTGATAAACATAACGCACGTGAGCAGCTATCGAAGCTAGTCCGGCAAATGGAACTCATTTACCAGCCAATTACCAAGCAGCAACTTGAAGACTTCAAAGAAGCTCGGAAACGTGATGCCAAAGCACTGGCAGAGCTAACGTACGACATGTATCAGGAAGAAAAGGCTAAGAGCAAACGGAACAAGAAGAAGTCATAGCAGTTTCTTCGTTATCACCCTATATTCTCATCTGTACTGCGTTTTTATAGTCGAGATGTATAAATTATGGTTGTTTCTCGAAAATCGTTTAACAGCACCTGAAACTCGTTGGCTAATCCGGTCGGCTATTATGATAAATCGAACAGTAAGCAAAATATCCCACCTCGACTACAAAACACAAGGCCACAAGACAAAAATATGCAAAGTTATTATGTGCAAACGGCTGATCTGTTAGTACAGCCCTTGCGACGACGATCATTATAATCAAGATCACCGCCATAAGAATTAACAGATATGTGTTCGTCTTCATTGACTGGGGAGCGTCTTTAATCAAGAACTTATGTGGCTTTAGAACGCTAAACGTACTTGTGATGAAGCCGCCTAGAGCTTTTAGATATTTCACGGCCTAGCTGCTCCGAGTATGCTTATCCACCAGCACCGTTATATACATTTCCAAAAACCCAAGAAAGAAAGGCACTACAAAGAATATAATCCATGCCTTGCCGACAAGTGCGAGAATAACCATAGTCAGAGCAGTAATGCCAACGCCGGCCAGGTTTATTTTAGAATGCCGATCTACGTAGGTTTGTACCTTAGATTTGAAAATAACTCTTTCGATGACTATCACTTCTTCATTCAGCTCAGATTTTGGCTTGGTATCTTCTTCGATATACCAAGTCGTTTCAGAACCCCTACGCACCCTTTCTGTAGAAGTTACTGCTAAGGTCGTAGCGTTCGCATAAGCACTACTCATAAATAGCTCCTTCCCACTTGCCGATTAGATCCTTCTGGTATTTCCTAACTTCTTCAATGTGCTGCTTTAGAGAGCGTCTCGATACGCTCAAATTGTACTTAATAAAGTCTAGGTCAATCAGAAAGCTATTTTTGGCTTCAATGTCTTTATACTCAAGCCGATCCTTCAGTTCGTTTGGCTTAACTGGACCACCTAGGAAGTTAACTCGATAGTCTCCAATCTTGAATGTCAGGGGCATGGCTACATCTGTTGCGTCATCGGTTAGAGAAGTACTTCTGTAAAAAGCAGCTCTTTGTCTGGCTACTAGATCGTTGAACTTGTCGTCACTTTCCTCGATGAATATGCACCTGTATCCAACCTGCTTAACCGAGCTGAGATGTAGCAGGTTATCAATTTTTTCATAAACACCCAAGATATATTCTTGAGCTTTTTTGGATTCTCTACGCTCAACAGTGATAAGTAAACGATATGGCTCGACAGAAATGTGTGCGAACTGATTTTCTGCCCGAATGTTCACGTTTTCTACTAGAGATGCTTGTTTTTCAGCATCAGATCCACCCAATGCTCTTACAACCTTATTCTTGTAGGCAAAGAGTTCTGGCATCTGTTCATATCGAATCTCAAGTATTGCCTTAATCTGCTTCATTTAGTTTCCTCTAATAGCTTGGTGGTCAATGTTGAAACCATTATACAATTTATACAACTTTGATGCTGCTTATCTTTAATGTTCTAAGCCAGTACGGTAGTTACTGTGCTAGACTTGGCAGAGGTGTTACTTCAAAAGTCTCATGCCACCTCAAAAGTTCATCTTTCAGTTTGTTCCATGCCATAACTGGAAGGTGTACCATTTGAATATTCACTCCAGTTAGTATATTCGGAAGTCACAGATTATATCTGTTCGAATCCTCTAGGGTGTTTTAAGTACATGGACGGGGCAAATATGACTTATTTTTATGATTACTATGCTTTGTAATGATTATTTCAGCCCGTATATTAGAGCATAATAGCGTTAGGTTCTTTATTAAACCACCCGAGAGGCTTTAACTGGATGATTTTTATAATCCACTGAGCTCCTCAATGCCTTATCGGCTATATGCCATAACTGAGTAAAGGACTCGGTAATTAATCCACTTTTAATAACTATACTTTTGCCATCTTCGTCAAAAACTTGAATAACTAACGTGTCACCACTTGCTGACCATTCAACAGGAGAAGTATAATCATTTTCATTCATCCAAGTTCTTTTTAAATGAGTCTTTCTGTCTATTGCTTTATCTTTAGGAGCCTCTGCTGAGTCAGTAGTTAGGCCATACCTACAACCTGAAAGCTTACCCTGTTTTCGGCGTATTTCATCCATTGCCTCAAAGCCCATAAAAGGTATATCGACTCGACTTTTTACAAAATATATTGGCTGTCTTTGCTGGACTTGCTTATCATAAGACTCAATAATAGACCCTTTTCCTACGAATACTTCTGCACTTATGTCGGTCTTCTGCTTCCGGTACTTGCTCTGAAGGCCACGTATTGCTTTATCGACGCTTTGCTCTAGGGAAATCACTTCATTACGCTTTTCTGCAACTAGTGAAGCTAGTGCTGTTGGATTTTCGGGATAATATACAGCTTTTTTATTTTTTGTTTTACGTTTCACCAGTTCTAATTTTTCAAGTGACTCCAGCACTTTATATGCATTAGTCCTCGTTATGCTGAGATTGCTTGTAAGAATACTTGGAGAGACAGCACCATTATTAAGTAAGTATAAATACACCTGAGCCTGTAATCGAGAAAGTCCTGCTTTAATTAATGTGTCTTCCATGTAATCATACTATCATATTTTACGATTTTGTGAATAGCAATTTCACATTAATAATTTTCTTCCTTAAATTTGGTTATAACCGTGAATCATTTATTGACACTAGTTAAATAATCAGCTATAATAGGGATAGAAATTTAATTAATTTTAAGTAAAGGATATTCATTATGACTAAAAGTTACGAAACTCCCTCAACATCCCACCAATATGCAGAGCAAGTATTAGCATATGCAGAGCAAGTATTAGTACAATCAGAAACCATATTAAAAGACGCTGTCGGCATAGCTTTTCCTGAGACACCTGACGCAGACCCTTTGCAAGTATTCCCAAAACCAACAGAAGTGCGTGCAGAAAGTCCTGATATACTTGAACTTACAGAGGAAGCTAAGACGGCTTTATTATGCAAAGCTAGTGAATTAGGTTTCGGTAGAGCCGAAAATGTTAATTTGAGTGAACAAGGTTTTACTGGTGCTACAGTAATCGTAGAGGGCGGTCAACCTCATAAGATGTTAGCAGAAGCCAGAATGGTAATAGACGATGTATCAGCCCAACCCAAGTCTATTATAATAAGTGCCAGCCCACATAGAGAAATTAAGAACGAGGCTGAGGTTGCTAGTTCACAAAGATTATTCGGAAGAGTTGGTACAACAGAATATGATGTAGCGAGTGATGTCGCCCGAGCTTTACCTGGGTTTATTGAATACCCAGAGCCAAGAGTCTTAAATGCTGCCTACGACATAAACGATAATAATAAGGTTTTCCGAGAACCAACAGGACAATTTCAAGCTGTTGGTGAAGTCAATGGCACGCCAGTTATTCTTATGCAGATTAGCCGTAGAGATTTAGAGGGCGGTAAGTACGACAGACAGCCTGGAACTGCTGCGGTAATTGGTATTGTTGATGAAGTTACTAAAGCTAGCGGAGATGAAACCTCTCCCATAGTACATGTTACTAGCGGTACTTATAGACCATCACGAACTTTGGGTGCTGCATTAGCTGGTTTGTCAGCTAATCGTTTGGTTGGCATTGCAACTTATGGCAATGATTTACTAAATAAAATTAAGGGTGACAATGCTACAGCACCAGTAAGTCAGCTGCCTGGTGAACTTCATGAGATGGCGGCACAAGCAGCTAAACTGCGTGAAGCCTTAAGTAGCTAATCTCTACCCATATCCCTATATACTATTGGTTTTCAAAATAGGGCAAGTGAAAACATTATTTATTTACCTTATGCTGCTAATCGATAAGTTATATATCGGTTATCGTACTATATAGCTAAGTTCTGGTGAAGCATTCAGATACTGCTTAGCTAGTTCTATTTCTTTGGCAGTGCTAACAATAACCACATAATATTTCTTTCTCAACATATCCAGCAGAGTGTACCATTCGACCCTTAAAGTGTAAACCTCTGTTTCTAAGGTTCTAACATTGGATGAATACAATCATCTCAACACAATAACTTCTTCAAACCTGTTCGAATCCTATTAGCGCCTTTTGCTACTTAAATAGTAGGTCATTGGCTGCAACTATAGATTCAGCTATAAAAAGCTGTAAAGGCATCACGTTATCTTGAGTCTGTGCAAGCTCTAAATACTTATAGTATGCCTGCCTTCTCTCTTTCAGCACCAAAGGTGGCACAATACCTCTTTGTAAGGCTTGGGCAAGCATTAGTAATCGGCCCACTCTTCCGTTACAATCACTAAATGGATGTATCTTCTCAAAAATAGCATGAGTTTCAGATAATTTTTCTGTGACTTCTTCTTTAGCCTTAGCATTAATTTTCGTAAGCAGCTCATGCACTAATTCAGGCACTTTTAGATGATTGGCAACCGTAACATGCGCACCCATTATGCGAACTGAATGGTTTCTGTACAGTCATGCATTTTCTATAATGCCGTTCATGAGCCTGAGGTGTAGCCCTTTTATTAAACTCTCGTCAATTACAAAACTCTTGCTTTGTAACGCACCCAGTAGCCAAACTAGTGCGGCTTTGTGGTTCCTGGCCTCAGCTTGCTCAATTTGCGTTCTGTTAGTTAGGGTTCTGTTTTCGAAAAGAACCTCTCTTGTGTCATCAAGCGTCATGGTACTGCCCTCTATGACATTTGTATGATAGGTCAAGTAGAGTATAAGCCTGTCAAGCACCTCCTTGTTTTCAGTGATTTGAGGGAGCTTAATGCTAAAATGCTCTATTTTTTCTTTCAGCTCTTCAAGATAGCCTACATCTAAAATGTCGGCACCCAGCACATTAAAGTACAGAATACGTATAGATTCAAGCGCCCTCTTACGAGGCTTAGACTTAGCGTTAACCCATGAGTTGAGAGTTACAAACGAAACACCTAATTGTTTAGCAAGTTCTTCCTGCGTCCACCCACTTGCATCCAATATAGCCTTTAGTTGCTTAGAATAGTTCATAACTTTATAAGTATATTAAAACTTTATAAAGTTTGACAATAGGTTTTCCGTGAACTGGGTCACGTGGTTCTAATCCAGCACGGTAGTTACTGTCCTAAACTTTGCAGAGTTGATGATTCAAATGTTTCGTGCCAGCGAAGTGGCTCGCTCTTGAGGCGGTTCCAAGCAGAAACTGGAAAGGTGTACCACATAGGTTTTTAATTTCTAGTATAGATTCATATACATTATAAAATTCGGAGACTTTTAAACGTGGTGACTATTAACAGATTGGATTTAAGTTATAATCCTGCTTGCCAGAGCACTTTGCATAATAATAATGTATGGCTAGTTTTCATTACCTATTGCAATTAGTAACATTCTTTGCTATAGTAATGTGATTGAAAGATACAATTACTATTACCAGTAAAGGCCAGACAACAATACCTGCACCAGTCAGGCGTAAATTAGGGCTAGATAAAGGTGGTGGCGTACTCCAGATGAATTTTAACGAAAATAAAAATGAACTTGTAATATCTAAGGCTATTAGCATAGATGAGCTGAGCAAGAAGTTAACGGGATATATTAAATCTGGTGTCAAGCCTCTCGTTGATGCAGACGCATTTTACCAAGCCAACAGGATAAGATAAGCCATGGCTAACTATAGTGGCTCATTTGACACTAACGTGTTGTTACGTTTATTACTTAATGATATACCTGAGCAACATACTGCCACAAAGAAATTATTGCACCAAGCTACGAAACAATTTTCTATTGCCGATACAGCAATAATTGAGTTAGTGTTTGTCCTAGACCGATATTACGAATTTAGTCGGTTAGAGATTACAGAAGCATTAGAAGGTCTTATGAATTTAAAAGAAATAAACTCTAATAAAGCACTCTTCAAGAGGGCTATACTTATTTATGTTAAGCACAGTGGTTTATCTTTTGAGGATTGTTGCCTATCAGTATATGCTCAGCTTAACAGTGCAGAACCTTTATGGACGTTTGATAAAAAACTAGCTAATCAAGCACCGAACACTAAGTTAGTTTCAGTATAGCTTTCTGCAATTAAGGTTCTGACCTCTCGGACTGCGGTGTACCATTGAATGTTTAAACTAAACCATGTTTAGATGAACCACTTTTCGCATTTCGACTTTCGTTATGGCATGCCTGTTATTACTTTACTAGAAACATCACACCCCCTCAGGCAGCGTGATAAAACATCGAATTAAGAATCTATGAGGATAAAGCTATAGATTCATAAGTATACTTAATAATTGTCTGCTTAACTCTTTTACTAGTACAATGAAGGGCATATGGAAGAGTCAAACGAGGTCGAAAGTCAAGCTACAACCAGAGTAAAAAAAGAACAAGGGGAAATCACCAAGAGGAGTAGAGATTATAAATCTTATCTTATAGCTGCAGTAATTTTACTACTTTCTATAGTAATCGCTGCGTTGATTCTATATTTCCAACCTATTCCTGACAGTGTAATTTTAAAAAACGCTAACCCTGCTATGCTGGCTTTAGCACAACAAGCAGGCATGAATAAGCAGGGTGAGCTGGTTTTCCTAAGAACAAACCCGCTGTTTGCCACAGATACTCAAATGCGAACATATTGTGCCAACAATGCGGCAGCAAACAACAATAACGGCTTTATAGAGCAGGGCTGTTTTGTGCCTAATATACATAATCATGCTAATGGTCGTATCTATATACGCCAAATGCCCGCCAACTTATACGACCAGGAAATCGTCACAGCAACTTATGAAATGTTGCACTCCGTCTATTTCAGCTTGTCTGATAACGGCCAAAATACTTTCTTAGTTCAAGCCATAGAAGGAAGTTATAACTCATTACACAACCCTGCACTAGATGCTCAGGTGGTTAACTTTGCAAATACCGAACCCGGATATAGAGACTTAGAGCTTTTCTCGTTACTAGGAACAGAGTTCAATAATGTTACGCCAAGTCTAGAGAATTTCTATACTCCCTATTTTGCGAATAGACAGCTTACCGTAGATAGTTACAATCGTGTCACGGCCATATTTCAAAATGACCAGACACAACTGCAACAACTTCGCACTACTATTGCTTCAGATGACAGCCTAGCCAATAAGGCATATGCTGATAGCTTGGCCTGGGCGCAACAAGGGAACGTTTACGAAGATACGTACAATTACAATATATATAAAAACTATATCAACCAGGAGAATGCAGCTATTAATCAATATAACCAGCTAAGCAATGCCTACAATACCCTGGTCACTGAATACAATGGCAGTCAGCCCATTAACTCACTGCAGAACATTCAGACACAAAGTTCTAAATAAACAAAGTTATCCCAACTTAATCAAAACTTGCTAGTTGACTAGTTGTCAGTAGATGCTGAAGAGGACTTGTCGGTACTAGTACTCTTGTTGGTGCTGGTTGAGGTTGATTCAGTCGTCTGAGGAGTTTCAGTTGTCTGAGGAGTTTCAGTTGTCTGGGTACTAGTGCTTGTGGTCGGACTTGCTGGTTGAGTTGGAGCTGGTTGAGGTTGAGTGGTCACGGGAGTCTGACTTGAGGTAGTAGTCTGTCGAACTCCAGAAGTGGAGGCGGCATTGTTGGCTTTCTGATTGTTGTGGTATACAACATACCCAACTGCACTAACCACCACAACCACTCCTACAGCAATAGCTATAATTATCAGATGAGCAAAGCCTGATTGGTTAAATTTGATATTTTGATTTTTTTGAAAGTTTTTGTTTGTCATTATTTATTTTCCTTTATGATACTCTCAAAAATTATATCTTGTTGCACATACCTGTCAATCAAGACTGCTTGCTAGCGACGAACGTTAAGGTTCTAATCTAGAATGATAGTTACTGTGCTAAACGCGCAGGATTCTTAGCCGAGGATATGAGAGAATCAAATACAAAATTAGAATTATTGAGCTGTACTGCCTATAAACTCATTTCCAACGGCATTAGCCCATGCACTTCCCTGAGTTCCAATCAAATTATTATGAATGGGTTGGGGGAGGGTTTTATTAGTATTTATTACTACTCCCGCCAAGTATGCACTGTTGTTGAATGAACCAATTTGACTTCTCTCAACATAAAAAGGAATACAAAATACCGCTAACAACAAAATTATAACCGACACCTTGTGAATTGTTTGCTTGCTCATAACCATACTTTACCGCCAAGACCAGTTGTTTTCAATAGAAGTAAGATTAAAGTTCTTACCACTTCGCTGCGTATGCAAGACAATGACTAGATTACCTTGAGCAGTAGAATCGTAAACATAATCAATCGCTCCAGCACTGCCATCGGTAGCACTTAAGTCAATTTCATAGGCAGGGCTGCCCGCAAAGGTGTTAGCATACTTACTTGAGATTGAACTTCCCGGAATGGAATTGATAACGTTGTTAGCGTCAGCCTGAACTGCTTGTACCAAATTGGCAAGCGTTAGTCGTGGAACCTGCATGACTTTAACTTCATACTGTTCGCCGCTAGTTGTATTTTCCGCAAGGAAAGTACAACTTCCAGGTGTTCGTGTAACGGTAAGCGAAGCAGGAATTTTTGTCATGTAGCATGGCGTGGAAATGGATTGCGTTGCATTAGAAGTACTAGGTGTCGTGATTCCAATAACAGAATTAGATCGTTCTTTTAGGATATGCTGTGCAGCCCTAACCCAAAAGAAAATTGATACTGCGATAACAGGTACGGCCAACACGATACCTATGATCGCAAGAACCCGTCTTGGTGACTTTATGGCAATAGTACCAAATACTATTGCTAGAATACCAAGAATTACACCAACAATCGGTATAATCCAACCGACACAACCTAAAACTCCACAGACGAAAGCTGCTATAGCTTTGCTGTTGTTGTGACTATCTGTTGTCGTTGTTGATGAATTATGAGAAGGCGCGTTAGCAGCTCCTCCCGCAAACGCTCCACTACCCGAAGAAGCATGTTGAAAGCTATAAGGTTGGGCTGTAGGCGTAGACTGTGTAGCAGTATAAGTTGATTGAGTCGAAGTTGAAGTGGTAGACTGACTGTTATTCTGATCGTTTACGGGTGATATTTCCTGTGGCTGAACACTTGATGTCACAATGGGTTGTGACGGTTCAACAGTATTAGTTGCTTGAACAGGTTGTGTAGCAGAACCAAGTTGATATCCACAGTTACCGCAAAAAATAGCGTCTGGATTCACTTCCTGATTGCAATTAGGGCAAATCATATTTTGTTATTCCTAAGCATTAGCATGTTAAATATACGTTATTGTACATGATGCCCACAGTATTCACAAAACCAAGTATGGTTGGTTTTCGATCTACCGCAATTACTGCAGAAATTAGGAGTTGATGTCGTTGCCCTAACCATAGCTGCTTTATCAAGATCATTAGCCTGCATAAAATATAAGAAAAGACCCATGGTAAGCAACAGCGTTATCATAAGCGAAAACACTACCATCTGAGCTACTCCTGAATACAAACCAAAGTCGTATAAACCATGCATAAGAGGGATGGCAACGCAAGCCAAAATAAGTTTATTCCTATATGAATGATCTATCTTGGCACCCACAAGATAATACCCAAGGATTCCGGTTGTTGCTGCGTGCAAGAATGGCGTAATCAGAAGACGTGCAATTCCAACTTTTGCACCAAACGAAAGAGTATACAAAATATTCTCACCCAAACCGAAAGTGAGCCCACAAATCGCAAAGTAAATTATACCGTCAGTATGTTCCTTGAAATAGGGTTTTTTCCAGATAAATAATGCAAGTGGAATAAACTTCACCGCTTCTTCAAGCACACCTACGCCAAGAAAAAATAATAACCTATCACTAAAAGAAACATTTAGAGGTGAAGTCCAGAACTCTCTTGGGAATAGTTTAAGTTCTAAGAAACCAGCAAGTATAATCCCCAACACACCAAAACCAAAAGCTATCCACAGCGATTCTATGGGTAACTTGCGACCATGGTCGTGATGCAGAAAATACCATACAAGTAGACTTGCAAGTGCGATAAAGCTAAGAATTATGATATACATTTTCTTTATTTTTAACGTATTCTTGCTCTAATAATAGCATTTGAGAACTAAAGTCACTACAGATGATTGACCATGTACTAACAAGGTTTTGGGCGGCTTACTACTACAATAAACAATAATTACTCTTCTTCTATTGTATTTAACTAGCCTCAGGTTTTCTTAGGACTAAAGTAGTTATGGTCTGTTCGATAACGATGTACTTATTGAAAAATTAGCTTTATCAAAAGTCCTCTTAATTATTTTACTTCATTCGAACCTTCTGAAACTTATGCTCAAAATACTCCTATGTTAAAATATGCAAATGACTAAGGCGCTATTAATAGTTGACGTTCAATCATATTTCATAAAATCAGCACCTCAAGATTTTGCTACTCGTATCGTAGAACACATTAAAAAAACTAATTATAATTATTTAGTATTTACCGCTTTTAGAAATAGTCCTAATTCTATTTTTAGAAAGAATTTAAAATGGACTGAGTGTCAAGAAGACAAAGACACTGAGTTGCCTAGTGAATTTAAATCATTTATATCTGATAATATCTTCGAATCAAGAGATACTTATTCTGCATTAAAATCAAAAAAGATAAGAAATTACTTGGACAAAAATCATGTCAATGAATTAGATATTTGTGGCATCGACACAGACGCTTGCGTTCTAGCCACTGCATTTGAAGCTTTTGATCTAGGCTTTAAAGTCTCGGTGCTTTATGACTTATGTTTCAGTAGCGCCAACCTAGACGAAGCGGCAAAAAAAATTATAACCAGGAATTTAAACACAAGAAATTAGTACTTTAATATCTATTTAAAAATATCCTATAGCGATCTCTACATTTTAGAACAGTCGTTTTTTATGCTGCAAAAGTAGTGATAGAATCCTTTAGATTTGCATATTAACATGTTTAGTGCTATTATATATAAATTAATGTACGGTCAAACCACAGGTGAAACAGCCAATCAGAAAAATGAACCCATTGATGAGTTTATAAGCGCTGCTTTTAAAGATTATGAAAGAGTTACTCCCCGCTTTAGTCTTGCCTATGAACCTAACTCTCGAGATATAATTTCAAAAAAACAAAGTGACGAAATGTCTCAACATTTAGGATATCAAAGACTTCTAGTTTTACGTGCCGACATTACCAATGAAATACAACGACAACAGATCAGCAAGCTTAATGTACCACAATTACCTTTACTAAAAGAAATTGATCAATATCTAATTTTTGGAATATTGGAGGGTCTAAAACCTCTTGAGCATGAAGGATTATTTGAAAACAAATCTTCAACAACCCACATCGGAGACGAAGAGATATTTCGTAATGTTGGGTGGGCTCATCGTGCATATTATAAGGCCACCGGTTCCCTGCTTATAGATAATATAGGAGCTAATCCTTTGCGGCATTTTGCAGTTAAAGCATTTATGGATGATAGTCAATCTATTATTTACCTTTATCCGCCATACAATCCAGCTCCCGAATATAATAATTTGAATGTAGATGATGCTCTAGTTATTTTGAGAGAGGCATTATCTCAAAATTTACCTAATGAGTTTCATTTAGATACAAGAATTGAAGTTAAAAAATTAGTGAATGCCATGTGTCAAGGATTCTTGGAAATATAAGTAGTTATGTCAGAACTATTAACGCGATACAGTTATGAATCTAATTACGGGTCGGAACATTTTTCGGAATCCAGCGACGATTGTTCTAACGAACAGGCTCTACGATTCAGAGACGACTTTAATGTACTAAGAGGTCGAATTCCTAATGTTATAGATTTTAAAAATGTAATGGAGGATGCGGCCGATAAAGATCCAGCCAAAACTATAACTAAAGGTTGCACAGATCTGGTACAGAACACGATACATGAAAACGGACAAGGATTTTATACAGATAGTTACCATAAGGCTGAGTTATTAAATGGCATGGATCGAATAGAAATATCCAGAACAAGCGTAGCCGAGACATCAGCACATAAACTTTTTTTCGCTTCTCTTTTCAAAAACTCATCACCATTAAGAGTAGCGGTTAAAGGATTTAATCCAGAAAAGAGAGGAACGCATGCTATCACAGAATGGGTGAATACCCTTCTAGCAAGAAAAATTGGACTTGATACTTTTGAACCTTTAGGCGTTTTGGTGTTGGATGAAAAAAGCTACGTGATTACCAAACGTAAGGACGACATTGACCCAATGGATAATACCGACTGGTCAAAAACCCTTGATTTCCCACAACAGCAAAATATGATCGAAGATATTAAGAAAATTGGGCGCTCATTAGCTAGGGTGCATCATTTGGGAGGTTATCACGGTGATACTCAACTTAAAAATATAGTTGTAGATCAAAACGGATCAATTAATTTTATTGACTGGGAGTCTGCAGTTTTCGTAAACCCAATACGTAACTTCGATCCATTCATTCTAGCAAAAGCATTTCATGATTTTAGAGTCTTATTTGGCTCACTGGCTAGATCACGTATGGATAAAGGGGTGGCATTTCTTGACAAACAAACAGAAGCTACTCAGTTATTTTATTTTAATCAATATTTACTAGATCCATATATTGACGAGAGAATGATTCTAGCTGAAAGTTCGCGAGAACAAGAAATAGATAAAGAAAAGCTGTTAGATTTCTTAGATAATTTACATTTGCAAATATCTGATTATATTAAAATCGGCGCATTATATGCATCATTGCGGAGATCAAGCCGGGGTCGTATATAAATATACGTAACCAAAAAGAAATATAGTCGACTAGTCTCAAGCCATTAATATTTCTTAACAAAAAGATATTATTAAATATTGCTTTGTTTTTAGATGATTAAGTCCGTATTGAAAATACAAATGAACTTGAGATAGGTTACGTTCCTACACAAGTCATGCTCTACATCCTCTTATATATTTAGGAAATTATTCAAGCTTTTCTATATTTTACTCAATTCTACTAAATCGTTTTGGGTTATAAGAATAAGCTCCTAAATTCTAGAACCAAACGCAACCTGCGCTAAGTCTAGCTGTTTGTCGGGATTCTGCAAACACCAATCGTAAACTTCCTGTGGCGTATGCCATTGCAGTCGTTTCCTGGGCTTGTTGTTTAGCTCCCAAGCAATGTTATCTAGTTCTTTTTGGGTTAGCTTCCGTATGTCACTACGCTTGGGTAAGTAAGCCCGCAATTGACGGTTAACGTTTTCGTTGGCCCCTCTCTGCCAGGAGCTGTATGGATCAGCAAAGTAGACGGGTATTCCAAGTGCCTCAGTAATGAGACCATGCTGCGTAAACTCCGTGCCATTGTCAAATGTTATGGTATGAGCAATATACCTACTGAGCTTGGATATGATCGCTTCAGCTGTTTGAATGACTGTCTTCTGGGTTAGCTTGGTAAAAGCCACTAAACTACTGACCCTTTCATTAACCGTATTGATGGCGTGTTTGTGGGTATAGACCACACTGTCCCCCTCCCAGTCTCCAACTCGGCTTTTCTCGGCCACTACCTCAGGCCTGTCGTGGATTGACACCCGGTTAGGTATCTTACTCCTCTGGGCTGATCTACCCTTATGTTTGGTGCGTTTCTTTTTGCCGTAGCGCAAGTATTGGTACAGTTTCTCAGCAATGGCATAGGCACTGGTATATATCCAGTGATAGATGGTCTCAGCGCAGACTACTGCCGGAAGATCTTTCCATGCTGGGTCGTCATGAAGCCGGCCAGCTGTTTGGGCTGGATCCCAACCTTTTTGGATACAGCTAACAATGGCACTCCTGAGACGATGATTCGCCGGATGATCTAGCTTCGGTATTTGTTTACAACGTTTACGGTTAGTTTCATAGGCTACCTGAGCTACCCAGGCATGGTAGATGCCATTACCATCTAAACCCTTCTTAATCTCCCGGCCAATGGTAGAGGGATCTCTACCTAGTTTCTGAGCTATCTGTTTATTTGTATACTGTTCTTGGAGTAGTGTTTCAATATTGCCCCGTTGCGCAGTCGTTAGGTGCTTCATACTAATCCTCCTAAGATTAATTATGATGTTATTCTAACGGTTGCGTTTGATGTTAGAAGTTTCGGCTATTACTTTGAGTAAATGCTAGTGCTATAATGGATACTATGTTATTAGTTCTACATATAGTTTTTGCGTTATCTAGTATTCCACTAATGTTGGCCTCCGTAGTCAACGAGTGGACCCAACACTTTAATATAGGTAAACTACTACCGGGATTATCTGCAATTAGTTTTATTGGATTATTATCTACTGGTACTTTTCTCGTTGTTAGCGAACACTTAAAACTTATAGGACCCTGTTTAGAGGGGCTTCTTTACCTAGCTCTTCTTTCTGGGCTCTATTTCGTAAGTCTAAAATTACCTAAACGCTCTAGCAATAAATAAGATTATCTTTTTTAGCTTAACCCAAAAGTTTACTTAAGTAATTTCTCAATTCTTTTTATGAAGTTTGATAATGACCAGATATTGTTAACGACAATAGTAATGATAATTAGTAGACTAACCTTCAATTGCCTAAAGAGCTATAAAATAAAATAGTACTAATTCTGACCACATACACCTCATATGGAAAACCTTATCACTACCTTACTTCAATTGAGTTTTGTTGTATGTTATACCTAGCCATTCTACGTAGGAAAGTATTCTAAATATATTTGAGTAAATGCAGGAAAATAAGTAGATTAATGGTTGCGGCTTGATGCTAGAAATTTCAAACGATTATCATTTCTTTTGGTAAACTAAACAATATATGATGCGCCCGTAGCTCAGCTGGAAAGAGCGTTGGTTTCCGGTACCAAAGGCCGGGGGTTCGAATCCCTTCGGGCGCACCATGCATTAGAATATATTTTGCTACAATAATTAGGTGACCAAATACGAACAACAGCTAAGCAAAGAAGAATTTAATTTTATATATTCAAAAGTTCCTAGATTAACCGTCGAAATAATTGTCAAGAATAAAGATGGGCGTATTTACTTAACAAAGCGTGCAACAGAACCTTGTAGGGGTCAGTGGCATTTACCTGGCGGAACGGTTAGATTCGGAGAACTCATGATCAAGGCTGTCCAGCGAATCGCCAAACGAGAGTTGGGTATTAATGTAACTAAAGCAAAAAATGTAGGTTATATAGAATATCCCAGTCATTTTGAAAACGGCTTAGACTCTCCTGTTGGTATTGTTTTTGAGGTTGAAGCATATTCGAGCACCATCAATCCCAACCGTGAAGCCCTAGATGGCGATTGGTTCATTAAAGTACCTGAGGGAATGCACGCCGATCAAGACACCTATCTATTAAGTAATCATTACTTAAATTTAGCTGAGTAAACATCTATCTGCTTTGATAATAGTCAATTGTCATACAGTTAGGTTAACTGTATTATGAGTAAGTGATTGAAGCAAAACAACTGAAGAAAAACTTCGGTAAGAAAGTTGCAGTTGATGGAATTTCTTTCCGTGTTGATACCGGCAAAGTGACCGGTTTTCTCGGCCCTAATGGCGCCGGTAAGTCTACGACCATGAGATTAATGCTTGACCTTGCAGAAGGTGAGGGTCAAACACTATACGACGGTAAAAGACTACACGATTATGTTCATCCATCTGAAATGGTCGGTATTTTATTGGAAGCAAAATCTTTCCATCCAACACGCTCCGCACATAACCATCTGAAAATTCTAGCCATTGAAGGCAATATACCACTAAAGAGAGTTGATGAAGTACTTGATAAAGTTGGTTTAAGTTCAGAGGCCAAAGAAAGTCCTGGAAAATTTTCTTTAGGCATGAGTCAGAGGCTCGGACTGGCAGCAGCACTTCTTGCCAACCCTACTTATTTAATACTAGATGAACCGGCCAACGGATTAGATCCGGAAGGAATAGTATGGCTAAGAAAATTTCTAAAATCATATGCCGACGATAGTCATGGTGTTTTTGTGTCTTCACATCTTTTAAGTGAAATGTCATTACTGGCTGATAATATAGTGGTCATTGGTAAGGGTAAACTATTAGCCGATACGAATATGAAAGATTTCATCAGTGGCAATGTTGGAACCTCGGTTTTTGTTCGAGTTAAAGATAATGATAAATTTAAGGAAATTTTAGATAAAGAACAAATAAGCTATATCAAAGAAAATGGTGGTTTTAATATAGAAAAGCTGAAAACCGACAAAGTCGGCGAGTTAGCGTTTAGAAATAAAATTATAGTTTTTGAATTAATGACTAAGACAGCCTCTCTTGAAGACGCTTTTCTAGAAGTTACAGTCGGATCAGAAGAATTTAACGGGAAGATGCCAACCAATGAATAACCAGCTTAGAGCAGAGTTTAAAAAAGTATTTTCTATTCGATCAACCTATATAATCCTTGGACTTATGTTGATCTTTGTTGTGTTCTTCGGCTTTTATGTAGGTGGTTGGCATTCAAGCCGTATTGACTTACTAGATCCCCATCGACTATTTAGGATAACTCAACAATCTATTAGTTTCTTGGCCATCTTGCCTGCACTTATTGCTGTACTTCTCTTTTCTCATGAGTTTCGTTACAACCTTGCCTCTTACTCATTAACAATAAGTAAAAGCCGAAGTCGAGTTTTGGTTGCTAAATTTATAGTAGTTTCAATTATAGCCCTGGTATCAACTGGCCTGGTTGGGGTGCTTTCGCCGCTATTAGCTTTGGCTGGTATGGATGCCAATCATCTTCATATTGTCCATCAGTCATACTATTTTGTGAATATTGTTTGGCGGGGACTATTTTATGGTTGGGGGTATTCAATAATTGGATTAGTTATTGCGATGCTGGTAAGAGAACAAATTGGAGCATTGGTTACTCTATTGATTTTTCCCACACTTGTTGAAGGATTATTAAGTATTTGGCTCACATCAAACACAGTGTATTTACCTTTCAGTGCCCTTCATAGTGAGCTAGGGGTAGGCTTGAACGTTGCTAAAACTAATCTTAGCCCTATTAATTCTTTATACGTTTTCTTGGGATATGTAATAGTTGGTAGTATAATCGGTTGGATACTATTCTTGAGACGAGACGCAGCTTAAGAAATATATGATGCTGTCGGAAGTCATGTTTATGGTAAAACCAATTATTTGGGTTTGAGTAAATTTGTTTGCTAGCTGCAATTGACACGTAAGGATCTAATACATAATATTGCAATTCAAAATAAAATAATGCAATCAATGAACAATATTAATAATAAAGCTCAATACTTAAAACTTTTTTTTGTATTAAATAAAAAGAAGATACAAAAAATCATATCCGGTAATGATTTTCTAATAGCACTTATTGTTTGCCTAGCAGTAATAGGAGTTACTATCGGCATAGGACTTTCCTCAGATAATATAGTCACTCTATTTAGTAAGTATAATTATCTATATCATTCTAAAGACCCACTTAGATTATTGTCTAATTGGGATGGTCCACGTTATATATATATTGCCAAGCACGGTTACCGTTCAGTATTTGATTCCAATTTTTTTCCCTTATACCCTCTGCTAATAAGATTTCTACACTATCTGATAAATTCATATCTATTGTGTGCTTTGTTTATAAGCTGGATGTCGATGATTGGTGCTACATATTTCTTCATAAAGATTGGCAGATTATTAAATTGGATAAAAAAGCCTTCTGAAGCGGCCGCGTCACTTATCCCCTTTGTGCTTTTTCCAACTGCAATATTTTTAGTTGCCACATACACCGAACCACTGCTCGCAGTAATCGCACTAAGTAGTATCTACTTTTCCCTAAAGAAACAATGGTTAGCCATTTTGCCTTTAGTGTTTCTCTGTCCACTTTCCCATATAACGGGCTTATTTGTAATTATATTTGATGCTCTTATTCTATGGGAAGAGAAAGTACATCCTGCAAAGATCTTGGCAACAATAACCTGCGGATCCGCAGGATTAATTCCTTTCATGATCTATCTTCAAGAAAAATTTCATAATCCACTATCCTTTGTAACCGCTCAAGAAGAATATCACGGTTGGCTAGGCCACAAATACTTACTATTTATTCAAGATTCAGGATTCTTTAATATTCTTTGCGTTGTCCTAATTATCGTAACTGCCATATACTTCTGGAAAATACGCAAAAGTTTTTCTATATACTCTCTACTGTTTCTTTTAATTCCCATAGTTGGTGGACAATGGGGAGGTTTCAATCGCTATGTACTAATGGCTTTTCCGGTACAATACATGCTCTTTCTAGTAGCTAAAAAACATAAGCATATACTTATCCCCGGTTTGATTCTTATGACTGTATTCTGGGCCTACACAGCTATGATCTACATGGAAGGCTATATAGGTAGCTAGATTCATTAAAGCTATTCTCTAGATTGGCTTTCTATCGTCAGTTGCCTGATAATCTCGTGACGTCTATTAAGCAAAATATTAAACGCGTCCTTCACAGTTTCTTTATCTGTATTATTATCTTCTTTCTGGTCAGAAACGAGTTCTGAAAGACAGATATTACAATTCTGGTCTGTTTTCAGCTCATCAATTTTCTGGAATACATCTTCAAAAGTAACCTCAGCAATACAATCTCCGTCTATCATCATTTGCATGATTTTGTGCTGGTTTGAGGATAAAAAACTAGTCATACGGTATGCTATATCTTGAGAATCTACCTTAATCTCACTAATGTTAGTTTCTTGTCTGTTATTGGATATCATGCCAAATTTAATTTCTATTTAAAAGCCAATAGAAACATTAAACCACCATAATCAAATATATTAAAGGCTTGTTAGTTTTTATTTACTTTTGTGCTTGTTTTGCTGAATGGTATTTTTGGATCATACTTTTTAAAATACCAATCTATAAGATAATACCCCGCAACCGCCCCTATAATCCCAAAGATCCAACCACCGGCAATATCCAAAGGAGAATGAACCTTTGCCGCTACTCTGGCCCATCCTATAATCAAGGTAAGAACTAGCATTGCCGTAGCATATTTTTTATTAAAGTAAAAAGCGATAGCGGTCAGGGTTCCAGTCAATAGAGCATGGTCTGAAGGAAAACCATTATCAGCTGCATGTGGAATAAGTGGCTTAACGTGCTCAGTCACAAAAGGTCGAGGATCGTAATATAATTTGCCTGCTATTCGCGATAAAATGAAAGCAATAATGCCAGAAAAAATTATTGCAGCTAGAAAGCGAAATCGTTGGTCCTTTGGGGTTTTTATTAACGCGACCACAATTACGAGAATAACAAACAAAAACAAGTATTGAGCAGAAAATTTTATAAATGTATCCATTCCATCTCCTTCTTAATTCTATTATACCTTAAATGTGGTGTCATTTATATTCAAATATACAAATAGAACCAAACATGGACACTTATACCAATGATCTATTATTTATTTCGCCTTATTGTATTCAGGATGCGTGCTCCAGGTGTACGCAAGTAGTAACGATATAACCAATGCACCTATAGCTACGCAGCCGAACGCTCGAAGCAAATGCGCATGCACATGACCAAAATATATAAGCATTGCGGCGACTACGAAGTTTAGCCACCCCCAAGCAACGTTCATGACCGCCGAAGATGGCCTGCCGAATGGTGTCTGGTGTTTTTCTCCGGTTATCCCCTTTACAAAATGAGGTATACCGTTAGCACCAAGTATTCCTGCAAGAAAACTGTATACATATAATTGCCAATCCATTGAATTCTTTCCTAATTAATAATTGTCATTATTGGCTCATGTGTCCAAAAATGCAATAGCTGTTGGTCTAGGTTAATCCTGAACAGTAATTTTGATATTAACTTTATTGTCTTAATCTTTTCCCACGGCCTCAATATAATTACTATTTATAATTATTTGCCTCGCCAACTTAAAGAGAACTGACACAACATTGAAACCCTAAGCATCTAGTATATTTTTTCGCGAACAGCAGTACCTGATACCTTGCTCTTATTTAGCAGAGTAACCGCAGGAACCTATCGTACTATCGGTTTAGATGAAGTAAGCTGCATATAAAATTCTCTAAGCTGGCTGTAGTTATTAATTCCTGCAGATGGAATTAAAGCTTCTTGCCCATTTGGCGCAAAATAATTAGTGAGCAGAGCATTGCTGCCACCATAACTATACGCTTCGGATTGTAGTTGTGTAAGATCAAGAGCTCCAGAGAGCTTTGCGAGGCTAATGGCGTCACCCAAAGAAAGATTAGTTTGGACATTACTACTAAAACTGTTAAATAAACTGGATATTTTTAACGGATTCGACAAAACTCCAACACTTAGAGCCTTTTTAAATAGAGCTTTTAACATTTCTCTTTGATACATTGTCCGTGTAAAGTCACTATCGGGGAATCCATAAGAAATATCTCCAGCTACATTATCCCCGCGCGCTCTAGCTAAATCTAAAGCCTCCTGCCCAGTGAGATTAACCATTCCGTTGGGTAATTTAAGGTGGGTATAGGCATCATAAAGACCCCTTGGATCAGGGCTATTAATATTAATAGTGATGCCACCAACGGTGTCAACGGCATCTTTAAATGCTGCATAATTAATTAGAGCCTCATAATCTATTGGTATTCCTAAATCATTCTGAACTATTTGCTGTAACGCCCCCATGCCGCCTGAAGGATATCCTGGTTCACTAAAACTAGCAACATCGTTTGCGGCATTGATTTTTTGACCGCCCATAGTAGGAACATCTACCCATAAGTCTCTTGGAATACTTAAGATAAATCCACTTTTAGTAGAAACATCATAACTAATTACCATTATTGAATCCGCAAGAGTCGCCCCATTATGTCCTGGGTCATCAGCCGAGTCACCTGCAAGCAAAATATTAACCCTACCATTCGATTCTTTTAGAGAACTGCCACTTATAAGAGCGTGAGCGTCTGAAAATACATTTCCATGAAAAACTTTATCTACATTTCGTAAAACAGAAGTCCCAAGCCACAACCCTGCACCAACTACCAACACAGCAAACGAAACAATTGCTGGCTTAATTACTCTCTTTATCCTTTTTTTGTGTTTTGGGACTGCCCTGACATACTGTTTGCTGCTAATTAAATTCGTACCCATCAATGAAGGACGGTTGTTTTTGTTTGGTAATAATTTTTCTTGACGCTGATTTATAGCAATATTCTCTGCTGGAATCGATACCGGAGAATCAATGCTGGGCCGCACTGCAGGCCTTGTTGCTGAACGATAGCCATATTCTGGACTTCGTCGCTTTCTACGAATCTGAGGCGAAATACCATCTATATAATATCCTCTACGATTTTGTCCTAGAGAATCTTGGTTATTTTTTGGTTTTTTTGTGTCCATTAGCTAAAACAATTATAGCAAATACAAGTTATTAATAATCACGGATCAAAAACTATTATTAAAATTCCCAATTGCGAAATCACATATACAGAAACCTAGATAAAAATAGTATATGCTTATAATAGATGAATCAGATAAAATCCGGCTATAAGTGGCTACAAAAGCACGAATTTTTATTGGCATTGCTTATTGCTGTATGTTTTATAACTATAACCTTAGCTCTTGGTTACTATTCCAATAAAGTCATTCCTGGCAACGTTGATCCAAATGCTCGATACCTAGCTGAGCCATCTACTCATTTAGATTTTATGTCTGAATGGGACGGCCCACATTACATCGAGATAGCTCAACATGGTTATTTACCACACTCCGGCCTTACTGCGTTTTTCCCCTTATATCCATTACTTGTACATTTATTTATATACATTTTTCGCTCACCATTAATCAGTGCCTTAATTGTTAGCTGGACTGCTCTGACTGGAGCAATATATTTCTATCTAAAGATTTTAAAACAACTGTTGGGACTAAATATTTCTACGAGAATAAGAGGTTTGCTGCTGTTTTTATTTTTTCCCACAGGAGTATTTTTAGCAGCCACATACACAGAAAGCCTCTTTGCTTTTCTCAGTCTGGGGGCCATATACTTTGCAATCAATCGTAGTTACATATGGGCCGGAATTTTTACTGGTTTAGATACTGCATGTCATCCAAATGGAGTATTTATCATTCCATTGGTAGCTCTTTTATTATTTGAATCTAAAATTAGTATTAAAAAAATCATTACAGCAATGGCATTAGGTTGTACCGGAATTGTTGGATACATAACCTATCTATGGAGCACTGAAGGAAAACCATTCGACTTCATAACCGCCCAAAGAAACAATCACTGGTTAAGCGCAGGTTTTGTGTCTACCATCTTAAACTCATTAACACCTATATCTTTAATCTTATATATATTGGTCATCATTAGTGTATTTTATTGGTGGAAACGAAAATTTAGCTTAGCCGCATATAGCCTATTTTTCGCCTTATTGCCTATTTTAGGCGGAAATTTCGCTGGATATAGTCGCTATGCACTCATGGCTTTTCCTTTGCAATTTATGCTTATCGATAAATTACGTAAAAATCAACTAGCTTACCCCATATTACTACTACTGTTTTCTTTGGGCTGGACTTATTTCGTCATTCATTATGCAGCCGGATATACTGGGGGTTCTTAAAAATACTAAATTAGGCAGGATTTTTGTTAATTTTATACTATGAAGAAATACAGCATTAAAATTACACCACCATCATGGGCATCAAACCTGTTTATTGTAATATCCATGATACTTATACCATGGACAATTTATTTAAGCTTCGCATTACCAGCTCATCATCTATCGAAAAACTGGGATATCACTTGGGTCGGTTTAGACGGTATTATAATATTATCACTTCTATCGACTGGGATCCTGGCGCGAAACCGGTCCATTTATGTAGTTATTAGCGCTATTATCACCGGCACATTATTCATTACGGATGCATGGTTCGATATCTTAAGTTATCATTGGTTTTCTAGGGGTTTTAATATAGCTTTAGTTATGGCAATTTTTGGGGAAATACCGATGACCATTATGAACTATTCTCTTGCTATACATGTGTTAAGAAAGCTACACAACCTAAGCAAGTAGATTACTATTGTTTTCTTGGCTTAGTCGACACTAGTGGTTTTTCGGTTAGCTTATTAAGATTATAGAAGAACTGTTCAAGGGACATGAATTTTCCTCATGTTTAATTTTGTTTATAGCTAAAGCAAGTTTATTTACTAAAGCTTAGCCGACATTATCGAGAAAGACAGTCAACAGATCAATAATAATTCTTACAGAATGTTGGGTGGCGATAAGAGATGAGTTTGTCCATACTTTTCATAAGTCAATGCGATCCCTATGGTTTTAATAACTTCCATAGCCTGCTCATAACTCATTCCCAATTTTGAGACTACTACCGCTCTGTCTTGTGGAGTAGATTGAGTAAACGTAATTTGCAGCCCACTTTTACTGCAATCAACACTAATCCCATCAGTATAAATCGTTCTATTTTCAGGAGAGATGACCATAAACAATTGTTTGGCGACAGACATAGCCTCCTCGATAACACCGATATCTCCACCTTCAGCATCTGAGTATCCAGCCAGCTCCCACAACTGTGCAGCAAGATTTTCTTGCAAACTATAGTGGCTAATTAATAAGTTAAGTATTTCTTCATCCGGACGATCAATACCTGCTTCATATCTTTTCAATATATGCTCATCGATCTCCACGGCACCAGAAACCTCGGCTAAACTTTCACGATTCGAATTACGCAAATCGCGCAATGTTTCACCCAGTTGCTTGAATGGTTTTGGTCCGTGATTCATCCTTCCATGTTAGACCCAGTACAAGATCTTATGCAAGTCTTTTTGTATACTATTGTGTAATGGAAGTTTTACGTAACATATCTCTAGGCCAATACTCAACCATGAAATTAGGTGGAATGGCCAAATATTTGGTCATAGCTGATTCCTTAAAGACATTAATTGAAGCATCCGAATTTGCTGAATCAAAAAAAATACCCCTAATTGTTATTGGTGAAGGTAGTAATACAATCTGGCGTGATGAAGGATTTAATGGACTCGTAATAGTTAATAAGATCAAAGGGTTTAGGCAAACATTAGAAAATGATTCAGGATGCTGTATAGATATCGGCGCAGGTGAAGAGTGGGACAAAATAGTAGAAAAAAGCGTAGAGCTAAAACTTACTGGTATAGAATGCTTGAGCCTAATACCAGGCACCGCAGGTGCAATGCCCGTTCAGAACGTTGGAGCGTATGGCCAAGATATATCTCAAAGCCTGATTACTGTATCAGCATATGATCGACAGACACATAAAATGACTATTTTGACCGCTTCGGATTGTCATTTTGGTTACCGAACTAGCATTTTTAAGAACGAACAACATGGTCGTTTCCTGATTACTAGCATAAGCCTACTTCTTCATAAAGATAGTCCCCTACCTCCGTTCTACCCATCAGTCAAAAGTTATCTCGATGAACACAACCTAGTTAATCCAGGTCCAGAGACGCTAAGAGAAGCTGTTATTGCTATTCGTAGCTCACGCCTGCCAGACCCACGAGTAGTTCCAAACTGCGGTTCCTTCTTTGCCAATCCTACTGTTTCTCTCGATACATTACGTAGGCTTGAAGAAAATTATGGATCAATACCCCACTGGACGGTAGACTCTGGAGAAAGGGTTTCTGCAGCCTGGCTGATTGATAAAGCCGGGTTTAAGGATTACATAGATCCAGAAACAGGTATTGCTACTTGGCCGGGACAACCACTAATACTTGTTAACCGATCAGCTAAAAGAACAACTGACTTACTAATGTTTGCAAACAAAATATGTTCCGAGGTTGAGAGGAAATTTTCAATTCATTTAACTCAAGAGCCTGAACTTCTTCCCTAGTTATCGTTGGGTAAAGGAAAACTAGAGGCTAATTTCCTAACTTCGGCTGCTATTTTATCCAAGGCCAGCTCATCATGAGGCGACTTCAGTGCTCGATAAATCCAGTCGGCAATAATAACCATATGTTCTTCACCTAAACCCCGAGTTGTTATTGCGGGAGTGCCTAAACGAATGCCGCTTGGTTTAAAAGGAGGTAACGGATCGTCAGGAACAACGTTTTTATTTACAGTAAGTCCGATCCTGTCCAGAATCTTTTCGGCCATGTCACCATCAAAATTAAAACTAGTCTGGATGTCGGCTAAAATCAAATGGTTATCCGTGCCATTGGTTACTAATTTAAATCCTCGGTTCATTAGTTCAACCGATAGTTTTTTGGCATTAGCGAGCATATTAATGCAGTATTGTTTGAAGTCTGGTTGTGCAGCTTCATAGAGCGCAACAGATTTAGCAGCAATAATATGCATATGTGGTCCTCCCTGAAGTCCAGGAAAAACGCTCCTATCAATAAGTGTTGGTAAGTTATCAACAATCTTATCAACAGCCTTTAAAGGATTGCCTAGATTACCCTTGCTGAGGATCATAGCGCCTCGCGGACCTCGCAATGTTTTGTGGGTAGTTGTGGTCATAACCCGAAAACCATAATCAAAAGGATTTTTCAGTAAACCGGCAGCAATCGGTCCGGCAATATGAGCCATATCGGCCATTAAAACCGCACCCACTTCATCACCTATGGACTGAAATTTAGCATAATCAAGTTCTCTAGGATATGAAGAAAATCCAGCTAAAATAATTTTCGGTTTAGTTTTAATAGCGATCTCACGCATAGCTTCGTAGTCAATCTCACCGCTCTCAATATCTTTTATTCCGTAGCGAACAAAATTAAAGAGTTTTGCCGATATGGTGCCTGGACGACCGTGGGTCAAATGCCCGCCATGGCTTAGCTCCATTCCCATTATAGTATCTCCAGGTTCGAGCCATGCATGGTACACAGCTTCGTTGGCTTGTGCGCCTGAATGTGATTGAACGTTGACATGATCAGCTTTAAATAATTTTTTGGCACGTTCAATAGCAAGCGATTCAATGGCGTCGGTGTTAATTTGACCACCATAATAACGCATGCCTGGATATCCCTCAGAGTATTTATTCGTAAACACGCTACCCATAGCAGCAAGGACTTCCGCACTTACATAATTTTCACTAGGAATAAGCTCCAATCCTTCACGCTGCCTCTTTTCTTCAGCAGCTATAAGTTTAAATACGGTCTGATCCTTAAATTTTGTTGTCATAAATTAATTTCTACTTTGCTATTGTAGCAATCATAAAAGAAGAATAATATATACATGCCTAAACAAAAATAAATAAGTATTGCAATAGTAACATCATACATGATATAAATCTTTTATGGAAAACGCCAATCAACAGATAGGACAACTAATATCGCAAATTCGACAAGAACGAGGTTTGACACAGAGTGAGTTCGCTAAACGTCTCTCGACATCACAATCAGCTGTTAATCGAATGGAGCACGGCAGACAAAACCTCAGCCTCGAGACACTAGGTCGCATCAGCGATGTACTTAACAAACAGCTGATTAGCGTAACAGGATCAGCAGTTAGCTTAAGGATCGAAGGCGGAAGAGAGCTAAAAGGAGAAATTACTCTAAAGACCAGCAAAAATGCTACTGTAGGTTTATTATGCGCCAGCCTACTCAACAAGGGAAGCACCGTATTAAAAAACATAGCACGAATTGAAGAGATAAATCGAATCATAGAAGTTATGATTAGTATCGGAGTACACATAAAGTGGCTACCTAATAACGATTTATATATAAAAGTCCCCGAAAAACTTACGCTTGATTCAATAAACCGTGGATCTGCGCAAAAAACCCGCAGCGTCCTGATGCTTATTGGGCCACTGATTCATCGTTTGAAAGAATTTGACATACCTTACTCCGGCGGCTGTGAACTCGGACGTAGAACTGTTTTGCCTCATCTTTACGCACTTAAAGAGTATGGCATTGATGTGGAGACTAAATCTGAACATTATCACGTAACCGGTAAGCCAAAACTACCTGAGCGAAATGTTGTGCTATATGAGTCTGGGGACACTACTACCGAAAATATAATTATGGCTGCAGCTTTAACTGAAGGAGAATCCGTAATAAAGATGGCGAGCGCTAACTATGCCATTCAAGATATGTGTTTTTATTTGCAAAAACTGGGTATAAAAATAGAAGGAATTGGAACATCCACGCTTAGGGTTCATGGATTAAATAGTGTAGACAGGAACGTCACTTATTCCCCCTCTGAAGATCCTGTCGAGGCTATGACTTTTATATCTGCCGCAATAACCACTGATTCAGCTATTACCATACGTAGAGTACCAATCGATTTTATAGAGCTTGAACTTCTTAAACTAGAAAAAATGGGACTGAAATACGAAATAAGCAAAACCTATAAAGCAAACAACGGATATACAGACCTTGTAGATTTACAAATAAAAAAACACGGGGGTAAGCTTATTGCTTCAAAAGATAAGATTCACCCTAATATTTTTCCTGGGCTAAATATAGATCACCTGCCCTATTTTGTTCCTATCGCAGCAGTTGCAAGCGGAAGAACATTGATTCACGACTGGGTTTATGAAGATCGGGCTCTGATGTATGCAGAGATAAAAAAGATTGGCGTAAACCTAGAGCTTGCTGATCCGCATCGAATTTTCATTAATGGTCCTACACGTTTTCGTCCGGCAGACTTAGTTTGTCCTAGTGGTATCCGACCGGCGGTGATGCTACTAATTGGAATGCTAGCCGCACCAGGAATATCGATACTCCGTAATGTATATACTATTAATCGGGGATATGAAGACCTAGCTCAACGATTAAATAGTTTAGGAGCCCAAATTAGCATATTAAATGAAATTTAAATTTCTATAAAAGATGATATAATCACCTCTGTTATCTTTTTGCGGGTGTGGTATAACGGCTATTACTCCATCCTTCCAAGATGGACACGGGAGTTCGACTCTCCCCACCCGCACCACTATTGCGCCCCGGTAGCTCAGCTGGATAGAGCAGAGGACTTCTAAGCCTAAGGTCGTTGGTTCGAGCCCATCCCGGGGCACCATTGTCGTAGATAACAACACTAAATCAAAATAATTTGCTGAAATTACTTAGTTATTTTTACAGATATAAAAAACTAATTTTCCCACAGTTATTTCACAGTTTTTCCACATTTATGTGCATCAGGTATTGCATTAAATTTTTGTCCTGCTAAACTACTAAATACCATCGTTGAGGTGGTTGCCATCGCAAGATGACAGACTAATTCAGAAATGATTTAGTCAAACAAAGAGACTCGGCAACGAGTCTCTTTGTTATTTATTCATTATTTTTTGACACTAAAAACCAGTTTTCATTCAAAATGCTCCAGTATCCAAATCAAATACTTAGAAATACTTAGTAAGTTTAGTACTAGTAATAGATAAGTAGACTAAGTAAATATCGAGGAGATTACTCGAAAAAAACCAATAGCCTTGCCTAACGCCAATTGATCTCGTATAATCACCCCTGTTATTTGTTTCTTTATTTATGGCGAATGTAGCTCAGTAGGTTAGAGCGCCGGATTGTGGTCCCGGAGGTCGTGGGTTCAAAACCCATCATTCGCCCCAAAAATAATTAATAGTGTTAACTCATGAATCGAGGATAAATCTTGTTAAGCAAAACAAAGCATCTGATTAAGATTTTAAGGATTTCTTATTTATTACTTCTTGCATTCATAACCCTTTTTATTGGCGC
Organism: bacterium; assembly: GCA_021804085.1. Classification (GTDB taxonomy): domain Bacteria; phylum Patescibacteriota; class Saccharimonadia; order Saccharimonadales; family UBA4665; genus JAJZWH01. The sequence goes on along the minus strand of JAJZKM010000002.1, from coordinate 28,101 downwards.
CATTATTTATTTCAGTGGGTTACATACTGCCGCATATTGGATCATGGGAACGGTATCCATTCTTGAGTGCCTGCCACTTATTAAATCAATGTGGCAAGATATAAAAATCGGCAGTTACGGCATTGATATCTTGGCATTAACCGCAATTATCGCGTCGGTTATCCTAAGGCAAGACTTTGCAGCCATAATTATTGTCATCATGCTTACCGGAGGTGAAAATCTTGAAAGCTATGCAGAACAACGAGCTCACAGTGAACTTGATGCCCTGCTTAAGGGCTCCCCTCAGAAAGCCCATATTTTAAAAGGTAGAAAAATAATAGATATTGCAGCTAGCAAAGTTAAGGTTGGAGATAAGATAATCGTAAAGCCTGGAGAAATAGTGCCGGTAGACGCGGTTATACTCGAAGGGTCAAGCAGTTTCAATGAATCAAGTTTGACAGGTGAAAGTCTACCGGTAATCCACAAAGTTGGAAGCCAAATTTTAAGTGGCTCTATTAATGGCGAATCCCTTATTAGAGCCAAGGCAATTCATAATGCAAAAAATAGTCAATATCAACAAATAGTAAAACTAGTAAGTTTAGCCTCCAACTCTCAAGCACCCTTCGTGAGGTTAGCGGATCGTTACAGTATTCCCTTTACTATTATTGCTTACGCTATTGCTATAACAGTCTGGGTGATAAGCGGTCACGCTATTCGCTTCCTAGAAGTTATCGTAGTAGCCACTCCTTGCCCTCTACTTCTAGCCGCCCCTATCGCACTAATATCAGGTATGAGTCGTTCTAGTAAATACGGAATAATAGTCAAAACCGGATCAGCATTAGAAAAACTAGCAGAAGCTAAAACAATCATCTTTGACAAGACTGGAACTCTAACTACTGGGCTACCAACGATTGAAAATATTAAAGCCTACGAACCTTATGATAAAGACAAAGTATTGGCACTAGCAGCTAGTATTGAACAAAATTCAGCACATATAATTGCGCGAGCCATAGTCGGCCACGCAGCCCACAGGCACATCAAACTATACAAATTAAAAAATATCAAAGAAGTTGCCGGATTAGGCTTAACCGCATCTTATAGAGGGGACCAGTTAATATTGGGGCAAGAAAATTTTCTCATAGAAAAAGGTGTAAAAACTATTAAAACCACATCGCAAAAGGCCAAAACTAGCGTTTACTTAGCCATTAATGGCAAATTAGTTGGTGTGCTTTATTTGAGTGATATGTTAAGAGATGAATCAAGAGAAACAATCCTTGACCTCATTAGCATGGGCATAACTAACACTGTCATGATCACCGGTGATAATAAATTTATAGCCAATAAAATAGCTAAGCAGGTAGGTATCAAAACTGTATATGCCGAAACTTTACCAGGTGAAAAACTACGGGCGCTCGATAACATAAAAGAAAGGCCGGTAATATTTGTCGGAGACGGAGTGAATGATGCTCCGGTTTTGACCGGTGCGGATGTTGGTATAGCCATGGGGGCGCGAGGCTCTACAGCAGCTAGCGAATCAGCAGATTTAGTGATTATGACTGATGATTTAAGCAAGGTCGCTACGGCAGTAGAGATTGCTAAAAAAACCTTTATTATCGCTAAGCAAAGTATTGTAGGTGGAATTGCCTTAAGCGTTATTTTGATGATAATCTTTGCGACTGGAAAATTTTTGCCTATTTATGGAGCCGTAATTCAAGAAGTTGTTGACGTTGTTGTGATCTTCAATGCGCTGAGAGCTCATAATCTTAAGGTTACCAGAACCTAAGCAACAAAATAGTTATTACCGGTAATAACAAATTATCCAAACCAAATATAGCTAAACCTTCTGTGATGGTAATAACCAGTGCTGTTACGACTGCTATGTACCAAGCAATATACACTCCCCCTATAGCAGAACCAATAAAGATTATAGCCATGGAGCTAGCAAAACAAGTTAGATTCCCTACAAGGCTTTTAGTGACTCCAAACACCCTATAACTACTGTTCGCACCAAAACGAGTACCGATTAATGCCGCCAACCCATCAGCTATAGCCATTTGCATTATAGCCACAGCGTAGAGCCAGTCGTTATTGGTCATAAAAGTTAATAATCCAATAATTAAAGCAAAAAATACCATACCGAACGTAGTGCGATCTACGGAATGCAGGGATCCAAAGACTTGTATTTTTTTTGAAACCAAAACACCAATTATAAAGAATATACTAATAACCCTTATGTCATTCCAGCTTAAATACAATGGCCAAAAAGCAACAAAAACACCAACTAGGATATGTATAATTTTTCGGTGATATTCTTCTCGATATTTAAAATTGCGCCACAATAATTCATTGACAACTAATAAGATAGAAATTACCACCACGCTGATCAACGAATACATACCTTAAAATATACACCTGATGGTTATTCTAAAGAACTTCTTATGGAGTTTACTAAAAATTTAAAACGCTACCGACAAGCTTTAGTAGTCAAAAAACTGGTCGGGGTGATCCGATTTGAACGGACGACCTCAGCGTCCCGAACGCTGCGCGCTACCAACTGCGCTACACCCCGATTAGTGCTACCCAAAAAGTATAACATTAGAAATCACCTTCTTTGGCTATAAAATCTCTGACACTTTTAACAGTATCCATAAATTGGCTAGGAAATATAATAGTGCTATTTTTATCTGAAGATATCTCAGCTAAAACTTGAAGATTACGTAATTGAAGTGCAATCGGATGTTTGGCTATTACATCAGCTGCTTCCGCCAATTTAGCCGCACTCAATGCTTCTCCTTCTGCTGCAATAATTTTTGCTCTTTTCTCCCTTTCTGCTTGAGCCTCAGCGGCCATTGCGCTCTGCATACTCTCGGGAAGTTGGATATCCTTAAGCTCTACAGCACTAACATAAATACCCCACTTCTCCGTAGTTTTATCTAGAATAGATTTGATATCTTCATTTATCTTTCTAGTTTGGCTTAAAACTACATCTAACGGACTCATGCCAACAACGTTACGAACCGTTGTCTGAGCTATTTGATAAATTGCCGAAGAAACATTTTCAATAGACACGATAGATTTTGTCGGGTCCTTAATCTGATAATAAGCCACAGCTGCTACATCCATTGATACATTGTCCTTAGAAATTATTTTCTGTGAATCTACGGGTAATGTAATTGTTCGAAGACTGACCTTATGTAAATTATCAATAATTGGAATTATAAAATGTAAGCCTGGTTCTCTTACGTTTCCAGATACCTTTCCCAATCGAAAAACTACACCCCGTTGATATTGACTCACTATCTTAGCACTAAAAACTAAGTACAAAACTACTAATATAGCAATTAATACGAACATTATTTTAAACCTATCTCTTTATATTTATATAAAATAATTTTATTCTGTATTGTCAAAGATTGATAGTAAAAACAAAAAAGTATATCTCAGTCTACTATTCTTCGCCGTATATTTTGAGTAATACCAACTAACAGACTATAGTTAAATAGATCATATCTGCTACAAATTTTATCAATTGTATTTTCGCTTTTAATGTCATTACTAAAAATAGTAACCTGATCGCCAGCGCCGATATCCGCATCACCCAAATCGATCATTGTGTGATTCATGCAAACCCTGCCAGTTATTGGTAAATAACGATTTCCATATTGAACAGAACCTATATTACTTAACACCCTTGGGATGCCCTCGTAGTAGCCAAGTGGCAATACTCCAATTCGCATATTCCTGTTTGCAGTAAATGTTCTGCCATAACTAACACTGGTTCCTTTTTTAATAAAAATAACTTTTGTAATAGTGCTTGTTAAAGATAGAACCGGCACAAGACTATCGAGCTGTTTATGGGCCTTATCTAGTTCGTTTAGAGGATTTAGCCCATAAATCGCCAAACCAACCCTTAGAGTATTGGCATACTTAGATATTACTTTTGTGCTACCCGCAGATTGTGCAATGTGTATATATCTTGGTTTAAATCCAGCTTTTAAAATAAGATTAACCGCATCATCAAATATTTTAGATTGTTTGATAGTATATGAATCGTTGTTAGGATTGTCAGCATCTGCTAAATGACTCATAACTCCTTCCACGACTATCTTAGGATATCTAGAGAGCAAATCAAGAAAATATGGAAGATCCATAACGGAAACACCGTGTCGTGTCATGCCGGTGTCAATCTCAATATGTATTTTTACTTTTCTTCCGGTTTCAGCCAGCGCCTTCACAGTTATTGGGTCGTGGACCGCGAAAGCCAAACCCTTAAATCTCATCCCGTGGAAGTTTTCTGGTTTTATTGCACCCATAACCAAAACTGGCTGATTTGAAACTTTATGAATTGCTATGCTTTCATAAAAACCATCAACGGCTACATATGGCATGTTTCGCTGCTTAAGAATAGTTGCCACTTCTGTTATTCCGTGACCGTATGCGTTGGACTTTAAGACGGGAATAACATAACCTTTAGGTATAAGTGAACTAAAAAAATCAAAATTATTTAAAAGAGCTGAACTAGACAGAGTAACTTCGTTAAATACAGCAAATGGTTTGCCAAATCTACGCAAATTTTTGTAAATTTTTACACTTACAGACACACAAGAATAATAACATCAATTTTTGATTCATTACTAATAGCAGAAGATGGGGCCTTAGGTCCAAATCAACCTCAACCACGACCAGGGGTAATATATCGACGATACAACAAATTTAACACCATAGGATCGTAAAGAGATCACCCGGCAACATAGTTAAAATTGAAGCAATAAGATAGACAATATTCCAACTTAATCATCACTGCGCATACATAATAAGTTGAACAGTACGAATTGCAATAAACCTAAGCTCTGCTAAGTGTTCGTTCGTACTCTAATACCCCACAATCTATCAGTATGACACCAAAACAATTAGGCATACCCACCCTTTGACCAAAGTTACCGTCCAAAAACTAGTACAGGCACTTAAAGACGGTCTTAGAGCCTATACCAGTATCATTAACCAAACCAAAAACTCACCTATTTGAACGCCTAACAACTATTGAAACTATAAACAAATATCTAGAAAAGCAACTAGATAAACTAAGAACGGTATTAACGACCCAAAAATAGGTTTAACCATAGAGTAGTTTTTTGCTTTTAATTAGATTATCCAGAGCAATAAACAATATAATGACTATCCAGGTGTAACAGCTCAAAATGCGAAACCGAGGAACTTACATAGTTGTGGCAGGAACTTTTTTACTTAGCCAGACATACAAAATAGCTGCGTAGGTGTCAAATAATACTTGCAGTATCGACAGGAGAAACGTACTTTCATTGGGTACTAGAATACGAATCAGCAGGCTAACCACAAAATTCACGCCTAGCATTGCCCATATTTTACCTAGGTTATTTTTCATAATAAACCTTACATGCCTAAACGCTTTGATGGGGGAATAATTTAACTCGACTACAGGGTAAAAAACTAAGTAAAACCAAGGAACTATCCAAACAAGAGGAATAAATATCAATAACGCCCCGATAAACAAAATTGGTATGAACATGATAAATGTTAAGTAGACATTAAAGTAAGTTCTTAAGCTCAATCTAAAAAGCTGTCTAACGTTAGTCTTTATGCCCTTTGCTAAACATAGTTCATACTTCGTAAGGTATGGATAGAATAGTACGGTGATAATGCCACCACCCAGAGCGGCTACTTGCTGACTAGTGAACTTTGAAGAGCTGGGTAGCTTAACTATAAGCTGGAACACAAATTCCACAAAAAGAAGAACTGAAAAATAAAAAATGTACGGGCCTACATTGTTCTTTATTGCTCGGTTGGCTTGATTTAGCGTGCTAAACAGACCACGCCACACATCATTAGAGTTGTTTTGGCTTGGGTTGTTTTGGGCCATGAATGAGTTGGCTTGAGGTTGACTCGGTAATGCTGGGTTTTGATCATTACCTAATTCTGGTTGTGGGTTTATATTATCCATTGTTTTATTTCACTTATTTGACCTCATGATACATAAGTGCCGTTTGAAATACAACATTTTTTTGAGGCTGAATAAACTATTCTTGCTATATTCTACCGTACATGGCAATAACAGTGACTATATCGTATATCGCAAAAATCTAAGCAAAAGTTTACTGAACTGCGCACAGAGTACATGAGCTATGACGAAAATGCTAAAAAATTAAAAACACCTAAGACCACTTTAGTTGATTGGTCTAGGGGAGTATGAAGTTAATATTGTCAACCTGCAGTTAGAAAAGAGCTTAAAACCAAAGGTTTGGGCGATATACCGATCTGAAAAAATATCAATCGTACAAATGATTTACCGGAACTATACGCCGTCCTAAATGAAGTGGTGTTGAACCTATGGGCTACTGTTGATGTTGTATCTGTTATAAAGCTCAGTAAAAAGCTCTATAAACCGTTTGATATGCTTGTTGATTTAAACATAATATCACTTGGTCGGGGATAGAGGACTCGAACCTCCGGCCTCCGCGTCCCAAACGCGGCGCGCTAGCCAACTGCGCCAATCCCCGAACAAGGGTTAGTATAGCTAAAATGTTTGGTTTCAGTCAAAGAATAAATTAATTTGGGAAGTTCTCTCCGCAAGACCTGTTACAGTATCCACCTCAAAAACAAAGCCATTAAATTGGAATGGCCCTGATAATTCTAATTCATTTCTAGAAACCTGATCATCACGCCATCTATTAACAATTATGTTCGTTTTTACACCCAAGCTAGAGTTTAATGCCCCGACCATACCAACATCTGTAAGATGGGCTGTTCCTTTTGGAAGAATTCGTCCGTCTGCTGTCGGTACATGCCAGTGATCACCAATTACCGCACTAACACGTCCATCAAGATAATGACCAATAACAATTTTCTCGCTACTAAAATCACCATGAAAATTCACCACAATAGCACTTTTCTCTACATTTTTTTCACTCTCAAGAATTTGATCAATCACCTTAAGTGGATTTTCGAGCTTTAACCGACTATCACGTCCTACGGTTTGACCAAGCAAACTAACGACCAGAACCTTGCCCAAAGCCGACTGAATATATTTCCATCCAAGTCCTGGAGTTCCTGTCGGATAATTAGCTGGCCTAATGATAGGCTGATTAGGATCGCTCATCTGAGGAATAATACTTTTTTCCCATAACGACCAATTACCTCCTGTGCAAAAATCTACACCCGCTTTTTTTAAACGATTAAAGTCCTCCGAAGAACAGCCTCTTCCGTTGCTAACGTTCTCCGACTGTGCGATAACAAAGTCTAATTTCAAATCTCTTCTAAGCTTAGGTAACTTGCTCTCAATCAGCTCCAGGCCTGGAGATCCCATAATGTCCCCAACATAGAGAAATTTCACCTTACTTGGCAAATTCAACTGCTCGAGTTTCCCTAATTACATTTACTTTTATTGTACCCGGATACTGCATTGATGATTCGATTTTGGTCGCTATATCTCGTGCTAAACGGATAGCATTCAAATCATCTATTTGCTGAGGACGCACAAACACTCTCACCTCCCTACCGGCACTTATAGCATAAGATTTCTCAATACCCTTAAAGCCATTTGCTATGTTCTCAAGCTCTTTCATGCGTTCAGAAAAGTTTTCTGCACTAATATTACGAGCTCCAGGACGACTGGCACTAATAGCGTCTACTACTCGAATAATTAATGCCTCCACACTAGTGGCCTCAACATCATCATGGTGTTGTTCGGCCGCTAAAGCAACTTCTTCTGGAGCGCCATACTTGCGCAACATTTCTCCAGATATGTGGTGATGCTTCCCTTCCATTTTGTGAGTAAGGGCTTTCCCTAGATCATGGACCAGAGCTGCATACTTAGTAGTTTTAACGTTTGCCCCAACTTCCTCGGCTATCATACCTGCAAGATGAGCCATTTCGGTTGAGTGCTTAAGAACATTCTGTCCGTAACTAGTGCGATATTTTAGTTCACCTAGCAAATGCAAAATACCCTTTGGAATACCAATTATTCCTGCTTCGCGAGCAGCATCCTCACCAGCTCGTATAATTTCTTTTTCAACATTCTTTTGAGCCTTTTCGACCACCTCTTCAATTCTCCCAGGATGTATTCTTCCGTCCTTCATCAACAGCTCTAAAGTTTGACGTCCAACTTCTCGACGCACAGGATCAAAAGAACTTAGGACTACATATCCTGGCGTATCATCAACCAAAATATCAACACCAGTGGCTTTCTGTAGTGCCTGAATATTACGCCCCTCTTTGCCAATAATACGGCCTTTCATTTCTTCATCTTCAAGCTTGATCGATGTAATAGTTCGCTCAGCTGTTACTTCACTGCTCATCCGTTCCATAGCAGTAGTAATAATCAAAGCAGCTTTCTCTTCGGCATTTTCCTTGGCTTCGTTTTGTAGCTTGGAGATTAGTCCTAAGAGATCATTGCGAATATCCCTTTCGGTCATTTGCATGAGCTTCTCCGCGGCATCTGCTTTGTTTAATTTTGCCACTTTTTCTAACTTTTCCTGCTGTTTAATACGAATATTTCGTATTTCGTCTTTAAGCTTTTCGATCTCATCTTCGCTAGCACGTAATTTCATCGCACGTTTATCGATCTCGTCAAGCTTCTTGTCTAATGATTCCTCACGCATAACTAAACGATTTTCCAAGTCTTTAAGTTCTTTACGGCGAACCTGTTCGTCACGTCTTGCCTCTTCGGCAATTCTAAGAGCTTCCTCTCTGTACTGGCTTACAGTCTTTTCGGCTTCTTTTGTGGCTTTTTGGCGTTCCTTCTCAATCTTCGCCTCAAGATCTCCTTGTTTGCGCTTATTAAGCGTTTTATCGGCAATAAAACCAACACCAAGACCAACCACAGCCAAAACTATGGATAGTATGATCATCTTCCTTCCTTTCTATTTCTCTATGTAACCAGTAGATCTAAAGAGTAGCTCCTAGCAAGGGGCGCATAACAGGACAACCGCTTTCACTTCACTAGTCCATCCTTAAAGCTAAGTTACTTTGATCTTCCAGGCCATAGAATAACTTAAATAACAATTATAAATCAGAGGCCTGACATTCTGAGAAATATCCCACGAGAGTCAAGCTTAGCATAAACTATAGACCCGAAACCGTAGTGCGGTCAATCATCATATCCAAATAAAGAGTTACTTGCAGGGCTTTGTGATTCTTGGGGGCGCTCCGTAAAACGGTATTGCTACATGATCATTCTCACCTAACTGGAAACGTTCAAAAACATTCTTCTGCCATTCTTCACCAGTAGACCCAATAACCGAAATATTGAGTGCATAAGCCAAAGCGTTAGCTAGACTATGGCCGATCCTTAGCCCAGTATAACTGCCAGGTCCACTAAAAACACCAATACCATCTATATCACTAACAGATAATTCAGCTCTTTTTAGTATTAACTGAATTTTTTTATCTATACTTTCAGCAAGCGTACGACCGGCTTCCCATTTTTCTTCTTCTATAATTTCGTAATTCTTGGCAAGAAAAACTTCAGCCCAATTTCCATCTGTTTTGATTAAAAGTATGATCATTCAATTCTCCAAGAAAAGATATTCTCTATCCTGAGGATACTCTACCAATATCGTTCTCTTTTCTTCACCTGCAACCTTTAGAGTAATCCTAATTCTATCATCAGGCAACACATGAGTAACGACTTGAGCCCATTCAATTATTAGCAAAATATTGTCGTCAGAAACAATCTCTGCGATCATTTCGGATAATAAGCCTGGGTCTTCTAGGCGATAAAAATCGAAGTGAGCTATATTAAATCTTGGTGCACGATAGTCATTTCTTAAAGAAAAACTAGGGCTAGTGACCACATCATTACTGCCAGCGCCTTGTACCAAACCCTTGACGAAAGTAGTTTTACCACCCCCTAAATCACTAATTAGTTCAATAATCTCACCCCCCTTAGCCCGACAACCAATCGCAGAAGCAAACTCTTTGGTTAATTTAACGCTAGTTAAATCTTTTTGGATAGTTTTATAATCATTCATAAGACTATAAATAATCTAACCTGTATATTTCAAAAAGCAAGTAGCATGATGAAAATAGAGATATACTAAAACCATCGTGTTACAACTAAACGCCACATTTCTAAATAAACCGGTCTTATCGCTAAGAACGGGTGGAGTTATTGCACAAGTTTATGAACCAATAATAAATCCAGACAATTTAAAGATTGAGGGATTTTATTGCACTGATCGATTTAATGGCAAAACTTTAGTACTGCTCTATCAAGATATCCGGGAAACTAATCCTAAAGGATATGTGGTTAATGACCATGATGTTTTAACCGATTCTAGTGACTTAATACGCCTGAAAGAAATAATCAATATTCACTACCGACTTATTGGCAAACCAGTAATTACGGTTTCCAAAGATAGAATTGGTAAAATAAACGATTTTGCGATCGAAATCGAGACCTTCTACATTCAAAAACTTTACGTCACACAACCCTTATTGAAAAGTTTTTCAGGTGGAAATTTAAGTATTGATCGAAATCAAGTCCAAGAAGTAACTGATACTAAAATCATAATTAACGATTTACTCAAACGGAGTCTTGCGTCCGCTAATCCGGTTGTGGCCTGAAGCAGGAGTACCTATGCGGGCAGCAATATCATTAAAACTAAATCCTTTACTCAACAGATAGCGAAATAGACGAGCCGGATTTTCTTGATAAGATTGTTGATTCCTTTTTTTACCAATTAAAACATCTAGAGCATTAGTTTCGTTTAGTTTTGATGTATTTAAAGCTACAGCTATAATTTTAGGATTAATACGTTTTTTCTTCAGTTTCAGTTCAAGGGCTTTTTTGGAAACCGTTCCTTTAATTTGTGCATCACGAACATAAGCCTGAGCAAGTTTATTTTCATCAATTATTCCAACCGCACAGAGACGATCAGCAATTTCTCGAGCTATAATCAAACTACATCCTTTTACCTTGATATGATTGATCACTTCTTCTTTTGAATGTAGCCTTCGAGAAGCATAGCCAAGAGCTATATTTAAAAACGAAGTGTACTTAACCCGATTAACCAGCTCGGTATAGGTAGAGACGTCAATAGACTTGCCTATACTAATGTTTACCTGAAGAATATCTTCTGCCCTAATATAGCCAAGAGGCTTTCCGTCTACAGCTATACGATACATACCAACCTTATTTGGTAGCGATTCTATTGCTGTGATCTTCACGACTATAAGCTATTTTATTCTCGTTCTTCGCGAGCGAGTATAGTGCCAACGATCTCATCTAGAATTTTAGGGTTTTCCTTGAGATATTTTTTTGCCGACTCACGTCCCTGGGCAAGTTTTTCGCCTTTGTACGAATACCATGCACCAGTTTTTTCTACTACTCCGAAACTGGCCGCTAGATCAATAATGTCGCCAGTCCTAGATATTCCTTCGTTATACATAATGTCAAATTCTGCTTCTTTAAAGGGAGGGGCTATTTTGTTTTTTACGACTTTAACACGAGTCCTATTGCCAACAATATCATCACCTTGTTTAATTTGTCCGATACGACGAATGTCCATGCGTACGCTTGAATAAAATTTGAGAGCGTTTCCACCAGTAGTAGTCTCGGGATTACCAAACATTACTCCAATTTTCATTCTAATTTGATTAATAAATATGACAGTTGCCTTACTGCGAGATATGACACCGGTTAATTTACGTAATGCCTGACTCATTAATCTAGCTTGTAAACCAGGAAGGCTATCACCCATATCTCCTTCAATTTCTGCCCGTGGAACTAAAGCGGCAACTGAATCAACTACAATTAAATCTACGGCGTTTGAACGTACAAGCGTCTCGGTAATCTCAAGAGCTTGTTCACCATTATCTGGTTGACTGAGCAAAAGATTATCTATATCAACACCAATCCGTTTAGCATAGTTGGGGTCAAGGGCATGCTCGGCATCAATAAACGCTGCTGTGCCTCCGCGCTTCTGTACTTCGGCAATTGCATGTAATGTTAACGTAGTCTTTCCGGAGGACTCAGGACCATAAATCTCTACTACACGGCCTCGCGGTATACCACCACCTAGAGCTATATCTAACGAAAGGCACCCCGTTGGAGTAAATTCTACATTTCTCGAAGCATGATTCTCGCCCAATTTCATGATTGCTCCCTTACCGAACTGTTTTTCAATTTGTTCTAAGGCAACCCCAAGGGCTTTAGACTTACCTTCGTTTTCCACCGGTACTTGCTTCTTTTTATCTACAGTTTTAGTTTGAGCCATAATAATTCCTTTCGCTAAATCCTCTTTTGATGACTGGTCATATATTACTATAAATTGTATGGCACATAAGCAAAAATGCTTAAGGTAACACTGTGCAGATTTATTTAATAATTGTTATACTAAAACAAAGATAGGAACGGTAGAAGACTAAAAAACATGCGTATAGCAGACAAAGTGGTGGAAGAGTTCCTCAATAAGAGTGGCAAGGTCAATTCTGAACAGTTAAGCATTCTCCACGATCAAGAACGAAGTGAAAAACGACCATTGCAAGACTTGGTTGTTAGTGGAAATATTTTTAGCGAAAAAGAACTTACAAAGCTTTACGCCGAATCAGTAGATATTCCGTTTATTGAGCTAAAAGACATCAATCACGAGTTACTCAAACTTCTTCCTGAACGTATAGCTCGGCAATATAAAGCCGTTGTTTTCAATATTGAAGAAAACGGGGCAAAAGACATCGCAATGGCCGATCCCGACGATATCCAGGCACTAAGCTTTCTTCAAAAACAATTAGGATCTAACTTAAAAGTTTATATTGCTCCAGAAACCCAAATTATGGCGGCTCTCGATGCGTATAGGGGAAATATTGCCGGAGAGTTAACTAAAGTAATTTCCAGTGATGCAATTGCGGGTGATGCAGACACAGATGAAACTGTCAACGAAGAAGAGCTTGCTGAAGATTCGCCAATTGCCCAAACAGTTAATCTTATCATTGAATATGGTGTTAATTCAGGAGCCAGCGATATTCATATCGAACCACGAGAAAAATTTGTTATAGTCCGATATCGTATTGACGGCATACTAAGAGAGGCCAATAAGCTACCCAGACGTGTACTCAATGCATTAGTAAGTCGAATTAAAATTCTTGCAAATCTAAAGATAGACGAACATCGAGCACCCCAAGATGGACGCTTCAAAATTGAAGTTGGCAGCCAAGTATTCGCCCTTAGGGTATCAACAATGCCTATAGTTGACGGAGAAAAAGTCGTCATGCGAATACTTAATGAATCAAATACTGCTTCTACTCTAGAAGAATTGGGATTTTGGGGAGAAGCCTTAAAAACACTAAATCAGTCGATAGTTCAGCCAAATGGAATGGTTTTAGTAACCGGACCTACCGGATCAGGCAAATCCACTACCCTTTTTAGTGTTTTGTCATTGCTGAACACATCTAGTATAAACATCGCTACCGTCGAGGACCCAGTAGAATACCGAATCCCAGGGGTTAATCAGACACAGGTTAATCCAATGGCTGGAATGACTTTCGCTAATGGTTTACGCTCACTACTACGTCAAGACCCAAACATAATTATGGTCGGAGAGATTCGTGACCGAGAAACAGCAGACCTAGCTATCCAGGCAGCCTTAACCGGGCACTTGGTATTTTCTACACTTCATACTTCGGACGCCTCAACCTGTCTCCCACGACTACTAGACATGGGGGTCGAACCGTTTCTTATTGCAAGTACTATTCGCTCAGTAATCGCCCAACGACTAGTGCGTCGCTTATGTCCGGAATGCAGAGAAATATATAATCCAGATGACGGAATGATAAAACGAATCAAGGTTGCATTCAACCTATCGGAAGAACGAAGTTTTGCTAGAGTACACGAATTAGAAAATGCAGCACTCAATGATGGCATCGGCAATAACTCAAAAGACAAATCTTCTCTTACAGATTTAAGTAGTAATGAGAGATCCATAGTACGACTCTTCAAGGCTAATACGAAAGGTTGCGCTAGCTGCAACCATACAGGATATCATGGAAGATTAGGTATTTATGAGGTTTTAGACAACACCCCTGAAGTTCAAAAGTTAATCATCAAGAACACTTCAAGTGAAGAGCTTGAATCTATGGTCATTGCGAACGGAATGGTCAACATGAGATTGGACGGATTAATCAAATCTCTAAGAGGACAAACCAGCATCGAGGAAGTCATGAGAGTGACTTCGAATAATTAAGGAAAACAATGCCTGACTATATATATACCGCAAGATCAACCAATGGACAGATCCAAAAAGGAACAATTAATGCCCGAACCAAACAGGGCGCTATTGAAGCCTTGCGTAGCCGCCAACTAAGCCCATTAATCGTCGAAGAGCCTAAAAAAGGCGGCCTTAACATGGAGATCAGGTTACCTGGAAAGCACAAGGTCAAAAGTAAAGATCTTGTTATGTTTACGCGTCAATTATCTACCATGGTAGATGCCGGAGTGCCAATTCTACGTAGTCTGTCACTACTACGCGATCAAACCGAATCATTAATCTTGCGCGAGGTACTGACAAAAGTAATAGTAGATATTCAAAGCGGTACGAGCTTGAGTGAAGCCTTAGGCAAACACCAGCAAGCATTCTCGCCTATTTATGTAAATATGGTCCGCGCCGGGGAGGCTGGAGGTATTTTGGATAAGGTACTCAATCGTTTAGCCTACCAACAAGAAAAAGATTCATCCCTACACAGCAAGATTCGTGGTGCAATGATCTACCCTATGGTTATATTTTCAGTTACTATTATCGCATTTTTTATCTTAATGACCTTCATAGTTCCCAAGATAGGTTTAATCTTGAACGAACTTAGCCAGGGTAAAGAAAAACTACCGATCTATACTAGAGTCCTATTATCCCTAAGCCACATAATGAAATCGCCAGAGTTTATCATAGGTTTCGTGGTCATCTTGCCGATTATCATCATTTTTTTCCGACACTACATAAGCACCGATAAGGGACGATACGTATGGCATTCGGCACTACTAAGGATACCATCTATCAGAAACATTATTATTAAGACCTCAATAGCTCGATTTTCTCGTATTTTTGCTTCTCTAATGAGCGCCGGCGTATCTATCGTAGAAGCCATCGAAACTACAGCTCATGCAATAGGTAACGCAGTGATTGAGAAAGAACTTCTAAATTGTTCAAAAGCCGTACAATCTGGTTCGAGTTTTGCTACAGAACTCGCTAAACAGCCTCATTTTCCTGGAATAGTCGTTCAGATGTTAGCAGTAGGCGAGGAAACCGGTAAAACTGATGAAATAATACTTAAAGTAGCCGACTTCTATGAGGATGAAGTTGATGTTGCTGTGGCTGGAATTTCTTCGATAATCGAACCGGTAATGATTATTATGCTCGGATGTATTGTCGGGCTAATCGCAGTAAGTGTTTTTGGTCCAATCACTAAAGCCGAAACCAGCGCATCAGGTGTTCTTATTCTCACACATATATTGACTTTATTTTAAGCATAAGAAATAATGTTGTATACAGATGAAAAGAATAAATATCTGGTCGAAAAATTAGAACCATTAGAAAGGTGGGCAAAAAAGGGCAATGTCTAAATACAAGCGAGTGAGTAATAAAGGGTTTACCCTTATCGAGTTACTAATAGTTATTATCATTATAGGTATATTGGCGGCGATAGCGTTTGTTGCCTACAACGGAACAACAAGTAAAGCGCATCAGGCCGCAGCACAGTCAACTTTAGCGGAAGTCAAGAACAAACTAGCTGAATACTACGCTGACAACAACAGCTATCCTGCGGTGGGCTCAACAGCCACACCCCTTAGCTGTGGAAGCGGTTCACCTTCAGCAACAACTACACTTAATGTAGATTATTGGCTAAATTCAACTCAGGGAGGAAGCAATAACACAATGTGTGGAACATTTACCGATAGCGCAGGATACCTCTATGCAGTTACCCCTACCGGTTGCGGTGATACTATAACCTCTGCTGGCGTGATAACCCCCGGAACGACCGCCTGCACCGGCTTTACTTTAACTGCAACTACTACAGCTGCACCACAAGGTCCGATTACAGTAACCAATTAAGGGTTTAGCCTTAACCAACATAAAACCGCTTGAGCTTAGTCTCTCAGCGGTTTTATAATGGTCATAGGTTAGTGAATGAACAAAATAGCGGTGGTAAAGCGACAAAGTAACGATAATGGATTTACATTAATTGAATTAATGGTGACTATTATTGTTCTCGGTATAGTTATCACCAGCATGTCAATGCTATATTATTTAGTCCAGCAAACCGAAAATAATACCCAAACCTATGACCTGGCAGTAAGAGATGCCCGAACCGAAATTGAGGATTTACGAAACAACGACTATGATTCGTTAAATACAGGCAGTTTTTCGTTTTCGCCCCTGCCAGGTTTACCACGTGACGCTACTGGCAGCGTGGCGGTATGTGCTGCTACTACGGCTATCCCCAACCCCTGTCCTGCGGGACTAAAACGGATAGACGTAACGATCAGTTATACTCTTTACGGAAATACAACAAATGTCACATTAAGTTCTGATATTGGCATAATTGGAATTGCGCAATGAAAACTTTAGCAACAAGCCGCCAAGATGGCTTTACGCTCCTAGAGTTATTAGTAGTTATGTTGGTCGTAGGCATTCTTTCGCTGACGTTAGCAAATTTTATATTTGACTGGATGAATTCTGCTGGTCTTGATCAAACAAAAGCTAACCTTCAATACTCAGCCGAATCGGCACTTGATACGATTAATAACGATATTATGCTTTCCGGGGACTCAGATTCAACAAACCGCTGGCCAGATCCTAATGGGCCAAACGGCAATCAATTCGGTTGGACTTCTGGTCAGCAGGTACTTATTTTGGCAAAAGTTGCCACCGACAGCAGCGGCAACGTAATTTATCAAGATTCCTCCAACTATATTACTCTCAAAGACAATGAGATATATTTCCTTTCAGGAACTACACTTTATAGGCGTACGCTTTCTTCTGGAATTGATGGCGACGCTGCCGTAACTACTTGTCCAGCATCTGACGCAACCTCTTCTTGTCCGCCAGATAAAGTAATCGCAACTGGCGTTACTTACTGGAATGTTACTTATTACAACGCCAATAACCAAGTGTCTAGTCCTGGCCAAGCTCGAGCGATTCAGCTTTCTATCACAATATCTACCCCATACGGTACAGAACCTGTAAGCGCTAGCTATACGACAAGGATGGTTTTTAGAAATGTTTAAAACAAAGCATATAAAAATTAAACAAAATGAAGAAGGATGGTTTTTAGTGTCGGTAATTGTAATGTCTCTATTCTTGACGGCAATAGGCTTTACTATGGCACAGTTAGTAGCACTCCAGTATGCTCATGCACGATTGGAAGAATATACCCAAAATGCGGAACTTACCGCCGAAGCCGGTATTGAGCAAACAGTGAACGAACTTGATGCCGACAGTTCTTTCGCGGGATATAGCACACCTCAGCTTTTCTTTAATAATTCAACCCAAGGGGTAGGTAAATTCACCACTACTGTAACTGAAGGATCAAACGGTAATTCCCTGGTTGTTATTTCTTTAGGAGAAGTTTATCAAAATTCAAACTCAAACACCCCTTATGTAACTCGTGGAGTAAAAGTTATTCTTGTGGGTACCGCGAGTAGCGGTTATTCTGTGCTAACTGGGCCTGGAGGTCTTAATCTGAGTGGTAGTGCCAATATAACTAATTCCAGTGTTTACGTTGGAGGAAGTATCACTATGTCTGGAGCGGCACAAATTGGTACCTACAACGATCCACTTACCGTGGACGTAGGTAATGACATTTGCCCAACCGGTAGTAGCCCTGGTCCTACTTATCCTGAAGTTTGCACAAATGGCAACCAACCAATTAGCCTTCAATACAGCACCGACATTTACGGGTCGGTATGTGCTACCGGACAAACCAGTACTGGACCAAATAATAACATTCAAGGTGGCAGCACCGGAACCGGCCTACAGGCCAACTGTACGAGTCCAGTTGCTTCTCCTCCACAATACGACCGATTGTCACAAATAAGTCAGGTTACCACCACTAGTTCTGGCACTAGTAATACTTATGTTTGCAATTCCTGGCCTTTTAATAGAAATTGGCCGGCCAATCTGGAATTGACCGGTAACGTATCTGTCGATAGTAGTTGTAATGTCACGATCAATGGTAATGTCTGGATTACGGGAAATTTAAGTATAGGAGGAGCATCTACGATTACGGTGGCTAATGGTATCCCGCAGCCAGTTGTTATGGTGGACGGCACCATAACAATAGACGGATCACCGCAAATTATCGCTAATAGTAGCGGTACGGGAATAGATTTTATCTCTTTTTCTAGTACAAATCCTTGTACCACCGGAACCACCTCTACAGATTATTGCTCAACCCTATCTGGAAACGATCTATATAATTCTCAACAAATAACAACCATTTCCGTAGGAGGTAGAGTAAATCTTCCTGGAATAATTTTTGACGCTTATTGGGGGCAAGTTTCAATCAATGGCAGCGGGAATGTTGGCGCGGCCACCGGCCAAGCAGTTGATCTAAGCGGTGCAGGCTCGGTTGTTTTTGGGACCCAATTAGCCTCCGGGACTCAAACATGGACAATAACAAGCTACGAACCATATTTTAACAACCCATGAACTTTTTATTATATTTTTCAATAAACATGAGTAGAATAAGACTAAGAGGACTAAGCGTAAAAAGAATGAACAAAAACAGCGGTTTCACCTTTATAGAAATACTTATAGTACTAGCCTCAGTTATATTTTTAGTTGCTATTACTGGTTATGCCTATGATGGCATAAAAGCTCGCTCGAGAAATGACATGCGAACCACTGCTATTCGACAGTTACAAGTTTTCGTGGAAACTTTCTACGCACAAAACACATATTATCCGACCAGAGCCGAGCTTAACAATCCTAGCTGGCAAAAGGCAAATTTAAAAAACTTTAAGGAAAGCTATCTCGCCGATCCTCTTTGGACACCCAAAAATGCGGACTGTACCGTTAATGGCAACCCCATTCTACTTTCAAAGCCTCAACTTGGGTGTTTTGGGTATAATCCAACCAACAACGGGATTAGCTGCGCGAACAATGCCCAAACCTGTGATCGTTACACGCTTAGTGCCACATTAGAGGACGGAGCAGGTGTTTACACCCTAAGACAGCTCGATTAAACTTATTGCTAGTGCTTTTTTGGCATAAAAAAACTATACTATTTAAGGATATTTAAACAATACTTGTGGGCAACGTACAAAGAATACCTCATTTTTTTAAACCTAAGGCTTTATTTGGACTGGACATAGGAAACGGTTCTCTTAAAGTCATGCAAACGACTTCCGAGCCCCAAAATACCGGTAACAGTGGTAATGTCAAACAAATAGATAGCCTTATTGGATACGGTAGCTGTCATTTTAACAAGGAAGCCATCGTCGATGGTGTTGTGGTGAAGCCAGAAGTAATTGCCGAAGAGGCAAAGAATCTCTTCGGACAGCACCTGAATGGAAATATCACTACAAAATGCGTAGCCATGACCATACCCTCATACAGAACTTTTACTCGTTCATTAGTACTGCCACAAGAGCTTTCCCCAAACGAACTTAGCGAGGCTCTGAATATGGAAGCAGAACAATACATACCCGTATCTCTAGATAAACTATACCTTGATTACCAGCCAACACGCGATGTCGCTAATGGTAAAGAATTTCTGGTGGTTGCGGTACCAAAAAACATTGTTGATTCATATGTCGAATTGGCCGCAATTATGGGTCTAGAACCAGTACTTATAGAAACCACGATGAGTGCTGCGGTGAGACTCTTCTCTAGAGACTATCAAAGTGATGTACCAACGGTTATCGTCGACTTCGGTTCGTTGTCATCAGATATAAGTGTGGTTGACACCTATATGCTTGCAGCCAGTACAGTGCAAGGAGGAGGAGAGATATTTACAAAAACAATCGAAGATTCTCTTAAAGTCACCCATGAAGAAGCTCACATTATTAAAACTCGTTATGGACTAAGCCTGAGCAAAAGACAAAAAGAAGTCAGTAATGGTTTGGAACCAGTCCTTGATCAAATTATTAGAGAAATTAAACGATTAATTCGCTATTACGAAGAACGATATGGCGATGAGCATAAGATTTCGCAATTAATTACCTTGGGTGGCGGTAGTAATATTCCGGGACTCAATGAATTTCTTACCGATAGACTTAGACTGGCAGTAAGGCCGTGCGATCCATGGCAATACTTAGAAGTTAACAACCTAAAACTCCCGACACATTCCGACAAACAAATGTACGCCACCGCAGCAGGATTGTCTATGGTTAACTATAAAGAGATATTTTAAATGCCTATAAACCTTTTACCACCAGATATTAAACGATCATACCACTATGCCATACTAAACCAAAAATTATTACAACGGGTCATTGCCTTAATTTTTAGCTTAGTAGGACTTGGCATAATAGGAACTTATGGTTGGATAGTTTTGCGCCAAGAATCCAACTCTAATAATCACCAAATAATAGTACTTAAAAGAAATCTGACAGCAGAACACCTAACGGCTACAGAAAACAAGGTACAAACCATATCTAATGATTTCTCTTTGGTAGTAAAAGTACTCTCTCATGAGGTCATGTTCTCTAAGCTACTCTCACAGATGGCCGAGGATATGCCGCTCGGGGCTAATTTAACAAGTCTTAACATAACAGCAACTTCTAAAGGTTCAGGATTGGATATATCCGCAGAAGCTACTAACTATATTACTGCAACTCAGATTCAAATTAATCTATCTAACCCCATGAATGGTATATTTTCTAAAGTTGACCTTAATAACATTAATTGCACAAATTCAAGCACTAATTCAGCAAGCACTAATTCAGCAAATAGCGCTTATCCATGCACAGTAAACCTCAGGGCACAATTTGCTCCCAACAACAGTTTTATGTTCATTAATCAAAAAGGTACTAATTGATGGGTGGAAAATTAAATTTAAACAACAAACTATTAAACCGCATTCTGATGTTTATAATTGTTGCTCTTATAGCGATTACCTTAATCGGGGCTAATGAAGTTATTTCACGTTTAAGACACACGAGCATCAATCTTACCGAGCTAAAAGCAGAAAAACAGGCACTTACTCAAGAAGAAGCTTACTTAGTTTCGGCACAAAAAGAAATTAAAAAATATTCTTCCCTGGAACAGATTTCGCAAAGTATTGTGCCACAAGACAAAGATCAGGCACAAACAGTTCGAGAAATAGTCAAGATTGCCCAATCAAATAACATAAGCCTATCCGGAATTACCTTCCCCAATTCCAACCTTGGGAATCAAACAGGTACAGCCCCAACAAGTAGTACTTTATCACTATCCCAGCTAACTCCAGTAAAAGGAATACCTGGCATTTACGAACTACCAATAACTGTTTCGAATAGCGGCTCAAATAACGCAGTTAGTTATTCGAATTTTTATACTTTCTTGTCAAACCTTGAGCAAAATAGACGTACCAGTTTAGTCACCAGCTTAAACATTCAACCCCAAAAAACTGGTTTGATAAATTTTAGTTTAATTATAGAAGAATATATAAAGCCGCAATGAAAAACGATAAAAAAAATAAAACCTTAAGAATCAATAATCTTCATGTAAAGCTTGCTAAAATACAACCTATTGTAAGCATATTGTTTTTGATACTTTTAATTGTTCTTTACGGCTACATGATATTTCAAATAAATAATTTCAAGGACGCACAACCTACATCGGCGCAAGTTTCCAGCGATTTAGTAGCTACTAGTCCTCCAGAAATTAATCCTAGAACAGTAAAACGAATCGAGCAGATGAAAAATAATTCCGTTAATGTCCAAGCCTTATTTGATACAAGTCGTTCAAATCCTTTTAACTAGATCAAGCTTGACTGATTATTGTCAGTTTTTTTACTTTTTCCCAAATGAGTATACGCCTTTACTGTCGCTTTGCGACCTCTTGGAGTCCTTTCAAGCAAACCAATTTGCAAAAGATAAGGTTCAACCATATCTTCAATCGTAGCTCTTTCTTCAGCAGTAATGGCAGCAAGAGTCTCTACTCCGACTGGACCACCACGATAATTATCTATGATTGCAAGCAATAATAAACGATCTACCGGATCGAGGCCCAATACGTCTATATCTAGGAGTTCTAGAGTTCGATGACTAATTTCAGAATCAATAATCCCGTCTCCATTGATATCAGCATAATCCCTAACTCTCTTCAGTAAACGATTGGCAATTCTTGGGGTTAACCGTGCTCGTTGTGCAATAATTTTTGCTGCCTCAGGTTTAATCTCGACATTAAGTATTTTCGCTGCTCGACGTATAATAGCCTCAATCTGTTCCTGAGTATAAAAATCAAGACGATATACCATTCCGAATCGATCTCTCAACGGAGCGGCTATCGATCCAGTCCGTGTTGTTGCTCCAATAATAGTAAAGTGCGGCAAATCTAATCTAAGACTACGTGCAGAAGGACCTTTACCAATCATAATATCAAGCTTAAAATCTTCCATGGCGGTATATAAAACCTCTTCTACGGTATGGTGAAGCCGATGGATTTCATCAATAAAGAGAATATCCTGGTCGGAAAGATTTGTTAGCAAACTAGCTAAATCTCCTGGGCGTTCAATTGCAGGGCCACTAGTAATTTTTATTTGTGCACCCATTTCGTTAGCAATAACACTTGCCATAGTAGTTTTTCCCAAACCGGGAGGACCATAAAGCAATATGTGATCAAGAGGTTCGCCACGTTTTTTTGCGGCAGCAATTGCCAGTTTCAAATTATCTTTCAGCCGATCTTGGCCAATATAGCTTGCAAAGTCTCGTGGACGAAGTGTAACCTCAATCTCTGAATCCTCATCACCAAGAGAACCTGCACCGCTCGAGCTGATTATTCTATCGATCATACTCCTGCTATTTTAACAGCTTTAAACAATTAACTCTGGATATAGTAGCCCTTATTAGTAATATCCGTACAAGGATGACCTTATTGCGCATCTTATGAGCTGTCTTTCGTGTGGCCCATATTATCAATTTGTTCATGTTTTTGGCATGTATTTTTATAGCTAATGTATGTTTTAAGCAAAAATTATTATTTTATTAAAATAAAAGACGTTATGTTCAGCCTAAAATTAAGTTAAGTTTGGTTTTAGAATTTAAGATTATTGTTTATTTTTTGATTTTATTCAGAAGTAGTTGAATAAACTATCCTTTTTTCAAAGCCTGTTTGATCCTAGCCTCCACTGGAATTTCTTTATCTATACCAGCTAGAGCAGCTGAAGCATCATGTGAGCTATATCCTAAACTCATAAGCGCCTCCACGGCCTCATCAGATAAATTACCTCCACTTCTTTGAGCCACAGCCTCTGCCGCATCACTAGAACTTAGACCCAAACGATCGCGTAGCTCAACTATGATTTGCTCTGCGGCACGTCGCCCAACCCCCTTAGCGCTTTGTAAAAGCACTGCATCACCACCTACAATTGCCCCTTTAACTTTCTCTGCACTACCAATATTTAACACCGATAAGGCTACCCTAGGTCCAACATTTTTTACAGAAAGTAGTTTTTCGAATAGTTCTTTCTCTTCAAAAAAAAGAAATCCGTATAAATCATGAACATCTTCTTTGATTTGTTCATGTATATATAGTTTGATTTTTTGATTTTGATCGACCGACGCTAAAGTATCGTCAGTCGTAAAAACCTCATAGCCAATTCCGGTAACGCTAACTACTGCCCTACCGACCGTTTTCTCCTCAAGCGTTCCTTCAATTGATACAATCATTTGTCCTTATTATGACACATGCTCAGAAAATAAATTGCGCATGAGTTATAGCTGCTGCCAATGCGTCTGCCGCATCGTCTGGTTTTGGCACACTATCAAGATTAAGTAATAGACGCACCATTTCCTGCATTTGTTTTTTGTCTGCCCTACCATAACCGGTAATTGCCATTTTTATTTGTAGCGGGGTGTATTCTGCCACCATAACACCCGCCTGGGCAGCGGCCAGAAGTACGACCCCCCTAGCCTGAGACACCCCCATAGCTGTAGTTACATTACGTGCAAAAAATAATTTCTCCACACTCATCCAATCGGGACGGTGAGTAGCAATAAGCCCACTGATTTCATCATAAATAGTAAGCAACCTATGTTCAGTAGACTCATTTGGTGTAGTTCTAATAACACCCCCATCGATTAATTTCAAATCATTTCTGTCGTATTGAATAAAGCCAAATCCAACTATACCCGTGCCAGGATCAATCCCTAAAATTTTATGCATTTAATTGAAGTCTAAACACTTTAATCAAGTTGCGCCAGAATATCTTCAGAAATATCAAAGTTTACAAATGTATTACTTACATCCTCCAGATCTTCCAGAGCATCCATTAATCGAATAATTTTTCCTGCAACATCTATATCTTCTATATTAACGTTTGTTTTTGGCACATATGCAAGTTCAACGCTAAGAATAGTATAGCCTGAACCTTCTAGTGACTTTCTTACTTGGCTCAAGTCTTTTGGGTCTGTATACAATATTGTTCCATCTTCCTCTTCGGAGATATCTAATGCACCAGCCTCAACTGCAATCTCAAAAATGGCTTCACCTTTTTCTTTTATATGAATCAACCCCCTACGTTCAAACTGAAAAGCCACACTACCTTTTTCGGCTAGATTGCCTCCATGCCTGGAAAAAGCCAAACGCACATCAGGATAAGTTCGGTTTAAGTTATCAGTGGTACATTCTACGATTATAGCTACCCCTCCTGGCCCATATCCTTCATATGTAACCTCTTGGAGTTGAGAGGCATTTTTGTCTTTTTGTCGATCAATAGCACGTTGGATATTTGCTAGCGGCATATTAGCCATTTTAGCTTTATCTATAGCTAATCTAAGCGCAAAATTTGTATCAGGATCAGTTCCCGCTCTTGCAGCTACAGCGATAGAATTACCTAATTTAGTAAAAACAGCGCCCCGGACTGCATCTTTTGCGCCCTTTTGTCTTTTGATAGTAGACCATTTGCTATGCCCGCTAATATTTTTATCCTTTACAATAAAATTACACCTGCATCTGTTATTTTAACATAAAATTTTTACTTTTTAGAGCTAGGATTACTCAGGATGAACACTTCCCATACTTAAATTCATATTCAACACATGGAAGTATATTGACACGCTGAAAAGAAAACATCTACAAAAGGGCTAGACCTTAGACCCAATAATCAGCAGTGTTTCAATAATTACCTATAAGCGCCGTTATACAACCACATTAAAGCTTGGACTCTTGAGCAACCAAACGATATAATTACAAACTGGTAGATGACGAGGTGGCACTCATCACATGAACCACTACAAAAAATTGACAAAGAGATCATATATCGGATAATTAATATGATCGGTTTTCCAATTATGTATTGTGGGCCCATAGCTCAGCTGGTTAGAGCACCTGCCTTTTAAGCAGGGTGTCGTGGGTTCAAGTCCCACTGGGCCCTCCAATTTGGTTGTATATTACTACAGTAATTCCTTAGACCTAGTTTATTTATTAAAAGTGTTGACAATATAATCTAATGTACATACAATAGATTATATGAAAACCGCTGTCGTAAACTTTAAGACCGATGACGCTACTAAGGCAAAGGCTATGGCTGTAGCTAAGCAAATAGGCATACCGCTTAGCAATCTCCTCAATGCTTACTTATACGAACTTGCCTCTACTGGTAGTGTCCATTTCACTGCCTCTGAGCCCATGACAGAAAAAATGGAGAAGCTTATTGAGCAGGCTGAGAAAGAAATAGCCGCCGGTGAAGTCAGTGGTCCTTTTGATACTCTAGAGGAAATGTTTGCCCACCTGGATAGTCTGTAATGATTATTGAAACCACTAAAACCTTTGATAAACAATATGCAAAGCTTAATGACAAAACAAAAAATATCTATAAAAGTCGCATAGCCATATTTAAAAGTAACCCTTTTGATTTTAGATTGCGTAACCACGCTTTAAAAGGAAAATATCTGGGTTATAGAAGTATTGATATTACCGGAGACGTCCGTGCACTATACACTGTCAAAGGCGACATTATCATTATCCTCGGATTTATAGGCACACACAGTCAGCTATATAAATAGTTTGGGTACTCTTCATTTCGGTTGCTACAGCGTTCACGATGGCCCTCCAATTTGGTTGTATATTACTACAGTAACTTCTTAGCCTAGACGACTAAATAATCTTTTCACAAACTCAGGATCTTCGTGATTTACAGTTGTTTTGTTTTCATCTAGCTTTGTAATCTTATCCATATCTTCTTCAGATAACTCGAAATCAAAAATAGCAAAGTTTTCTTCTATGCGTTCCTTGTGCGTGGACTTAGGAATAGCGATGATGCCCTGCTGGACGTGCCAGCGCAATATTACTTGGCCAACAGTCTTGCTGTATTGAAGTTTGATACGCCGATCGCCTTGACCTTGCCGGCCTTATAGAGATCTACCAGAGCCTTCCACGCACCAAAAACATCACCATACAGTTGATGCATGAGGTACAAGTCTAAGTAGTCAAGGCCAGGCTTATCTAATGAGGTCTGGTAGGCTTGCTTGGCTTTTTCGTAAGATGCATCAGCTATTCAAAGTTTACTCGTTATAAATATTTCGTCCTGGGTACACCGCTTTGTTTGATGCCCCTGCCGACAGCCTCTTCATTGTTGTACGAAGCTGGCGTATCGATAGAACGATAGCCCGTCTTTAGTGCAGTAACTACACTCTCTTCCGCTTCTTCATCGCTCATCTGAAACACGCCAAATCCCAGAACCGGCATCTTATTGCCGTTCGATAATGCAATTGTAGGTGCTTGTGCTATAGGCCCTCCCTTAGATTTAATTTGTAATCCTCTACCAATTATAAACACCCGAACTTAACGTGCCCCGAGCCAATAACATATGCTGTATCTTAATCTCGGTTGCTACAGCGTTCACGATGGCCCTCCAAATGTTCTTCACAACACTTTACTTGATTAGAAATCAGATTATTAGTTCCACATCTAACTATGATTATAAAAACATTATTTGTCCATCTATAAAAATTCTAAACTCGCTTGGTATCAAAATTGGCGGTACTCAAATAGATCGTAGACAATTCCGACTTGTAGAATAGGTTATGTAACTAACTAACAACTACAAAGGAGACAAAAATGTCTAACCGTGTCGGATCATCTACGATCTATACATATATTTTACCAACTGGTAACAACTTACGCTCAGTAAGTTTAAGTAGAGAGGCTAAGCATCGGCTTAGAGTAATTGAGTACTGCCTGGGATGCCGTAGCGTAGCTTTAACCTGTAGACACTTCGGTATCTGTAGGAGCTACTTCTACAAATGGTACAAACGGTTTAATCCTTATAACCTAAAATCTCTTGAAGACAAAAGTCGTAAACCACATAACGTTAGGTCATCAACCTATGACACTAACTTCATATCCCTAATTCGAAAACTCAGGACTGACTATCCCTACCTTTCGGCTAAGAAGTTGGCCAGGATAGTGTTTAGGGGCTACGCCTTTAGCTACAGTGCCGCTACCATTGACCGCATCATTAAGCGTTTTGGCCTCTATTTCTGAGCTGTAGTCGCATATCCAAGAAACGCTCTGAACAAGCTAAACAAGTATGGAAACAACGAAAGCCTTACTTACTGAAGGCAGAAAAGCCTAGGAGCGTCATTGAGTTTGACATGAAGCACATCTACTTGGGTGGAGTAAAGCAATACGCTTTCGTAGCTGTAGATATTTACACCAAGGAAGCAGTTATCCATCTAGGCCGTCAGCCTAGCAGTTTCCAGGCCATGTTGGCACTAGATAAAGCTATTGAGGTCTTTGGTAAGGGCCTGGTAATTGTTAATGACAGCGGCAGTGAAAACTACAAACACGCCTACAATTATCTAAAAAGCCATAGCATCACCCAATTGTCAGGCTCCCAATATACTGAACACACTCTACATTCTAATTAGGGCATAATATATAACTAAACAAGGAGCTTTAATTTATGGCCAGTGGTATTCCTCATGACCCTAAAATACGTAATGAAGTATTG
>JAJZKM010000001.1 GCA_021804085.1 bacterium | reverse complement strand
ATTGATGTATAGATCGTAGATGATCCGATGCGGTTAGACATAATTGTCTTATCCTCCTTGTATTAAAGTTAGTTACATAACCTATTCTACAAGTCAGGATTGTCTACGATCTATTTGAGTACCGCCACCTCTGCTTAAATATGGATTTAGAATGAATTTTTGCCTAGACTTTAAACGCGCTTGCGGTATCCTTGTACCGCTATGGATGCACCAGCGCAATTCAAGTACTGCCTATACGCTCGGAAATCTACTGAGAGTGACGAACGGCAGGCCATGTCTATAGACTCTCAAATTAAAGAAATGACGATTATGGCCGAACGTGACGGGCTCAATATAATTGAGCTTAAACAAGAGAGCCACTCAGCAAAACTTTCGGGCAAACGGCCAGTATTTAATGAACTTTTAGAAGGTTTACGTTCCGACAAGTTTGATGGAATTCTTACCTGGGCACCAGATCGACTCAGTAGAAATGCAGGTGACCTGGGTTCACTAGTAGATTTAATGGATCAAAATAAGCTCAAACAGATACGAACATTCGGCCAGAGTTTCAGTAATACACCAAATGAGAAATTCTTGTTGATGATCCTATGCAGTCAGGCCAAACTAGAAAACGATAACCGCGGGGTTAATGTAAAACGAGGAATTCGTGCTAAATGCGAAATGGGCTGGCGACCATGCATGCCACCGATTGGCTACTACAATAGAGCATTCAACGGAATTAAGGACATAGTTGAGGACCCAGAGCGAGCCCCTTTTATAAAAGAAATGTTTGAGCGGGTTGCATCGAAGAAGCATAGTGGGAGAACAATTAAGCACTGGCTAGATGAGAGTAAATTTACAACTCGGGCTGGTAAAAAAGTTACCATTAGTCAGATCTATCTGATGCTCAAAAACCCATTCTATTATGGCAGGTTTGAATATCCCAAAATGAGCGGTAATTGGTACGACGGTTCACAGCCGAAGTTAGTAAGCAAAGAACTTTTTGAGATGGTTCAGAAACAGCTGGCTGTACCGCAGAAATCTAAGTGGGGTTCAAAAGAATTTCCATTCCGAAGATTTTTAACATGTGCAAGCTGTGGCTCACAAATAGTCGGTGAAGAAAAATTTAAGAAACGCGTGGACGGCGGTATGAATCGGCATGTATATTATCACTGCTCTCGTCAAGTAAACTACAATTGCACCGAACCTTACGTACAGGAGAGTGTGATTATTCAAGAACTTCTATTATTGTCGGAAAAACTGACTTTGGATATCAAAAATTGTGAGCCGGGTTTAGTAAATGCGATACATAAATTCGAGCTCATGGCTCAATCGAGTAAACCAATAAGAGGGTATGTTGAATATGTTTTGAGAAACGGAACTGATTTCGAGTGGACACGACTCATAAGAAATCTTAAAGTCAAACTCGAAATCCATAATAGTAGGGTGCAAGCAAGCCATGTTAAATCTCCGGCTTTTATAGATAACGTCTAATTAATTAATTCTATGGCGTTTTCAAGTTCGAAGATAGCTAAAGATACTGAGCGGATTAACACTTCTGCCTGCTCCTTCGATATCTTTAGCTTTTTGTCTGGTTGTCCATGCTTTGCATTTCTAAATGCTTTATTAACGAAGTTGATTAGTGCTATAAATTGATCTTCCGCATCTGTTTGGCCATCCGAAGAGTGCATATATCTCCACTTTTTTGGATGTGTTTCTAGCCAATTTAAAATTTTACCTAGGTTCTCGCCTTTATCATTCCCAAGGTAAAATTTCAAAGCCGACTCCAACGATTGGAAAAATTCTAATCCGGCCTGAGTATAATCCGGCTGAGTACCGTAAAGTTTCACGAATCCATCGTAAAACTCACTTGAATACACATTACTACCATGAAGGACCGAATTCATTAAACTTCTTTGTTTATCGGGAAGTCTTTCGGTTACTGCAAATTTCCCATTAATTTCTTGCACCGTATATTTGTGCCCTGCTTTGTCGAGAATATCCCCTAATTGCTTCGCATGCATATCGTCTTTTATTACAATTTTGAACTAGATAATCCAATATTGTGAAGAAAAGATGACTATCCTCGTAAGATACATTTAGAATGAATTGACTAAACATATATGCCGGTTCTTCAGCTAAATAGTTGTTTGGTCGCGTGGTGGGTATTGCTGTTTCAATTCTGAACATGTTTTTGATTTCAGCAGCAACTTGATAGGGGTCATATAGCCTTTTAGTGGCCACACTGTTTAACCAACGAGCAATAGCGGGAAACATGGAGCTAGTTAGGTCTTCAACTAGTACTTCTTCAGTTCTACCTTTTTGATATTCGTCCCAGAGGCTCATAATTGATTATCTCTATAAATGTCCTAGCATTACGATCACCTTTGGTGATCATCGTGGCTGGGGATGAGGGATTCGAACCCCCGATCCTGGGACCAGAACCCAGTGCCTTACCGCTTGGCCAATCCCCAATGACCGCACGATTATATATAAAAAAATCTATTATTTCTAGTGTATTGACTTTGCTAGCATGCATTAAATATGAATTAATATTATGAAACGTTTGAATTAATCTTGAATTCGTAGATGATGTATACTAAATAAATAGCATAGGATAAATTATATGACTGAGAATATAAAGATTGAACAAACTCCAGTATATATTTCTAAACCTTCCGGTGACGTAAAGGGTGGCTTAATACTAATTCATGAAGTGTGGGGTATGAATGATCATATTCGAGACGTGGCTGAAAGATATAGTAAAGAGGGATATTTAGTATATGCCCCTGATCTAGTTAGCGATACGGGTATAGAGGAGTTGATTACTGTGCAGCTACAACAAGACCTGTTTAACCCTGAGAAGCGTAATCAAGTACAACCTAAGTTACGTGAATTGATGGCACCAATACAATCTCCAGATTTTGCCAAGAAAACTGTTGCATCGTTAAAGAAAATATTTGAACAGTTATATAATGAATCTGTTACGAATCAAAAAGTAGCGGTTATCGGTTTTTGTTTCGGTGGAACGTATAGCTATAATTTAGCAGTCGTAGAGCCTAGACTTCAAGCTGCTATTCCTTACTATGGCCATTGTGATCAGCCTGCTGAGAAACTTAGATCAATTCAAGCGCCTATACTGTCTTTTTATGGTCAAAATGATGTGGCTTTAGTTTCGAGTTTACCAGATTTAGAGAATCGCATGCATAATGCAGAAGTAGACTTTTCCTACAAAGTATATCCTGACTGTGGACATGCTTTTTTTAACGACTCAAACCCATATGCGTACAATGAAAACGCAGCTAAAGATTCATGGATACAATCTATAGAGTTTTTGGCTAAGAATCTCTCTAGGTAACTATTAAATTCTATTGGGTCAAATATCTATTGTTCGTTTGCAGCATATTCAGAATAATTCTGCCAATCAAATAACGCTTGTTCGTTTGCAGCATATTCGGAACAGTTCTGCCAATCAAAGAGAACATTTTTGGTCTCAGTAGCCGGTTCCTGGTAGCCTATGATTTTAAAAACTTTTTTTGGGTACTCGTTAGATATAACTATTTTATTCCTTTTTTCTTCTTTAAGCAGCCGTAATACACCTTGGCCAATCTTATGATGGTCAATATTATCTTTCGAATGATCTTCAATTAATCTCGGTCGTTCCATAACAAGATGTCTCCAATTAATAAAAAATACATTAGTACAATAACGAAAATAATGCAAGTACCTTTTGAGGTCCACTACATGATTGCCACTTCCCTAGAGCTAAATTTGGCTTTGTATTCGTCATGCGTCAAGTAGCCAAGAGACTGGTGAGGCAACTCAGAGCGAGCTTCTAAACCAGCTATATCCTAAAGTTTAAATTGATTGTAGTAATGGTAGAAGGTTTGGTATGCAATGCCAAAGTGTCGACAGGTTAATTGGGCATTGGTAATAATCTACCCATTTAAGTCTCTGTTTAGCCGACTTACTTAAGCTAGCTGTTTGTCTTATGCTTCCCAGCTTTAATACCACC
Organism: bacterium; assembly: GCA_021804085.1. Lineage (GTDB taxonomy): Bacteria > Patescibacteriota > Saccharimonadia > Saccharimonadales > UBA4665 > JAJZWH01. The sequence goes on along the minus strand of JAJZKM010000001.1, from coordinate 65,691 downwards.
ACACCAGTTCTGGTCTTGTGTACCTGCATGCATATCTCGCTCCTTCTAGGATATTAATTCTATTCTAGAAGTGGCGCTTATCTATTTGAACCTGGACACAATGGAAAGCACACTTTAGACCCAGTATTTCGGATTCCAGCCAGGTAGCTATTACATACTTGATTTGGCTTCCGCTGGTCGCTCTATTTATACTAGCTATCACTAAATAGCATTGTTCAAAATTGACATTGCCCCTTAATAATTAAGCTAAATCATAATCTTTCATTTCGTCTATTAGCTGTTTAGCTAGAAGTAGTCCCTCTTCATGCTCAGTGAAGTCGCCTGATAACTGTTTTTCAAACAAATTATTCAGTACTTTACCCATAGCTACGCCAGGCTTAATACCGAGAGGGATTAAATCGCGCCCATATATTATCGGAGATGGCTTATCGTCTGCAATGTTTAGGGATTTTGCTCGTTCTGTTAAGTGTAGAAGGTGATTGATGGTCTTATCTTTGCTTGTCCGCCCTAATATATCAGCCTCAGCGACTCGAGCCAGCTGAGCAATGGTAGCGGGATAAAGTTTTTGGGCTAATCTTCTTAAAGCTGCATCGTCAAGCTGCATGTTATGGATAGGAAATATGTGCTCTGCAACCAAACGTGGCACTACATCTAGGTAGTAATTGGACATTGCAAGTTGATTTAAGAATTTAACTGTGAGTTCTGCACCTCGTTGCTCGTGCCCATAAGAAGCTATTGAGCTATTTTGCATTCTTGTGGTTGAAACTTTTCCTATGTCATGACATAGCACAGCCAGCATGAATTCGAGAGACTTCTCGTCGTTTAACTTGTCACGAAGTTTTATCTTACTAGCTTCATCAATCGCCAGTTTTGCGTGTTCCCAAATGGTAACTTTAGGATGCAATTTTGAATCTGTTTGGGAAGTACTTAAAGCGGCGAGTTGGGGATGTAACTTATTTAGCACACCAATGGATAATGCTACCTCAATTCCGATGCTTGGTCGTGCTGATTTCAAGAGAAGTTTTTTCCACTCTTCACCAATTCTTTCTGCTGGTAGGCTGCTGAGATCCATTTTTTTACATAGCGCAAGTGTAGTGTCGGAAAGACTTAGGTTAAACCTGCCCGCAAGCTGCATTGCACGCAATACGCGGAGTGGATCATCTGCAAATAATATTGGATCGGTTACACGTAGTATCCCCTCTCTTAAATCAGGTATACCATTGTATTCGTCAATTACATCTCCCGTGATTGCATCTATATAAATTGAGTTAATCGTAAAGTCCCTTCGTCTCGCTGCTTCATTGAGAGTTAGGGCAGGGTCAAAGTTAACGATAAAGTCCTTGTGGCTGACGCCTATTTTGGAGTCTCTTCGTGGAATGGATATATCGATTGCGGTATTATTCAATTTTATTACTCCAAAGTTTTTACCGACAGTATTAACTGTGCCGTAGTTTTGGAGCAGCTTGAAAAGCACTTCCATATCCAACCCAAATACCTCAACATCTATATCTTTAGATATGACGTCTTTGCCCATCTGTCTTAATATTGTGTCTCTTGCGAAGCCCCCTACTAAGAATGCGCGACCACCATTTTCTACAATATCTTTGGATAGTGATTTGACAATTTCGAGATCAGTCACGGTGTTTATCCACGTAAAACTTGAAGGAAGACATCGTCAGCCAGAGCAATGTTATGCGGTTTTGATTTTCCGAAATCTCTAGATCGGTATTCGGATAGCCTTTTCTCAATAAATGTATCAAGCACTGATATCCTGGGCTGCTTATCAAGTTCTTTTCCGTTCTTTTTATCGATTAACAGCTGTTTGATAGCGTTAACCACAACTACATCGCCACTGTTACAGAGTGACGACTCTACAAGCTTCGTGAACAACATAGGTGGTATGGTGTGGTTATTCATAATCCACTCAATGCAGAACAATGGTCGAAGTACATACAAATACTTCTTTCGCGAAACCAAGTCGGCTTGTAGGTGTTTATGATTTTTTACAGCCATGCTGAGATAGTGGTATGACGTGCTTACAGGGTCAAAGAAATCTTTAGCGGCATCGCGCAGTATTTCTATTATGGGGTCTTGTCTGTAAATGATGGGCGAGCTCAGCCATTCCAGTATTGGCGGATTTGATATTAATAGCAGTCTCAAGGATTTCTTAAGATCCCAACCGTTAATGTCTAAGTCATCAACTATGGGTAACTCGATAACATCACGCATATCGCTTATTCGCAGGTATGCATCAATGGGGCGGCTATAGATGAACCGCACATCATAATCGCTATCTTTCGATGAGAAACCCCAGGCTCGGCTGCCTGATTCTATTGCTAATAAAATACGTACATTGTCTTGGGCAATGATATCATCGAGGCTAGATTGAATGCGTCTCTCTATTTGGTTGTCCATGAGTAAAGTATATCAGGCAATGTATAAACATATTTAAATAGCACCAGCAAAATACCTAGAATTATATCTTCCCTCTGCCTTTCCATGATACGGGTAAAACTTAACACATCAAGGTAGTACGAGTTTCCGCCTTGCTTTCCAGGCTAAAACAACAGAAATAGAAACTAAATTAGATAAATATTTAGAGTTCTACGATACTAAATATGTACACCTAAGTCTTCAGTGCAGGACACCTCAACAAATATTGCAAAGATTTTTAGGAGTATTGAATAGAATTTAGTGATGTTCAAAAATGCAGCTAGTTTTTATGTGAAAAATAGACTGGATTAGTTTGTATGATTTTAACAATTTTAGCTGGCTTTGATAGATATGGTAGTTCCCACGCTTGTCCAGTCGTATAGCCATTTTGCAGTTGGCAACGGTAATTCTACGCATCCATGAGATGCACTTTTTGAAGTAGGACTTATGTGGCCGAAGTCATTAGCATTGATCCAGGTGGCGTCGTGAAGTCCATATTGGCCGTACTGGTTACTTAAAAATCCCATCCAATAGCTTACGGGATCACTCCATGATCCTAGGTCATCGCTACCCGTTAACGTAATGTCGGATAGTTTATCGTAAATATGGTAAGTACCAACTGGAGTTATATTTGATGGATTTCCAGAATATCCGGTTATTACAGCTGAACCATATATTGGCTTGCTGTAGCTACATGCCCATAAGTACTGCTTGCTAATAATTACTATCACGTTTTTGGCCAAATTATTATTTTGGCATTGGTTCGTAGATACGGATTTAGATTTTGAAATTTTAACTTTAGGTTTAATTGTGCTATAAGACACCGCTCCTGTGCGTGGCAAAAAGATGCCACCTAACACTCCTGCGGCTACTAATATCGTTAACAATGCTAGCCAATATCTGTAGTGGTGTTTTAAGTCTTTATTTTTCTTTCTATTTGATGGGTAGGTATTATTATGCGAATTGTAGCTTCCGTAAGTCATAATCAATAATTAAAACTATTACCTTTCATTTTATCATCGAGTTAAATTTCAAGTATATAGAAATTAGGAATTGTATCTTCTTTCGAACTGGCACACTGAAGTCTCTTTAGGTTATTATATATTCATAATGCTTATAGCGCTAGTGGGATTCGGAATAGTTGCAGTTGTTTTAGCCTTCATGCTTGCTAAAAAATCATCGTCATCAAATGGCGATTCAGCTTCGCTTATGCTAAAGCAAGATCTTGATAAATTAAGTGAAGATATTGCAAGTTTAAAAGAAAATCTTAGTAATAACATTAATGATCGATTAGATAAAAGCCAGAATCTAATGGTTGATTCATTACAAAAACAATTTAGCGAAAGTGCTAAATTAATTAGTCAGGTTAGCTCGAGTTTGGCTGAACTTAAGGAATCCAATCGTCAAGTTATGTCTATTACAGATGAACTTAAAACATTACAAAACGTTTTACAAAACCCTAAACAGCGTGGCGTATTGGGAGAATACTATCTTGGATCTGTTTTGGAAAATGTATTGCCGCCTGACAGATATAAATTGCAATATAAGATAGCTAAATCGGATAACGGTTCGGATCTAATTTGTGATGCAGTTATTTTTCTTGATAAGGGAATTATGCTGCCAGTCGATGCGAAATTTTCTTTAGAAAACTATAATCGCTTAATCGAGGAAAAGGATGCCACTAGACGTAACATCTTAGCTAAGCAGTTTAAATCAGATCTTAAGCAACGAATTGATGAAACCGCAAAATATATTCTTCCGGGTAGCGGAACTATGGATTTTGCTTTTATGTTTATACCTAGCGAAGCGATATACTATGATTTATTAGTCAACAAAGTTGGAGCCAGCGATGTCGCGGCACGTGATCTAATTGAATATGCTTTTCGTGACAAGAACGTTATTATTGTCAGCCCGACAAGTTTTCTAGCATATCTTCAGACCGTATTGCAAGGGTTAAGAAGTCTTCATATAGAGGAACAGGCAAAAACAATCCAACATCGAGTAGGTGATCTTAGCCGGCATTTAAATTCTTACCAAAATTTAATGATTAAACTTGGTAATTCTCTTGGGACTAGTGTAGGTCATTTTAACGCGGCACATAAAGAACTCTCTAAAGTTGATAAAGACTTTCTAAAAATAACAGGTACCGATAAGCCTAAAATTGAACCGATGTTGCTCGAAAAACCCGATGATGACGGGCTAGTTACTAATTAATTGGGCATAGCGCCAAATCTATTGCAAGTGCCGCTGTCCAAGAAAAATTAGATGCTCCAAGTCCATTTGAATTTTCGGGATTATAGTACTCATAGCAGCCACTATTGCTAATCGTTGATAGAGTGGATAGTCTAAGTTTTTTTGCCTGGTCAATAAAACCATAATTTTTGAGACCCTCAATTATTAGCCAATTAATATTTATCCAGGATGGACCTTGCCAATAATTTAGCGGTTTGTACCACGGCGAGTTGATTGGGACACTTGGCACGGGACAGTTTGTATTAAAACTGTTCTTATCTTCTAGCTGTCTTACCAGAGCATGAGCATAGTTTATCGGAACCGTTCCAGCATATAATGCCAGCATGGTAGCGACTGACTCTTCTTTTAACAGTCGATGAGTAATGAAATCACGGCTATGATACTGTGATGTTGTCGTATCCCAAAGACGATTAAATTCATGCTCAGTTTTCTTCATCCTTTTAATTAGTTCTTGATTTAGTGGTATTCGAATTGTTTTGGCAATATTTTGTAGATGGTGATTGTTTCGGATTAATATTGCATTAAAAGCTACATCCTCAATAGCAAAAAGTGAGTGATCAAGAATGCGTGATATATCATATGCTTTTCTCCTTAGTCGCCATTGGATCGAAAACATTGCCAATAATTCAACTGTTCCGAATCTTTCGAATGAAGGAATGTTTTTAGTGTCTCTACGCATGTGACTTATCAGGTTATCAAGGTGCAGTTTTTTAATTGTTCTAATCCAACTATTAAGTTGATGCTCGCTCAACTCAGCTATCCATGGAGGGGTGTTGTCCATTCCGATTTCCCATGGATGTATAGACAAAACAAGCCCTTCCTGGTGTGGGTCTCTTTCCGCATATAACCATTCATGATATTTAACTAACGATGGGTAAACACGTCGGTACCAAATTCTGCGTTCCAAGGGAGAGAGTTTTTCGCCAATTTTAATCACTGCTTCAGCAACCATTGGGGGCTGAGTAATTCCTGATGTAGCTATCTTCGCCGGGGCATTAGGGCTTAACCAGCTTCGCCATAATTCTCTATCGGCTGAGTATTTATCTCCGGTAGAAAATATAATATTTGGTAACATACCATTTAGCCATTGACCTCTGAGTAAACTTAATATTTCGGTTTGAGCCCTATTGATATCCAGATGCCTAAGCCCGATAGCAATAAAGCAACTGTCCCATAGCCATTGATGTGGGTACAGATCTGCTGCAGGCATGGTGTATAAGCCCTGATTATTATTGTTTAATATATTAGATGCCTCAGACAGTAAATTCGTAGAGCGTAACATTACTCTTAAGTATATACGCATACGATGGCTCATAAATATCCATTTTTTAGCATTATTAGGCCTAGGAAATTATTCTTAAAAAGGTTTTATTATCAAATATCGTTATCTGCAAGACAAAAGTTCAATTACCGAAAACGAGCAATAGACGAAAATAGTGAAATATCTAAGTATATGACATCTGTTATAATATTATTTACTAAATAATGAATGAAGAACTACATAAAGAACTATCTTTGGTGAAAGAACAGCTGCTTCAAAATATTTCTGATTTTGATGACCTATCAGCTCTGACCCGGTCTACACAGCTTAGATCATTATATTCTCGCATTACAGATATTGAGCCTGATCAACGTGCAGCTTTTGGTAAGGCGGTTAATGATCTAAAAAATGAACTTAGTGAACTTATAACTAAAAAAGACAGCGATACAGATTTACAAGAACCAATAGATATTACTGCTCCTTTTGCTGCGAATTGTGAACCTGCAAAACGTCCTGCTTTACTTTCCGCTGCGGTAGGCAGCCAACACCCAATTACTGCTGAACTAGAAATAATCTCTGATATTTTTATGTCGATGGGATTTAGAGTTGTTCAGTCTCGCGAAATTGATGACGATTGGCATATGTTTGGCTCGCTTAATTTTCCAGAAGGTCATCCAGCAAGAGATGACTATGATACCTTCATGACTGAACAGTTAGATAAAAATGGTAAGCCTTTAATTGCCCCCGCGCATACATCTACGATGCAAAATCGAGTGCTTAGGCGATTTTCGGGTGATTTAGCTGAAGGCAAACCAATAGCCGTGCTGATTCCTGGTCGAGTTTTTCGCAATGAAGATATTGATACTCGTCACGAACATACGTTTTATCAAATTGAAGGTATATATGTTGGTCTAGGAGTTACGATTGGTAATTTGATCTCTACGATAAATGTATTTCTAGAAAGTTTTTACAAAACAAAAATAGAAATTAAAACTCAACCATTCTACTTTCCTTTTACTGAGCCATCTTTTGAGTTCTCTATTAGTTGTCCGTTTTGTTCCAAATCTGGCTGTCAAGTATGCTCGTATTCCGGATGGATTGAAATCCTGGGCTGTGGAATGATTCATCCGAACGTCCTAACAGCTGCTGGAATAGATGCTAACTTATATCAAGGATTTGCCTGGGGGTGTGGTGTTGACCGGTTAGTGATGTGGAAACACGACGTCGAGGATGTTCGTAATTTTGAATCCGCTAAATTATCTTTTTTACGACAATTTTCTCCGGAGAATTATAAATGAAAGTTTCGTTGGCATTAATTCAAAAACTTATCGACGGAAGAGCGCTTCCTGTTACAGATCCAAAATTAATTCTTGAGCGTATAGGTGCTCAACTAGGTGCAGTTGAAGATAAGATTAATCTCTCCTCTATATATCAAAACATTATGGCAGTTAAAGTCGTTCATTGTGAAAAAATTGAGGGTAGTGATCATCTTAATGCTTGTTTAATAGACGACAAAGGCAAAACAGACAATATTGAACGCAATGAGCAAGGATTAATAAGTGTGGTTTGTGGAGCCTCTAACGTCAAATCTGGTATGGTAGCAGCATGGATTCCGCCCGGTTCAATTGTGCCGGTGACTGCCGGGAATGATCCTTTGGTTCTTGAAGTTAGATCTATTATGGGTACTAAAAGTAATGGTATGCTAGCAAGTGCTAAGGAATTAGCTATATCGCAGGAACACGATGGGATTGTTGAACTGTCTGAAAAAGACTTTGGCCTTTTTTTAACCGAAATACTTGCACTAGATGACTGGGTAATCGACATTGAAAATAAAATGTTTACACATCGACCGGATTTATTCGGTCAACTAGGGATAGCTCGTGAATTGTTTGCTATCTTTAACCAGCCCTTTAAGAGTCCAAAGTGGTATAGCCTCGACAACAAACTAGATTCAGACATTAAGGGTAGGATCAGTATAGACAATCAGCTTATCGCAAAAGGATGCCCTCTGTTCATGGCGGTAGAAATTTCCAATATTACTATTAACAAAAGTCCTCTATGGCTGCAAAGTTACCTTTCTAGGTCAGGGATAAAACCTATTAATAACATAGTAGATATCACAAATTATGTTATGTTAGTTACCGGCCAACCGTTACATGCATATGATGCTGCTAAAATAGAAGACAAGAACGGCATAATGTTGCAGGTTAGGAATGCATTTCCCAATGAAAAACTAGTATTACTAGATAATCGAGAAATAGAATTATCTAATGAGGATATAGTGATCGCTAATCACGATGGAGCTATTGGGCTTGGAGGGATAATGGGCGGTCTTAACTCGGAAATTGATTCTGACACTACTTCTATAGTTCTAGAGTGTGCTAGCTTTGATATGTATCGTATCCGTCGCTCGGCATTTTCTCATGGCATTTTCTCTGAAGCAGTAACTAGATTTACTAAAGGTCAATCACCACTTCAATGCGCACCGGTAATCGCTTTTACTTATTCACTCATTCAAGAAATATGTAATTCTGCAAAATTATCATCCGAAGTTGCTGTTACTTCATCTAATAACTATAAATATATTAGTGAAGTTTCTGTAGATATTGAAAAGGTTAACTCATATATGGGTATGGAGCTTAATCCAAATAAAATTATTGAAATTCTAGCTAACGCAGAATTAAATGCCGAGATTGAAGATAAAAAGATTAAACTTAAAGTTCCGTTCTGGCGAACAGACATTAATGAACCGGTTGATGTTATTGAAGAAATAGCTCGTTTATATGGTTTTGATAATCTGCCTCACTCATTACCGCTTCGACAGGTTTCTGCAATCGTGCCCGACGATGATTCCTTGGTAAAGCGTAAAATTAGTAGTTCTTTGGTAGCGGCCGGTGGTAACGAAGTTTTGACCTACAGTTTTATTGATGCAAAGCTTATTGATGCAGTTAACCAAGATCGTGGCAAGGCTATAAAACTAACCAATGCACTAAGTCCTGAGATAGAGTACTATCGTTTATCTCTTATGCCGAGTTTGCTGAATAAGATTCATGCAAACCATAAAGGTGGTTATGGCCGTTTTGCATTATTCGAAATTAATAAAACACATTTATCTACTATCGTAGATAACGAAAAACTACCTATTGAGGAAGAGCGTCTAGCCCTGGTGGTGTCGTCGGATGATAAAACTGCAGAACAAAATTACCAAGGGCCAGCTTATTATCAAGCTCGGGCTTGGTTAGAATATTTACTTGGAGCATTAAACTTGGACAGATCTGGCTTAAGATTCTTATCTCTAGATCGTGTGGTTGATGAAAGTTCAGTTCAAATGATCAAACCGTTTGTTGAGTCAAGAAGTGCTCTAATATCTCTTAACGATAATATTATTGGTGTTATTGGTGAGTTTAATCCTAAAACCCGTCAAAGATTAAAATTGCCAAAGTTTTGTGCTGGTTTTGAGCTAAATGTAAATATTTTGACTAGTTTGACAAAGGACCTATCCCGTAAATACATTCCGTTAAGTAAATTTCCTGCTGTTCATCAGGATATAACCATTAGTGATAATGGAGGAAGCTATCAGCAGCTATATGATCAACTGGATAAGTTCGTAAAAGAAGAAGTGTTGAACGATATAAAACTTGATATAAAAACTATTGACGCTTATCGCGCAGAAGGCAAAAATGAGACTAACTGGACTTTCAGGGTTAGCGCTAATAGCAATATCCGAACTCTTACCGATCAAGAACTTAGCAATTTAATAAAGACCCTAAACCAGAAGATTAAGCTATATAATAAGAACCAATGAAATCATCTGCTCGCGTTCTAATACGCAAAAATGATCAAATTTTACTGATGCACAGAAATAAGTTTGGTAGAGAATATGACATTTTGATTGGCGGTGCAGTCGACTTAGGGGAAAATTTAATTCAGGCAGCAATGAGGGAAGTTGCCGAAGAATCATGCCTAACAATAGGCTCATTAAAACTTGTATTTATTGAACGGGTTCATGAGCCCTATGGGACGCAATATGTATTTCTAAGCGAATACGTGAGTGGAGAGGTTAGACTAGATCCAAATTCAGATGAGTTTAAAATTAATAAAATCGGTAATAACTTGTACGAGCCAACTTGGTATGAAATTAGTAATCTGCCAAGCATTGAGTTACTGTCACCTAAACTTAAGGCTGCATTGATAGATTCCTTTAAGAATGGATTTCCTGACCAGCCGGTCGACATTACCTAATTTTTTGATATATAATAAAATTATGAAGGGAAGAATTTTTGCAGGTTTTGGAGCAGCATTATTTTTAGTCACGTCGTCTGCTCTTGCGATTGCGGTTATATTGACAGTTTCGAGTAGTAATAATTCTTCTACGCCTCAGGTTCAGACTCCTAGTCCAACAACAAGCAGTGCGAGCAATTGTCCTAGTGGTTTTGACGCAAAGGTTGGCTCTGTAATGCAAGGATACACAGCCCCAAAAACAAAATTAACTCAATTAGAAACAAGTGATATTCAACAAGGAACAGGACCAAAAATAAATACAGGTGCCACAATTAATGTCTGCTATGTAGGAGCTTTGGCCAACACTGGAGTGATTTTTGACGACTCAGGAGCTCATGGTGGCGTTGCGATGAATTTGTCACTGAATAATGTTATATCTGGCTGGAGCATAGGCATTCCTGGTATGAAAGTTGGTGGGATACGAGAATTATTAATTCCAGCCGATCTAGCCTATGGTTCTGCAGGTTCTAGCGGAATACCAGCTAATTCTAATCTGGTTTTTGTAGTAGATGTATTGTCCGCCAACTAGATATCTGTACTAAAAAGCACAATATATAGTGTATTGACGAAAAAACCAACACTATTCTATAATTATTGGTAATAAGACCTAATCAAGAAACAAACAGTTAATTAAAAGGGCTTATATAATAATGTAAAGCCAACAGGAGATTAATAGATGGTCAAAAGTATAACGATCTTTACAACCGATACATGTGGGTATTGTCAAATGGTTAAAAATTATCTTAAAGCTAAAGGTAAAAATTACGAAGAAGTTAATCTTGACCATGAACCACATCGTAGAGATGAAGCCCACAAGATTAGCGGTGCCTTGACGGTGCCTGTTACGGTTGTAACTAAGACTGATGATTCCCAAGAAATTATAGTTGGTTATAACCTAGCTAAATTAGCGCCAGCCCTTAATTAATTGTTAGTCGTATATTACGAGTTAGAGTAGTTCATTAGAGTGCGTATACTAAAGGAGATTATGAGCAACGACAAAATATATGATGTAATTATGGTTGGTGCTGGGCCGGCAGCCTTGACTGCTGCGATATACACTACTCGCGAGGATATTGATACTTTATTAATCGAGCGTGGAGTTATCGGTGGATTGGCAGCAGTGACGGATATTATAGATAATTATCCAGGGTTTAGTCAGGGTGTTCACGGATTAGATCTGGCCGATAACCTAAGGGTACAAGCCGAAAGATTTGGCGCTAAAATAGAACTAGGTGAGGTTACTTCAATAGAAAGTAACGGAAAAATACTTAAAGTTAAGGTGGATGACAAAGATCTACTTGCTCAGGCTGTTCTTGTCGCTACGGGATGCGACTATAAGAAAACTGGTATTCCAGGTGAAGAGCAGTATTATGCGCGTGGGGTACATTATTGTGCTACCTGTGATGGTGCCTTCTATAGAGATAAAAGATTGGCCGTAATCGGCGGCGGAAATTCAGCCCTACAAGAGACTATTTTCTTGACACGTTTTGCTTCTCATATAGACTTGTTAGTTCGTTCGAAGATAAAAGCCAGTGATATTTTGGTTAAAGAGTTGCAGACTTTCATAGATAGTGGCAAAGTCAGTGTACATATCGGAGTTTCCCCTCAAGAAATTTTAGGGGATGAAAAAGGCGTAAAGGAAATAATAGGTAAAACCCTAGACGGAAAAAATCAGAATTATGTCGTAGATGGAGTTTTTATTTTTATTGGACTTAGGCCAAATACTGATTTCTTAAGGAACTCATCAATTGAGCTCAATGAACAAGGATTTTTGGTTACTAATGCAAACTTAGAAACAAATATTCCCGGAGTTTTTGTTGCTGGAGATGTTCGGAGTGGTGCTACTATGCAAATCGCAAGTGCAGCCGGCGAAGGTGCTACCGCAGCATTAAAAATTCGTGAGTATTTAGAGGAAAAAAATCGTAAGATTAAATCGTCTACAGAATAAAGATAGCTCTAAACAATACGACGACTTGGGCATGATTATTTTTTAAAATTATTAATTATGACTAATAGCAATCATAATTTAATGGGCGTTTAAATTCTTAGATATATTATCTATTCGAGTGCTACAATATATTAAATAGGAGCGTAACAATGACTGATTACAATAAGGTTTTATCTCCAGGCGATATTGAAAATGGACATCTTAACGCTGTCATCGAAATATCTCAAGGTAGCCATTTGAAAATAGAATATGATAGAGAGCGGTGTAATTTTATGATCGACCGAGTCGAACCTTCTATATATGCTAAGCCTGTAAATTATGGTTTTATACCAGCGACAAAGGACGAAGATGGTGACGAACTGGATGTATTGGTGGTTTGTAGTGAGCCAATACCTACTGGAGTTTGGCTAGAATGTAGGTATATAGGGGTTCTACAGTTTGAAGATGACGGAGAAGGCGATCATAAAATTATTGCTGTACCCGCTGATGATCGAGATAGTGGGGATTCGTTAAAGTCACTAGATGATCTCGGACAGCGCTGGCAGGACAAAATCAGAGAGCACTTTACTCATTACAAGGATTTAAAAAAACCAGGTAGCACTAAAGTTCTTGGATGGGGTGATGAAGTAGTGGCAAAACGTATCATAAATGAATCGATCAGCAGATATGAAAAAGCATTATCTCAGTAATAACGTATATATTAAAGTAACGAAACTGGTATACTAAGCTTATAAGAAGTATGAAAAAATAAAATTTGCCAAAAAAAGGGGGTAGGATGAAAACAAAAGTTTCGATTAATGGTTTTGGACGAATTGGTAGAATTGCATTCAGGATAGCTAACGAACGAGAGGATTTAGAAGTCGTAGCAATCAATGATTTAACCGACACTAAGACTCTGGCTTATCTCCTTAGCAACGACTCAAATTATGGCCATTATGAACATAGGGTGTCCTTCGATGATAAACACCTAATAGTTGATGACCATAACATACCTATATATGCTGAAAAAGATCCTTCTATGTTGCCTTGGGGTGATCTTGGGGTGGATGTAGTGATTGAATCAACTGGGCGCTTTACTACCTCAGATACTGCTAATGCTCATTTGAAAGCAGGTGCTAAGAAAGTTATTATCTCAGCTCCAACAAAAAGTGAAGATGTTAAGACTATAGTTATTGGTGCAAATGATAGCGAACTTAAAAATGCCGGTAATATAATTTCCAATGCTTCATGCACAACCAATAGCGTCGCTGCAGTTATGGATATTCTTGATCGGGAATTTGGGATCGAAAAAGCTATGCTTACTACTGTACATAGTGATACTGCATCACAAACACTTACAGATAGTCCAGCAAAGGACCTGCGAGAAGGTAGGGCAGCCTCACATAACATAGTTCCCACAACAACCGGAGCAGCTATAGCCGTAGCGAAAACTGTTCCAAACTTGGTCGGTAAATTTGATGGCTTGAGTGTTAGAGTTCCTACGCCAGTAGTAAGTCTAAGTGACGTAACCATGCTGTTTCGCACGAACACTTCTAAGGAAGCTATTAACGAAGCGCTGATTAAAGCTTCGCAAGAACCCTATTATCAGGGAATAGTTTCGGTATCTAATGAACCGTTAGTTAGCACTGATTATATTGGAAATCCAAGTTCCGGAATTGTTGATCTTGAGCTTACTAATGTAGTCGCTGGCAATTTGACGAAAGTCGTAATTTGGTACGACAATGAATGGGGCTATTCCAATCGTTTGGTTGAATTAGTTGCAGATACTGGAAGACTATTGCATGGTGAATCATGAAAATATATGTAGGATGTGACCATAATGGATTTGAGCTTAAACGCCAGATAAAAGATTATTTGGAGCGATTAGGTCACGATGTTGTTGACGAGGGTGATGATAAAATCGATCCTGAAGATGATTATCCGATATTTGCAGCAAGAGTTGTTACTAAAATGCTATCAGGTGGCGAACCAGAACCAAGAGGTATTTTAATTTGTGGTAGTGGCCAAGGCATGTGTATTGCAGCAAATCGTTTCAAAGGAATAAGGGCTTGTTTATGCTGGAACAGTGCTGAGGCCCATGCTGCTCGTAATGATGATAATAGTAATGTGTTATGTCTATCTGCACGTTTGTTCAATATTGAAGAAGCCGAAAATATAACTAGTGTTTGGTTAAGTACCCCATTTGCTGGAGCGACTCGATTTATTCGTAGGATTAAAGACCTAGATGAGCTGACTTAAACGGGAAGGAGTGCTAAGTGAGTATAATCTGCCCAACCGTAACTGTAGAATCAAGAAAAGAATATGATCATCAGATTAATCAAGCACTAACTTTTGTTAAACGTATACATATTGATATTTCTGATGGCTCATTGGCTCCAAGGGTTCTTCTGGGGATAGATAAGATGTGGTGGCCGGATAATGCTATTGCCGATATCCATATAATGAGTATTCATCCAAGCAACGAAGTAGAAATTGCCTGCAGGATTGTACCAAACTTAGTTATTCTACATGCAGAAATAGTCGAAAGTCCTGATACGTATATTGATATGCTTCATGCTAATAGTATTAAAGTAGGAATTGCGTTATTGCCTGAAACTTCAGTTAAATCTGTTGAAAGATTTTTATTAAAAGTTGATCATGTTTTAATTTTTAGCGGTAATTTAGGGTATCAAGGTGGGTCAACTGCCAACATGAAATTATTAAGTAAGGTTAAACAGATTAAAGAAGTTAATAATAAGCTTGAGATCGGCTGGGACGGTGGAGTTAATGATGAGAACGTTAATTTATTAGCGGACGGTGGAATTGATGTTATTAATAGTGGAGGTTTCATTCAAAATTCTCCGAACCCAAAGAACGCTTATGCTAAACTAGAATTAGCTATAAAAAACACCGTCGACTAAAATGAACCATCAATTATCTATTCATCAGCTAGAAACGATAGCCAACAATATTAGAGAAGATATAATTCGTATGTTGGAGCATGCTGGCAGTGGGCATTCTGCTGGACCCCTTGGTTTGGCAGATATTTTTACGGCTTTATACTTTGACATTTTAAGGCACGATCCAAGTAATCCAGACTGGGCCGATAGAGATATTCTGATTTTATCTAATGGTCATTGCATACCTGTTCGTTATGCTGCAATGGCTCGGGCAGGATATTTTGACCGTAAGGAATTAATGACTTTACGAAAACTAGGATCACGCTTGCAGGGTCATCCTGAGCGAAAAAGGCTTCCGGGGCTAGAATCAACTTCTGGTCCATTGGGTAGTGGGTTAAGTCAGGCTTGTGGCATAGCGTTAGCTCATCGTATGGACGGAGTTAATCATCGTTGGGTTTATGTGGTCATGGGTGATGGTGAAACGGATGAGGGCAATGTATGGGAGGCAGCAATGCTAGCCGGCAATTATCGTCTTAGTAAAGTTATAGCCATTATAGATAGAAATAATATTCAAATTGATGGCCCAACAGAAGCAGTAATGCAGCTTGAAGACTATAAAGAGAAATGGGAGGCATTTGGCTGGCATGTAATTGAAATTGATGGAAATAATATAGAGGACGTCATTGATGCTTGTTCAATGGCCCGCGCCATAGTTGAAAAACCTATTGCAATAATTGCTCATACAGTACCCGGTAAAGGTGTTGACTTTATGGAATATGATTTTCATTGGCACGGTTCTCCTCCAAATTACGAACAGGCAAAAAAGGCTCTCAACGAACTTAGGACTTTGGGAGGTAAGATTAAAAGCGAACATGAATAATTTATATGTTGATCTAACAGGTGATTTTATGAGTGAACCTATTAGGAAGGGTTTCGGTAGAGGTCTGGAAAAAGCAGGAAGCATGTATCCGAACGTAGTAGCAGCTTGTGCCGACTTAACTGAATCAACGCAGATGCATTTATTTAAAAAATCATTTCCAGAGCGATTTATAGAAATTGGAATAGCTGAGCAAAATTTGGTTACCGTTGCATCAGGCCTGGCAGCTGCTGGAAAAATACCATTTGTCAGTAGCTATGCTGCATTTAGCCCCGGTAGAAATTGGGAGCAAATAAGGACGACCATATGCTTGAACGATCAACCGGTTAAACTTATCGGATCACATGCGGGTATAAGTGTGGGGCCCGATGGAGCTACTCATCAAATGCTAGAAGATATAGCTTTAATGCGGGTATTACCTAATATGGTTATCATTGCCCCTGCTGATAGTATAGAAGCTGAAAAAGCTACACTCGCTATGGCGATTGATACTAGACCAAATTATATGCGCTTGGCTAGAGAAGCTACACCGGTGATTACTACTCTTGACACACCATTCGAGATTGGTAGGGCTGAAGTAATAGAAAAAGGGTCAGACATCTCGATCATAAGTACCGGTACCATGACTTACCATGCCTTGAAGGCTGCCGAAAAATTGTATAAAGATGGTATTGAAGCTGAAGTGGTTCATGTTGCTACAATTAAGCCTCTGGATACTGAAACTATTCTAAAGAGTGTAAGAAAAACATTGGCTGTAGTCACAGCCGAAGAAGCGCAAATTATTGGAGGACTTGGCGGTGCAATATCTGAATTAATAGGCGAATTCTGTCCAGCGCCAATGTTACGTGTAGGTGTTAAAGATCGTTTTGGTGAGTCTGGAGAGCCGGATGAGTTACTGAAACATTTTGGTCTTGATGCCGAACATATTCGTATGGCTGCTCATCATGTGATGGAACGTAAGGGAGGGGGAAAATATTAAATGTCCTTAAGTTTAAAACAAATTAAGGAAAATTGTCAGACTGCCAGACAAAGAATGATACAAGCTCGTGAGGAGCATTGGGCATTTGGAGCTTTTAATTTAGACGATGAGCCTACATTGATTGCGGTCGCTAGGGCTGCACAAAAAAGACATGCCCCGATTTTAGTTGAAGTTAGTCAGGGAGAAGTCGATGATATAGGCATAGATAATATCCGTGATTTAGTAGATAACGTTAAGGCTAGTTACGGTGTTGAAATATACGTCAATCTTGACCATAGTCCTAGCGTAGAGGCCGCTAAAATAGGTATAGATGCTGGTTTTGAGTTCATTCATATTGACATATCCCAATCTAATCATGATGCTAGTGAAGAGGAGATTATTCAAGCAACTAGAGAAGTGGTAAATTATGCGAAATTTACCGGAGCTTCAGTAGAGAGTGAGCCTCATTATTTTAGCGGTAGCTCAAACCTACACAAGGAAGCAATTGATTATGATGAGATTCGTAAAACATTTTCAACTCCTGAGGGAGCACGTAATTTTGTTGAGAATACGGGCATCGATACGTTTGCTGCAGCCATCGGAAATTTACATGGTAAATATCCAGTTCCTAAAATTCTTGACCTAGATCTTTTGAAGGAAATTCGAGCAGCCATCGACTGCAATATTAGCTTACACGGAGGCAGTGGAACACCAGGTCATTATTTTAAAGAAGCAGTATTGATTGGGGTTAGTAAGGTTAATATTAATTCAGATATGCGCTTTGCCTATCGCACGACTTTAGAAGAAACTTTAAAAAACAACCCTGACGAATATTCCGTATCAAAATTAGTATCTAAATACGTAATACCGGCCGTAGAAGAAGTTGTTTTATCGAAAATTGATGATTTTAATTCCACTAATAGGGCATTAAATTCGTAGCATATTCGCAATCTACTGGATGTCTATTCCGTAAGGAAAAAAGCAATAGTTGTGTTTAAAATATTGACTTTACCGTTTTAGCTAACTGGCATATAGTAGATATTGATGCAGTCTTTAAGTGAGGACGAGAAGAAGCAGGTCCTGGGTACACTCCTAGCAGATCAGCTAAGTGTTATTCAAGAAGCTGTAAAAAATGTCCCAGAAATTAAAACTAAAGTAGATCATTTGGATGAGTTGTTGCTGGAAGTGTCTGCAGATGTGCGAACTATCAGAGCAGCAATATCTAACCTAAGTAATCAAGTAAATGATCATGAACATCAGATTGCACAGTTAATGACAGGTGATTAAAAATTAAAAGGGTGGTATATGGCAAACAGACCAGACGTAATTAGTGTAGGCGATATAGTAACAGATGTTTTTATTAAGTTATTAGACGACCAAGCACACTTATATGATGACGAAAATGGCCACTGGATGGCTATGAAGTTTGGCACTAAGCTGCCGTATGACACCGTAGAAACAGTAAAGGGAGTAGGGAACGCAGCTAATGCAGCAGTTGCGTTTGCTAGGTTGGGTCTCAACTCTTCATTTGTGACTAACGTTGGAGATGATCAGGCCGGAAGAGACATGATTGATGCCTTACATGCGAATAATGTCGATAGTCGGTTCGTTAGGCTTAATCCTGATAAAATAAGCAATATACATTATGTTTTGCGTTATGACGTAGAACGAACAATCCTAATAAAACACGAAAAATATGACTACCATTGGCCGCATCTTAGACCTGACGAAATACCGAAATGGATATATTTTAGCTCTGTATCCGAGAACGCTCTTGAATATCATGATCAAGTTGCTAGCTGGCTAGACGAAAATCCAGATGTAAAAATGGCATTTCAGCCGGGAACATTTCAGATTGATGCAGGCGTAGATCGTTTACGCGCAATTTATCAGCATACCGAGGTTCTGATTGTAAATCGTGAGGAGGCAGTACAGATTACAGGCGGCAACTATGACGACTATCACGATCTAATAGGACGGATACATGGCTTAGGAGCCAAGATAGCAGTAATTACTGATGGTCCGTACGGCGCTGTGGCAAGCGATGGAACACAAATACTAACTATGCCATTGTATCCCGATCCTGCACCACCTATTGATCGTACCGGTGCGGGTGATGCTTTTGCTTCTACTTTTGTCGCTGCTTTAATAAAAGGCAACACTATAGCTGGAGCGTTGCAATGGGCGCCAATCAACTCTATGAGTGTTTTGCAAAAGGTCGGTGCTCAGGCTGGATTGCTTAGCGAAATTGAAATAGAGAAATATTTACAATCTTCACCAGAAAATTATCGTCCTCAGTCCATCTAGTAAAATAAATGACGCTTATGCTAACATTAAATTGTTAGTAATTAGAGGTTTAGGATATAAACAAAAATAGATGACAAAGTTATTGACACAATTACTCGAAGCTAAAGAACCATATTTTCATCAAACCATACAGAGTCTTGAGAAATCTACTGGGCTACCTTGTCATGATATTCGTCTAAGTGAAAATATAAGAATGGCGTCAAAAGAAAAAATAGCAATACTTGGCCTCGATCCTAATGACACTGAGTCGAGAGAGCTTTACTACTGTCTTCAGGCTAGGCTTAAAGATGATGATGCTAAATTAGTTAAATATTTCCGTAAAATTGGAGCTAGCAACGTTTCGGCGATGGGAAATATTTCTGAAGGCATAGCTTATTCACTGGATAAATGCTTGCAAAACGAAAAAGTATTCGTTCTTAAAAACACATATGTTAAAAAGTACTTGTTAGAAAATCCTCCAAAAAACACCATGAAGGCCTTAGGGTATAGGTCAGTAGCCTCGATGCTTAAACATGAATCCATTGGTGCGATAGTATCCGCGGCTTTAATAGTTGAACCTGCAACTTGGGAAAAGCATTATCAAAGTAGGCTTAAAACAGCTTTACCCATGGATTTTGAAGATCGCAAATTGTACATTACAGCGTTAGTTAGTTCGAAGTGGAACGCTCTTGCCTCAAGGCTTAGATTGCTAAGTAGGCAGACTGTAATTATCAATAAGGAACTTGGTGCGATAATTATTTTACGTATACCAAATAACTTACCAATGCCGGGTTTAACTAGTGTGACCTTAGGAGTGGCAATTGATGGGCTAAACGAAATTTATTCCGCCAGCAGCTATTTACGTTTAAGCCAGCTTTCTAATAACTTTAGTGAGCGCGTATTAAAAGTTATAAGCGAGGAATCAACACTCGGTTCGTTAATTCTTTTTCGATTCCCTCTTAACTGGGAAACTGTTCAGCGATTTTTTTATCGAATGGTTGATGCCGTAGAGGATTCTCCTGATTTACACCTTAGCATAGATCTGCTTAATAAATGGCGATCCGTTGATGAGACATTAAATCGTATAGTTCCCGACCTAAAATTTTGGAGAGGAAACGATTATTTGGCATATCTTAGTCCTACGCATCCCGTGTCGTTTAATTTTTTAGATAATGCTTTGTCACTTGTTAACTCTAGACCTTTCGGCCAACACTATACCCACCATCAAAGGCGATCATTATGGCAGGAATTTGTATTACGTTATATCAACCCTGACATGTTACATAATTTAGTTTCATATGATCTGGTTCCACAGTTAGAAACTTCAGTGGTCGGAATTTAATAATAAATAAGAGGTGATGATATGTATCAAATAGCGGTATCTGGAGCAGCAAAAGGTGATAGTGTCGAGGAAGGACGATCTTTAGCTAGTGAAATTGGCCGTGAGATTGCGCTGGCTGGACATTCGTTGCTGAGTGGCGCAACTGTCGGCTTGCCAAATTATGCAGCTGAGGCTTATAAACAGGCCGGCGGTAAAATGAGTGTAGGTATTAGTCCGGCAGCATCAAAAGTGGAACATGTATTAAAATATCGTCTCCCGGTAGAAGCATACGATACAATACTCTACACTGGGTTGCATTATATTGGCAGAGATATGCTACTTATTACGTCAAGTGATGCGGTAGTATCAGTAGGTGGAAGAATAGGAACGCTACATGAGTTTACGATAGCGGTGGAAAGTAATACTCCAATCGGATTTCTTCAGGGCGGTGGGGGTATTAGTGCTGAGATTCAGACCTTGGTCTCGCTGGCCCATCCATTACGTGAAGGTGTTGAAATTTTATTTAGTGAAGACCCGAAGGACCTAATACATAGACTTACGGCTTTTCTAGATCATGATTACATAAAATATAGTAACCTTTACACCTAATCCTAAGTTGCTGATACAATAACCCTGTCATGGGTATTTTTAAAATTAAAAGTGATTTTCTTCCAACCGGTGATCAACCTGGTGCTATTGACCAACTTGTAACTGGTATTATAAATGGTCAAAAGCACCAAACTTTATTAGGGGCTACGGGATCCGGCAAGACCTTCACAGTTAGTAATGTGATTGCTCATTTTGATAAACCGGTTCTAATTTTAAGTCATAATAAAACATTGGCAGCTCAGTTATACGGTGAGTTTAAACGATTTTTTCCGCAAAATGCAGTTCATTACTTCGTTAGCTATTTTGATTATTATCAACCTGAAGCATATATACCTCGTAGTGATACTTATATAGAGAAAGATAGTCAAATAAATGAGGAAATTGATCGTTTACGTCATGCTGCTACCGATGCGCTACTTAGCCGTCGCGATGTTATTATTGTTGCCAGTGTTTCATGCATTTACGGAATTGGTAGTGTAGAAGATTACGCCAATCTTGCGGTAGAGATAACTAAAGGTGAATCTCGAAATCGAGATAAGTTGCTAAGGCATTTAACAGATATACAATATCAGCGTAACGATATAGATTTTCATCGTGGCACATTTAGAGTCCGAGGAGATGTTGTAGACATTTTTCCTGCAGGAGAGGAGTCGTCATATAGGGTTGAATTTTTTGGTAATGAAATTGAGAGAATTAGTCGTTTAAATCCGCTGACTGGCGAACTAATAAGGGATTTATCGTCAATAAAGATATTTCCTAGCTCTCACTACGTAACGCCGCAAGATAAATTAAATCAAGCCATAGGTAGTATTAACGAAGAACTTGAGCAAAGATTGAAGTGGTTTAAAAGTCAAAATAAATTATTAGAAGCACAACGAATTGAGCAACGTACTAAATTTGATCTTGAAATGCTAGAACAAACTGGTTTTGTAAAGGGGATAGAAAACTATAGTCGTTACTTAACAAACCGTGATCCAGGTGAACAACCTGCCACTTTACTAGATTATTTTTCTGATGATTTTCTGATGATTATTGATGAATCACATATGAGTATTCCCCAACTTAGAGGTATGTATAACGGTGATCGATCTCGTAAGGAAGTACTAGTTGAGCACGGTTTTCGTTTACCGAGTGCCTTAGATAACCGTCCATTAACATTTTCTGAATTTGAGCGTCATATTAACCAAGTAATATATGTATCAGCTACGCCTGCCGACTACGAGCTAAATCTTAGTAGTAAACCAGTAGAGCAAGTAATTCGTCCTACTGGATTGCTAGATCCAGTCATAACTGTTAAGCCAATTGAACATCAGATTGACGATTTAATTACAGAAATTCGTTCCGTGGTTGCTAAACGGCAAAGAACATTAGTTACTACTTTAACTAAGCGTATGGCTGAAGATCTTACGGAATACTTAAAAGAAATTGACATGAAAGTAGCATATCTGCACAGTGACGTTGACACATTAGAGAGAACTGATATTTTAAGGGATTTACGCTTGGGTATATATGATGTTTTAGTTGGAATTAATTTATTAAGAGAAGGACTTGATCTTCCAGAGGTTTCTTTCGTCGCTATATTAGATGCCGATAAGGAAGGATTTTTGCGTAGCGAGCAAGCATTGATTCAAAATATTGGCCGAGCCGCACGTCATGTCGAAGGTCATGTTTTTATGTATGCTGACAATATTACGAGAAGTATGCAAGCTGCTATCGATGAAACTAATCGTCGTCGCGAAATACAGCAAAATTATAATAAAATTCATCACATTAAACCGCGTTCAATTTCTCGTATCGTAGAGGATAGATTGCGAACAGTTGAAAAAGAAAAGAAAGAAGACATTAACTTAAAGAAAATTCCTTTTGAAGAGTACCCATCATTACTCAAAGAGCTTACGTCCCAAATGGAACTTCAGGCTGCAAATTTAAATTTTGAGAAGGCCGCAGAGCTTCGAGACCTTGTTGAAGAAATTAAGAAAAAACTTTAATAATATTTAATTAAACGTATTGATAACTGGTACAATTGTATATATCTATGGTCGAACTATCTAAAAAAGACATGCTTAATTTAGCACATTTGGCTCGTATTGAACTTAGCGATGATGAAGTTGCTGAGTTTAGCAAAGATCTAAACACGATTTTAGTGTTTATCGAGCAACTCAAAGACGTTGATACTAACGGGCTCAAGCCGACCTATCAGGTTACGGGACTTATCAATGTAATGCGCGATGATGTTCCATTAGAATATGGTTATCAGCCCAATGATTTACTAAAAAATGTCCCTAGAGTAATGGATAACCAGATTAAAACTAATCGGATGGTTGAATAATGCCTTATTGGGAACCAATTTTAGACATTGTAGCTAATGTAAAATCTAGCAAGACCTCTGCGCTAGAATTAGTTCAGAAAGCTTTGTCCAATATCGAGAAGTATAAAGAATATAATAGCGTAATCACTACACTAGAGTCTTCAGCTTTAGGTAGGGCTGAACAAATCGACAAAGACATCGAAGAACATAAAGATCCTGGTCTTTTGGCCGGGGTTCCGTTTTTAGCTAAAGATAATTTTTTGGTTCTTGGAGCAGAAACAACAGCTGGAAGTAATATGCTTAGGGGCTTCATACCACCATATCAAGCTACAGCTATAAACAAGTTGGAAGCAGCCGGAGCTATTTGTGTCGGCAAGACTAATTTAGATGCTTTTGCTCATGGTGGTAGTACTGAGAATAGTGATTTTGGAGTTACATTAAACCCGATTGATAAAACTCGAGTTTCTGGAGGATCTTCTGGCGGATCGGCTGCAGCTGTAGCTTTAGGTATAGTACCCTTTGCACTGGGAACTGATACAGGGGGATCAATTAGGCAACCATCAGCTTTTTGTGGTGTAGTTGGCTATAAGCCGACATACGGACTAGTTAGCCGAAGTGGCGTAGTTGCTATGGGAAGTAGTTTAGATTCAATTGGGCCTATAGGTACTAGAAGCGACGACCTGGCCTTAGTGCTTGATGTTATTAGTGGCCGAGATGAGCTAGACGCTACTACGATTGAAAAAAATCCGTTAGGTTACCTAGGTCTCAATTCAGTCATTAAGGGTCAACGTATTGGAGTAGTGAAGGAGTTTCTAGGTAATGGTGTTGCTCCAGATATACGTAAAGCTGTCGATAGCGTGTTGGATTTATTGAAAGATAAAGGAGCGCAAATAGATGAAGTCTCACTTCCATCAACATCATTAGCTTTGGTTTGTTACTACATAATATGTCCTGCTGAAGTCAGCTCTAATCTTAGCCGATATGACGGACAAAGATATGGTTATTCGAGCAATGCTGATGATTTGGAGCATTCGTACTTAAACTCTCGTGCTGGAGGTTTTGGAAAAGAGGCTAAAAGAAGAATTATGATTGGTAATTTTGTATTAAGCAGTGGCTATTATGATGCTTACTACAAGAAAGCTCAGACCGTTCGTACGAAAATTATAAACGAATTCAATCAAGCGTTTATGAATTTCGATTTTTTGGTCGGTCCTGTTACTCCGATAACGGCATTTAAAATTGGTTCTAAAATTGATGACCCTGTATCAATGTATTTAGCTGACGAGATGACTGTTTCGGCAAATCTTGTAGGTATTCCTTCGGTTAGTGTTCCGATTGGCGTAGATACAGATAAACTGCCCATTGGTTTTCAGATTATGGCGCCACAGAACAAGGATAGAGAATTACTAGGTATGGTTAAAGCTATGCAGGAGGAAATAGATGTTAGCTAAGGCATTTTTATCTAGTAATATAATTTCTAGGAATAATATTATTTTATTAGTTGTATTACTTGTTATCTTATTATTTGCGGGCTATGTCATAAAGTTAAAGATAAGGATAAACTATTTAAAACGTTGGAAGGAAGTACAAAAATTACTAGCTGATAAATCTACTTGGAGTGACGCAATTCTTGAGGCAGATCATCTATTGGACGTTCGTCTGAAAAGTAAGCATTATAAAGGCAAAACTATGGGTGAAAGATTGGTTTCAGCTCAACACGAGCTAAGCGCTAACGACATGGTATGGTTTAGTCATAAGTTTTGCAATAAGCTTGTTAATGGAGAAGTCAAGCCTAACAAGTCTGATGTAAAAAAATGTTTGATTGGTTATTGGCTTGCGCTTAAGGATTTAGGAGCTTTTCCTGAAAATGAACAGTGATTATATCCCTACTATTGGTATAGAATGCCACGTTCAGCTTAAAACACAAACTAAGCTGTTCTCGGGTTCGAATAATGATGCAAGATTAGCGGAACCAAATACATTAGTAAATCATATTGATTTCGGTTTGCCTGGTTCCCTACCGGTCTTTAATCGTCAGGCGTTAAATCTTGCCGTGCAAGCCGCACTAGCCCTAAAAACCAGACCACAATTATCCTCGACGTTTGATCGTAAGCATTACTTTTATCCCGATTTACCAATGGGGTATCAGATCACACAGTATGATCAGCCAATCATAATTGGTGGGAAAGTTGAGTTTCTTTTAAACGGAAACATAAAAACGGTAAAAATTACTAGAGCTCATTTAGAATCTGACGCAGGAAAAAGTACTCATCCAGAAGGTCAGAACTATTCCCTAGTTGATTTAAATCGAGCAGGAACTCCTTTGCTTGAAATAGTTAGTGAGCCAGATATGCACTCTCCAGAGGAGGCTAAGGCTTATGTAAAAGAACTGTACTTACTCATGCGTTACGCAGGGGTAAGTGAGTGTGACCTGTTTCAAGGCAACATGCGTTTTGATGTCAATGTTAGTGTTAGCAAAACCGATGAACTCGGAACTCGTAGTGAAACTAAAAATCTAAATAGTTTTAGATCAGTAGAGAAGGCAGTTGCCTACGAGATTAAGCGCCAAATAGAAGTTCTTGAAAGTGGAAACAAGATAATTCAAGAGACTAGAGGCTGGAATGATGCTAAACAGAAGACTATTTCTCAAAGAAAAAAAGAGGATGCGAATGATTATAGATATATGCCAGACCCAGACCTGCCTCCTTTATTGATAGATGATGATTTTATCGATAAGATTGAAAAGGAGATGCCTCCAACACCGGATTATTGGCGTAATCTTTTAAAAAGCTTGGGATTAGGTCCTGAAATTAGTGAGCCCTTAATTGAAGCTAATGCAGACTATCCAGAAGCTGGATATCTTGATTTGTTAATATCTTTCTCAGAACAAAATCGTGATTTAAAAATGCTAGCAAATTGGATCATAAATACCGATATTCCACTACAGAAGAATGGATTAGTGAAAATTCAGGAGAGATTAGTTTTATATAGTGAAACTAATCAGTTAATACTGGACGGTAAACTTAGTTCAACTAACGCAAAGCAACTACTGGCAGATATATTAGTGTCTACAGATCAACACAATAATGCTCAAGAATATGCAGAAAAAAACAGCCTACTACAGCAATCGGACATAAGCATGCTAAGTACAACTGTTGAGAAGGTTATTGCCAATAATGAAAAGGCTGTTAATGAATATAGATCAGGCGAAATAAAAGTATTAGGGTTCTTAATAGGTCAAGTAATGGCCGAGAGTAAGGGTACGGCAAATCCCTCAATGGTAAAGGACCTTTTGGTCAATAAACTAAAATAATAAATATATCTGTAAATTAACATTTAAATTATCTTTTATGATAAAAATGATGTAAATTTATATTATGACAACTATAGACAGCGTTCTTCTGGATATTGTATCTATTATACTTAGCATTTTTTTCTTATTGGGTATTGGATTGATGATATACATATGGATTGCGTTGCATAGACTTATAAAAAGGGCAGAAGAAGCTATTAATAGTGTTGAAACAGCATCTAATTTTATTCGTGAAATAGGACATCGGTTCAATATGAAATCAATTACTAAAATATTTAAATTTATTATGAAGAATTCAAAAAAATGAGTAATAGACATTCGGTTCGAAAAATAGCGTTTGGAGCGGCTCTATTCGGTGCTTTTGGTTATGTCGCGAGTGCCGTCGGTAAATCTACTAAGGCCAAAAAGAATTACAAGAGCTGGATAAATACCGCCTCATCTGAAATTGATAAAGCCGAAGACAGAATTAAATTTTTATTTGCTGAGATAGATGAGCTTATATTGTCAACCAAATCAGAGTCAAGGGGTCTTGATGGTAAAAATAAATTGAAATTTGAAGCAGCAATTGAGCAAGCCAAAGCAACAAAAAAGAAACTAGGCCAATTACTAGAAGCGATTAAAGATGGTGAATCTGGAGATAAAGACCTAAATAAAGTAATTAAAGAGGCTGAAAAGGTTATCTTGCATACTAAGAATTTTCTTTTAAATAAATAGATTTATTTAAATTTTAATGTCTAGCCTAAAGACTTACTGGGCTATATAATTAGGTATTAGAAAGTAAAAGAAGACAAAAACTCGTGAGGGGTTTTAACAGTTGAAACAATTAGAAAAACAATTAACGGTTTCAGACTTTGTTCACCTTCATAACCATACGCATTACTCGGTACTAGATGGTTTAACGAAAATACCTTCTTTAATATCTGCTATTAAAGATTTCGGTATGAAGTCTGTAGCTATAACAGATCATGGCACTATGGGGGGGATCATAGAGTTCTATACAGAAGCAATTTCCAAGGAAATTAAACCTATATTGGGGATAGAAACATACCTGTCCTCACGAAGCTATCTAGACAAGGAATCCGGTAAAGACAAGCTTAATTATCACTTAACCGTCCTAGCTATGAACCAAACAGGTTACTCCAATCTAATGCGTTTATCAACTATAGCTAATCTAGAAGGATTTTATTATCGCCCTAGAATAGATTTTGGACTATTGGAAAAATATAATGAGGGTCTAATTGTGTTAAGTGGATGTATCGGTGGTGAGGTAGCCGATAATATTCGTAAGGATCAGATTGATAAGGCCTATGAAATTGCAAAAAAGTATAAAGAATTGTTTAAGGACAGATACTATTTAGAGCTTCAAGACCATGGTCATCCGGATGCAGAGCATTTTTGGAGCGAGCAAAAAAAAGTAAACGATTCATTGCTCGAAATAGGAAAAAAACTTGATATTCCTTGTGTTCTGACTTGTGATGCTCATTATATTAATGAAGCTGATAAGCAAGCTCATGAAATATTACTGTGCGTTCAAACAGGTTCTTACCTAAAAGATAAAGATAGAATGTCTTTGGAGGATTTTGATTTACACGTTGCTGATCCTAAAGATATTATAAAGCGTTGGGGCGCAGAACATCCTGAACTAATATTAAATACTCGTAAGATTTCTGATCAATGTAACGTCGAGCTAAAGACCGGAAAGATACTTATACCTAAATTCCCAATTCCTAAAGAAGAAAATGAAAAAAGTTATCTTGATAAGTTAGTTTGGCAGGGATTGGCTTGGCGATATGGCAATTGTGGTTTTAGAGAAAGTGAAAAATTATCCAAAGATGATGCAAAAAAAATGGTTCCATTATCAGTTGCTGAACGTGCCGAATATGAACTTTCGGTTATAAATGACATGGGGTTCAATGGTTATTTTTTAATAGTTCAGGATTTTATTAAGTGGGGTAAGGATCAGGGCATTGTTTTCGGGCCTGGTAGAGGTAGTGCTGCGGGTTCTATTGTTTCGTACGCACTCAGGATTACCGAAATTGAACCCCTAAGGTATAATCTGATGTTTGAAAGATTCCTAAACCCTGGTCGAATTTCAATGCCTGATATTGATATAGACATACAAGATACACGTCGTGATGAGGTGATTGCATACTGTATTAACAAATACGGTAAGGATCGAGTAGCAAATATAGTAACATTTGGAAAAATGGCTGCTAGAAACGCCGTAAGAGATGTTGCTCGAGTTCTAGAAGTGCCATATTCTGAGGCAGATAGACTTGCTAAGATGATACCTCCACCTGTTCAGGGTAGGCATGTATCCTTGTCTCGTTCGTTAAAAACTGATCAACAACTAAGTAATGAGTACAAAAATAATGAAACAGCTAAAAAAGTATTCGATTTAGCTATACAGCTAGAAGGCACCATAAGAAGCCATGGTGTACATGCAGCTGGGGTTGTGATTGCGCCCGATGATTTATTTAAATACACGCCACTTGAATTAGCTCAAAAAGGAGTTATTGCTACACAGTACTCCATGGGACCAATCGAGGAGCTGGGTTTACTTAAAATGGATTTTCTAGGCCTTGCGAACCTTACTATTCTTAAAAATGCGATATTAATAGTTAAGAAAGTTTACAAAGAATCAGTAGCCTTAGAAGCTATTCCAATGGATGACGAATTAACCTTTGAATTGCTTCAGCGAGCAGATACTACTGGAGTTTTTCAGTTGGAATCATCAGGAATGCGTCGCTATTTAAAAGAGCTTAAACCAACTTTATTCGAGGACATAATAGCAATTAATGCGTTATATCGTCCCGGTCCAATGTCAGAAATACCTCGGTTCGTGAAATCTAAAAATAACCCATCATCTATTAAATATCTACACATTTTACTTGAGCCGATTTTAAAAGAAACATACGGTGTTATGGTTTATCAGGAACAGATTATAAAATTGCTACAAATGGTTGCCGGGTACTCCCCGGGAGAAGCAGATTTAGTTCGTAAAGCGATTGGTAAAAAAAAGCGTGATATTATGCAAGCCGAAGAACCTAAGTTTATTGAGGGTTGTATAAAGCAGGGATTAAGTGATCGTCAAGCCAGAAAACTTTGGGATCAAATTCAGCCCTTTGCTGACTATTCGTTCAATAAAGCTCATGCTACCTGTTATGCCCAGATTTCTTTTTGGACTGCCTATCTAAAGGCCCACTATCCTGCGGCATTTATGGCTGCGCTAATGACATCAGACTGTGATGATGGGGATCGTTTAGCAATCGAAATCAGCGAATGTCAAAAAATGGGTATTACAGTATTGCCTCCTGACATTAACGAATCGTTTAAAACTTTTGCAGTAATCCTAGACAAAGATAAGGCTGCTATTCGATTTAGTCTTAGCGCTATTAAAAATGTCGGGAGTAACGCCGTAGATGAGATTTTGGCGGTTAGAAGTGAAGGTCAATTCGAAAGTTTTGAAGACTTTTTACGACGCGTCGATCCACGAATCGTCAATCGCAAATCTCTTGAAAGTTTTATTAAAGTAGGCGTTTTTGATAGATTCCATAATCGTCAGGCACTAATTAAGAACTTAGATACCATTATGGCTTTTGCTAGTAGAGCTCGTCGACAGGCCGATAGTGGTCAGACTGATCTGTTCGGAGCTGTAAATTCTACTATCGATACGAAAATTAATTTAAATTTGCCACCTTTATTAAATAGGGAGATAACAACCGAGGAGCTTTCATGGGAACGAGAGCTACTAGGTCTTTATCTATCCCAACATCCATTGAAATTATTTAGTAAATACTTAGATGCAAAAACTATTCCAATTTCTTCACTTGGAAGCTACCCTGATAATACTTTGCTGCAAATAGGTGGAATAGTTAACACGATTAGAGAGATTTTGACCAAAAAAGGTCAAAAAATGGCATTTCTACAACTTGAGGATTTAACCGGAACTACTGAAATTATTCTTTTCCCTTCTGTGTATCAACAAAATTCTAACCTATGGGTTAAAGATAATGTGGTTATCATTAACGGTAAGGTTAATACTAAAAATAAAGATGGTCAGAATAACGGAGACATCAAATTGATTGCTGAAAGCGCATCATTAGTAACGTTAGAGCTAGCAAATACAATTACTAGTAGTCTTGATGGTCCAGGAGCTAAGCCAATAAATGAGTCTATAACATCGAAACTTTATATTAAGCTTGAAACATCAGAAAATGAGCTTCTATTAAAAAGTTTGAAGCAGATAATAGATAATCATAGCGGTGATACTCAGGTTATTTTGGTCCTTGGAAATGAACTAAATAAACAAGCTATTAGATTACCATCGGGTATTGATTTAAATAGTCGTGGTCCTGAGTATTTGAAACAATTAATGGGCAGTGAAAACGTAATTTTACGATAGGTAGCTTAAGCTAACATCAGGTGGTGAGAAAGTAAAAGACCTACGACAGCTATAGTTACGAGCATAATATCAAGATAAGGATGTTTAACGGCAAATTGCTCTTCTTTGATTAGTACCTTGTGCCAAGCGAATGCATGTCTTAAGAAAAATATAGCTAGAGCAAACAAGGCAATACTAGACTCTAGCAGGTCGTAATAAGTGTAGGACGTAAGACTTACATTGGAGCTACCTTTCCATATATGGTTTACTAGAAACCCTAATCCTACTATCATTCCAATAGGTAAATATGGCCAGTAAGCTTTAAGATATGCCTTAGAATGACGATGATGACTACCGCTAATCTTTTTATTTGTATTTGATGTCTTTTGCGTACTGGTTTTTAATGACATTCTATTTATTGTTAATTTCAAAATAACTATAACATATATTTTAGATAAAATAGAGCCATAGCTGCGGCATTAACTACATTAAATGACTCTTTAGTTCCTGTCATGGGAATCTCTACTATTTGATCACATAACGAAAGAGTCTCCAGACTAATCCCTGTAATTTCATTACCCAAAACCAATGCGATGTCGTTACTGCACTTGAAATTTTGCAGTAATACTGAATTATGATGCTGTTCGAGGCCAATGATTTTTATATTTTTGTTTCTCAGAGTATTAATTACTTCGTTTACATCTTTTACGTAGCGCCATTTTTGAGTAGTGCTAGCACCTAATGCAGTTTTTTCAATTTTTCGAGATACTTTTTCAGCTATATATGGTAATCGATCATCATTGTTACTTAGTGGATATGGTGTATATCCGCAAAGCATAACTTCAGTTACACCGATGCCCTCAGCTGTTCTCAATATAGACCCAACATTATGGGCGCTACGAATGTTCTCTACTATTAGATATATATTCAAGAATGCTCGGAAATTATTATGCTAATGCATTATAATATACTACAAGTATGAGCAAAAACATTCGCGTTGATGAGGAAAATGCAACTGAAAGAAGGGCAAGAATTCTTGGTCTAAATTATGTAGATACATCACAAACCCAAAAAGATTTATTTGCTAATATTTTAAGTGTTCCAGAAATGAGATCATTAGTATCTATACCAATTTATGCCGATCAGTATCATATTACCTTTGGAATATTAAATAGTACCCCACAATCAGCCATTAAAAATTTAAGAAATAAATTTAGTGATCAGCGAGTCGAGTTTAGGCTAATATCTGAAAGCGGATTTCGTGAGTACATTAGTCTATATGATCCACCAAAGAAAGTTGTATATCATGATATCGAAATTAAAGCTTCCAATTCATTGGACTTAATAGATAAAATTTCAGAGATATTAAATGAGGTTAGGGCAGATGATATGCTCGCTTATCTAATATCTCAAGCCCATAAGCTAAATGCATCAGATATTCATATTGAAACACAGGAGTCTGATATTCGGATTCGATTTAGAATTGACGGAGTATTGCACGTTATTGCTCGCATGACAGTCGAAAAGTATAGAGTTTTAATGTCTGCAATTGCTAGCGCAGGTAATATATCTACCGGTTCAGATGCGGCTCAGCAAGGACATATTGCTCAAAAAGTAAAAATGGCTGACGAAACAGTTGTTGATGTTAATGTACGACTTGAAACAATTCCGACAATTAATGGTATAGATGTAGTTATGCGTCTATTTAACATGGATCAAGAAAATTACCAACTAGATAAGCTTCTCTTAGCACCCAAGGAGCGTGAAGTTGTGAATTCTATCATAGCTAAGCCGTCGGGGTTAGTGATGGTTGTTGGACCTACTGGATCTGGAAAAACTACGACCTTATACTCTATCCTTAATAGCCTAAACGAAGAGCAAAGAAAAATAATCACTATAGAAGATCCTGTGGAATTTGAGTTTCATGGCATAACTCAAATTACAGTGCGTTCAACTGAGAGAGGTGATGATCTTTTTTTTGCAGATAAATTAAGGGCTGTATTAAGGCTTGATCCAGACATAGTAATGGTAGGAGAGATTCGCGATCAAGATACTGCCAAGACTGCCCTACAGGCTTCATTGACAGGACATTTAGTCCTTACTACTTTTCACGCTAGTAGTGCAGCGGCAGCGCTAACAAGATTGGCTGATGTAATTGGTCAGAATTCGCTATTTGTATCATCCATAAGACTAATTATGGCTCAACGACTTTTGCGTCGGCTTGATGATTCGCTAAAACAAGCATACGATCCAAGCGAGCAAGAAATGCGTTTAATTAGATCCGTAATTGATGGTTTTCCAAACGGTGTAGAAAAACCATCTATTGAGGGAATTAAACTATATAAACCTGGTATTAGTGAAGATAATCCATATGGATATAACGGCATGATACCTGTAAGAGAACAGTTAGTAATGTCAGATAGGGTGCGGGATGTAATCACCGGTATCGACAGAATAGTTAATACTGAAGCAATCGAGAGAGCAGCCAAAGAAGACGGAATGACAACTATGATCCAGGATGCAATTATTAAGGTATTATCTGGTTTGACGACGCTTGATGAAGTCTATCGAGTTATTGGATAATTAAATATGGATATATGGCATTTACAATAAGGGGTAAATAATGTAATCTATACTGAATATGCAAACTGCAATCGAGAAACTGAATCAGCAAAATATGAAGGCCCAGGTAGTAGACGTTCGTAGTGGCGATAGTGTTCGCGTCCATCAACGCATTCACGAAGGAAACAAGGAAAGAATCCAGATTTTCCAAGGAACAGTTATTAAGACGTCAAACAAGAATAATGCTATGAACAGAATTACTGTTCGAAGGATTTCTGGTGGTCTTGGTGTTGAAAAGAGTTTCTTGCTCCATAGTCCGTTAGTTGTGAAAGTTGAAGTGACGAAACGTTCAAAAGTACGTCGAAACTACTTGTCATATATGCGAGAGAGAACAGGTAAATCAGCACGTTTAAGTTCTGTGGACTTTGACAGTGCTCAAGTTAACGATATATCCCAAGATGTTCCAGCGCAAGAACCAGAAAAAACAGAAGACCCTAGTGCGATACCTGCAACCGAAAAAGAACCAGTAGAATAGTTTACAGACGACGTTAGGCCTACTCTTTTATTAAATGTGACTTTGTTTATGACAAAGAATTTATTTATATAGAATTATATAATTTACTTTACTTTACTTTACTTTACTTTACTTTACTTTACTAGGTTTGTTTATTAGTAAAATAACTTTTTAAGTTATCAAAGTCTCTATTTTTCCATTCGGATTGCCAGGTTATAGTCTCAATTGCTTGCTTTAGCGATCGTTCAAGATCTGAACGCATATGATTATTAAAAAAATCTACAAATTCTGGAAGAAACTTGATATCAAATGTGAATGCTGCAACATAACGTGGAATATTGCTAAAACTCATAGTATCGCTAAGATTATCCTCAAGCCATTTCCAGTTATTCATTATCCATTTCCATGCAAGTGTATTGGTGTAGCGGTTTGCTAAACCTCCCCTGATCCATTGACCTACATCTTGAAGCCTTACATCTTTTGAGGTAATTAATGCTAATGACTGTTCAGTGATAGACTTTTGTTTAAAGCTAGTGATTGCATGAGTTAAAGCCATAATATTTTCACTATTTTTGGAATCACGGTGCATTTTTAGTAGTGTATCAAATTCAGCCTGACCTCCATTTTGCGCTATACTCGTGTATATAATTGCACGCAGATCTGGGTTCAGTGGATTATTATTTCTATCTTCAAATAGTTGCTGGCAAACACTAATAGCATCATCAAATTGACTCAAGCAAGCCAATCCAAGTATTAACGGTCTTAAAAGCTTATCAAAGTAAGAGTCACTAGATTTCTCCTGCCAGCCCAATCTAGTGTATTGTTTAATGATCAATTCATGAATAAATGGATCCATACTTCTTATCAGTGTTTCTGATCCCATAACTCTTATTATTGCATTGATATTAGTAGCAATGACATCCCAGACGACTACACTATCCTCATCTTTGTAAGCTTTAAGTAATTCTAGAGAACGAAGAATAGATTGGTAACCGGCTTTGCTTGATTCAAAACTGTCAGACAATAGACCCATTCTATCTAATTCACTGAGCTTATTATCTTTTACTTGATCTATCATTATATTTAGTAATGAATCATCATAGATTACCCTACAGAATGAATTACGTCCGTTATTAATAGGTATTTGATTTTGAGCTTTTATATTAAATTTACTATTAGATTTTTTTAGTATTTGATCACCAAGAAAATCATTACCGAATATGGGAATTTCCCAAAGAGTATTTACTTTTTTGGCCAGTGGATTTATGTAAAAACGTTCTTGGCTTAGAATAGTTTGATTGTCAATAACGTCAACCCTTATAAGTGGATAGCCAGGCTGAGTAGTCCATAATTTCATAAATTCAGCAATTGGCTTATGGGTAGCTTCTTCCCAGGCGTTCCATAAATCTTGTGAATCAGTGTTCCCATAACTATGACGTGCAAGATAGAGCCTTAAACCTGCCTGAAAATCTTCATTTCCTAGGTATTTTTTCAGCATAAAAAGAATGCTTGCACCTTTTTCGTAACTAATGTTATCAAAAATTGTGCGAATTTCTTCTGGATTATGTATTTCAACATTTATTGGGTGAGTATTCTCTAGGCTATCAAGTTTCAGAGCTGGCAACTGTTCATCTACTAAAAACTGTGTCCATGACTTCCATTCGGGAAAAAGACTATCCTGCGCTATGTAGCTCATTAGGGTAGCAAAGCTTTCGTTAAGCCATAAGTCGTTCCACCAACGCATTGTCACTAAGTTCCCGAACCATTGGTGTACTAATTCATGAGCAATAACACTTACTACATATTGCTTCATGCCAATACTTGTTACGTTTGGGTCAACTATAAGTCCTTGTTCACGAAAAGTTATTAATCCCCAATTTTCCATCGCTCCACTTGCAAAATCTGGTAGAGCTACCAAATCGCACTTACTGAGTGGGTAATCAATACCAAAGTAATCATTATATAAATCTATACATTTGGCTGCGACGTCCACTGCAAAATCCAAGCTAGTAGCCAATTCTGGTCTTGCATAAGCCCTGATTTTAACTCCTTTTGAAGTTTTACCTTCGCGGTATTCTAATTTACCAACTACGAAAGCCAATAGATAGGTGCTCATTATTGGTGTAGGTTGAAATACGTTAATTAAACCTTCTTTAGTTTTGATCTGCTCTGCAATTTCCGTGTTACCTAAAACTGTATCCTTTGCTTGACTTAGTAATTTTAGTTCAAACACTGCCTTTGCTTCTGGTTCATCGATACAGGGGAAAACTTCACGAGCATGATGACTTTCAAACTGTGTTGCTAGGATAATTTCTTCTTTATCCCCTTGATCGTAGAAACAAGGATAGAGTCCGGACATTCGCCGAGTAATCTTTCCGTAAAATTCAATATTAACAATATATTTACCAGCAAAAATATTTTGATCGGAGTGAATTCGTAATTCATCATAAGAACGTTGTATAACTGTTCTTTCAACCTTAATTTCTTCCGGTACTGAGTTTTTGCCAATTTTAAAAACTGAGGCCGATTTTATTTTAAGATCTTTGCTATGTAAAACTATTCTCTTAGAAGGTCGTCCATTTCTTTGGCCAATAATTTCAACCTTACCCCTAAACGTCATTCGTTCTTTGTCAGGATATATTTCTAATTTATAATTTGTCGGTTCAAACTGACGATAGAGTCTATGCACATTACTCATTACTAATAATTTAATAACCTTTTATTATTTTTTCTCTAAACTTTACTTAATAATATCACAAACCTTATCTTAATAACCGAAACTTCTAACATCAAACGCAACCGTTAGAATATATTCATAATATAAATTTAAGAGGATTTTGCCTGGCGACTATGGACACTCAACGATCATTCGCACTTTGCGGAATAAGTTGCACAAATTACGAAAAGGCTCCTGACCGGCATGCCAGCCATAGCGTGCACAAAATGAAAAAGATACCCATTAATAATAATTAACCGCTGGTTGAACGATTACCACTTCTTTCGTCCTCACCAAGCACTAAACTTCCTAACTCCTGAAGAATTCTGTGCTACATTAAACATTACTATTCCAAGAGTCGAAATGTCTACGATGTAGTGAGTAAGTGCAAATCGATTGACACTGTTAACATTTCTAAGGTACTATAGACGTAGTAAGTCCGGCCGATAATTTAGGTCGGATTTTTCAATTGATCAGCTTAATCGTCAGGAGTATATAAAAATTATGGATATGGATTTCAAGCAGCTTAGTGTGGCAATAAAAAGTATTGCGGAGGAGAAAAACTTACCACAAGGTGTCGTACAGGAAGCAGTAGAACAGGCGCTAGCAGCAGCCTGTAGGCGTAATTACAGTGATAGAGATTTAGAAATAAAAGTTAAGGTAAATTTAAACACAGGTAATGCTGACGCCTATTTTGAAAAAAAAGTAGTTAATGAAGTAACGAATCAATACGAGCAAATTTCGCTAAAGGATGCAAAGTTAATCAGAAAAGATGCAGAAATCGGCGAAACTGTAGAAGTAAAAGAAGCAATGGAAAATTTTGGCAGGGTGGCAGCACAGACCGCTAAACAGGTTATTCTTCAGCATCTAAGAGAGGCTGAGCGCGAAATAATAATGAATGAGTATGAAGATAAAATTGGCACAATTGTTAATGCTACAGTTAGCAGGATTGAAGGGAATATTGTCAGAGTTGATCTTGGCAAAGCACAGGGGATAATGCCGAAGAATGAACAAATTATGGGTGAACGATATTACCCCGGTCAAAGATTTAAGGTATATCTTAAAGATGTCGAACGAGGGTTTCGTGGTCCACAGATGATAGTTAGTCGTGGTAATAAGGAATTTATTGAATTACTATTTCGTAACGAAGTTCCCGAAATGGAGAGTGGGGCTGTTGAGATTAAGGCTTTGGCTAGAGAAGCTGGAGTACGTTCAAAAATTGCCGTAGCCAGTAAGGTGCCCGGAGTTGATCCAGTAGGAACTTTCGTTGGTGGCCATGGAACTCGAGTCAATGCCGTAATGGGTGAAATAGGGGAGCAGGAAAAAATTGATATCATTGTATACAGCGATGATCCTGCCAGCTTCATAACTAATGCACTTAGCCCAACTAAAGTAATTAAAGTCACAATAAATAAGGAATCTAATAGGGCACTGGTATCCGTTCCTGAAGATCAATTAAGTATAGCTATTGGTAAGGGTGGACAAAACGTACGCCTCGCTAGCAAGTTAACAGCGTATGAAATAGACATTGTTCAGGAAAATGATTTAGTTAAGCAGGACGTTGAAACCATGACCGATAATATAGCTGCTGTAGATCAACAACCCGCTGCAAAGCACCCCTTAAGAATTAAGAAAAAAACCGAGCTTGAAAACAGTTTAATTGATGCTATTGAAGAACACGTAGACTAGGCTAGATACGTACGAAGTTATATTTAGCACTCTTGACTGATGAGTGCTAAATTATGTATACTTAATTATGTAATTTAGCAAATTAATAGTAAATGCAAATTACAGTTTCTTCCTATTGTATTAATATACTAAGTTCTGTTTTTTATATATTTTCTCGTCTTTTGTCATAGATATATATTACAGTCTAGTATCAATGAAAGGTGCTATATTAAAATATATGACTCCAGATTCACCCGATTTTCAGGAATTTAGAAATCATCTAACAGAAGATGCTCTATTCGCATTAAAACATGCAGACGCCATTGCAAGGAGTTTTGGTAGTGCGTACGTTGGCACTGATCACATAATGCTAGGGATACTAGCTCAGGATAATAGTCTAGGCGCACGCATGTTAATAAATGTTGGCGTAACCCTTGATCGGGCAAGGATGGTTATAAATCTTAAACCTGATTCATTTGTTATCAATATTGGCGTCAAGGGGCTTAGTGAAACCGCAAAGCATACTCTTAAAACCGCGTACGACATAGCTCATGATTATTCTCAAGAGTGTGGTACTGAGCATATTCTTTACAGTATTCTTAGTCAGAAAAAAACTCGGGCAACTAAATTACTCAACGAAATGAATGTTGATATTGAATCGCTTACTATTGAACTCGAGCAATTCCTTAACCGAAGACAATACAATGATAATAGGCCTTTGGCCTCTGTCGGCTATAAGCAGAAACGTAGCAAACCTAGTAGCGCGTTAGAATATTTTGGCTCAGATCTTACGGAATTAGCTAGACAAGGTAAGTTAGATCCGGTTGTTGGTCGTGAAGTTCAAATTGGTAGAATGATTACTATTCTCAATCGTCGCTTAAAGAATAATCCAGTACTAATTGGAGAACCTGGAGTTGGTAAGACTGCAATTGTTGAAGGATTGGCCCAGCGTATCGTTAATGAAGATGTTCCTGACAGCTTGTTGGGCATGCATATTATCATGATAGATCTTGCGGGAATGATTGCCGGCACTAAGTACAGAGGCGAATTTGAGGATAGACTTAAGAAAGTCATGTCAGAACTCGAGAATAACAAAAAAGCAATAGCATTTATTGATGAATTACATCTTATAGTTGGAGCAGGAGCTGCTGAGGGTGCTATGGATGCTGGAAACATACTCAAGCCAGTTTTAGCTCGTGGTAAAGTTCGTTTTATTGGAGCCACTACTACTAATGAATACACTAAACATATTGAAAAAGACGCAGCTCTTGAACGACGTTTCCAACCAATTCAGGTTCCTGAGACAACTACAGCTGAAAGTTACGCTATCTTAAAAGGTCTTCGTAAGCATTATGAAGAGTTTCACGGAGTAAAGATTAGTGATGAAGTGCTTCAAGATGCAGTCACGCTATCAAAACGTTATGTTCAGGATCGATTTCTTCCAGACAAAGCTATTGACTTAATAGATGAAGCAGCAGCTCATGTTAAAGTTGATAAAATAAAAACAAGTCCTGAAATCCGTAAGTTGAATAAGGAATTGCAGTTAGTTAATCTTCGTAAAGATGAGGCTAGTGAAAACGAAGACTATCAGATGGCCGCTCACTTTAAAACTCGTGCTAGCCAGTTGACTGAAGAATTAAATCAGCTAGAGTCAACTATGAAAAAAAATAAGACAATAGCTTTAACAAGTGAAGATTTAGCTGACGTAATATCTAGGATAACTGGCGTGCCTGTAAAAAAAGTAATTCGTTCAGAAGCAAAATACCTATTACAACTTGAAAACGTTTTGGGAAAATATATAATTGGTCAAAATGAGGCCGTAGAAGCCGTATCTCGTGCTGTTCGACGTAACCGTAGCGGTATTAGTAGCGACAAGAGACCGATTGGTTCCTTTGTTTTTCTTGGTCCTACTGGAGTTGGAAAGACTGAACTTGCGAGAGTATTGGCTCGTGAATTTTTCGGAAGTGATAACGCTTTAGTGAAAATAGACATGAGTGAATTTAGTGAACATCATAACGTATCTCGACTGGTGGGAGCTCCTGCAGGATATGTAGGCTACGATGAGGGAGGACAGTTAACAGATAAAATTCGTCGCCAACCTTATAGTGTTGTTTTGTTTGATGAAATTGAAAAAGCTCACCCTGATGTATTTCAGATGTTATTGCAAATTCTTGAGGATGGTATTTTAACAGATGCTAAAGGACGTAAGATCGACTTTACGAATACAATTGTGATCATGACAAGCAATATAGGTGCTGAGAAATTGCAGAAAGAAGCTAACCTTGGCTTTAAGGCTCGTGATGCCTCAAGGTCAGTAGACCTGGAAAAGATTCATCATGAAAAAGAGGCAGATGTCAGAAACGAACTAAAAAAGATTTTGAGACCGGAGTTGCTAAATCGAATAGACAAAGTCATTGTTTTTCGGGCTTTATCCCAGCAAGATATTAAAAAAATAATTGATTTACAAATTGAAGAGCTAAGGACAAGATTACGTAGGAAAGGTATTGGTCTAATCTTAACTCCTAAAGCTAAGGATTACCTACTAAAACATGGCTATGATGCCAAGAATGGAGTGCGACCTTTAAGACGACTAATTCAGGATACTATAGAGGACAAAATGGCCATTGAGGTTCTCGACGATCACTATAGTAAAGGAGATACTATCAAGGTTGCAACCAAAGACGGCGAATTAGCATATGCTCAACAAAGTGAATAATAAAATTTCGGAATAGGTTATATAGCTAAAACTAAAAATTACCTCTTCTGTAACTGATATATAAGTAAGAATACTTATAAAGAAATGTAATTTATAGCAGATGATTTTGCCGTATTGTAGATAGAATATTTATATTAATAATATATTTCGGTTATTTAATTAACTTAATTAGGGTAAACTAAACAAACATGGCAAAGAGTATAAAGTCAGCACATTATATCTGTAGCTCTTGTGGCGCATTATTTTCTACCTGGTCTGGGCGTTGCGAGCAATGTGGAAACTGGAATACTCTAGAGCTACAGAATAAAATTGTTGTTTCTCATTCTGCTCATAAACTTAATGCTAAGGTTTTGTCAGCAAGTTCAAGCATTGACGAGGACAGAATTAAGATTGGTATTAGCTCCATAGACAAAGTATTTGGTGGAGGTATAGTAAAAGGCAGCGTCACTCTCCTTAGTGGAGAGCCAGGTATGGGCAAAAGTACTTTGTTAATGCAAATTGCAGCTGCAATATCAAAGAATTTAGAAGTTCTTTATGTAAGTGGTGAAGAGTCACAAAACCAAGTAGCAGCTAGAGCCGCCAGACTAAATGTTGATTCTAAGAATTTATTTATAGCTGCTACTAATTCGGTCGATGATATTGCTCAGGCAATATTGACCGGAAAAAACAAATTAGTAATAGTCGATTCAATCCAAACGCTAGCATGCAATGATGTAAATACCGCAGCTGGAAGTGTTTCGCAAGTGACCCTTAGCGCATCAATGTTAACAAATGCTGCAAAATTATCATCTGTAGCTGTAATTATTGTAGGTCATGTGACTAAGGAAGGTAACATTGCTGGACCAAAACTTCTTGAACATGTTGTTGATGTTGTTATGGCTTTGGAGGGTGAAATAAGTGGTGGCCTAAAACTGCTAAGAGCAAGTAAAAACAGATACGGAACAACCAACGAAACCGCAATTTTTGATATGAGAAAAAACGGATTAATACCGGTTTTGAACCCCTCGGCCTTATTGTTAGCTGAACGGATGGCTAGTGATGGATCCGTCGTACTTGCGGCAGTAGAGGGAAGCCGTCCTATATTGGTTGAAGTACAAGCTTTAGTCAATCCTACAGCATATGGATACCCTAAGCGAGCTTCTAGTGGTTTTGAACTCGCTAGACTAAATTTATTGTTAGCAATGCTTGAAAGACGTAGCAGTCTACAGTTAAAAGACAAGGATGTATATTTAAACATTGTTGGAGGCTTAAAGATAAATGAGCCTGCAGCTGATTTAGCAGTCGTCGCAGCAATTGCATCAGCCGCAAAAGAAATTAAGATAACTGCAAACGCAGTATTTTTCGGTGAAGTTGGGCTTTCGGGAGAAGTTCGTCATGTTCCATTTATGGCAAAAAGAATAGTTGAAGCTAAAAATATGGGGTTTGATTTTGCCGTTGGACCAAATCCACCTCGATCTAAAAGCACTCCACTACTAAAGCCTCTACGTGATATTAATCAACTATTAACAGAATATCTGTCCTAGATTAGGATTTAGTTTAGTGCCTGGAATTAGCTATGGGATTAGTGTAGTTGTTGGAGTAGTTGTTTGAGTAGTGGTTTGAGTTGAGTTTTGAGTAGTGCCAGTTTGGGCGGTGGATTGAGAAGTAGGTGTTGGTGCAGTATATTGCGTATTAATTTGTGTTGTTTGAGTAGTTTGATACAAAACACTATCCGTGACCGTCGCAGAAATGTTCGCCGTTCCGGTTGTAGTTGGGTTATAGGTATAAACAACAGTGGATGGCGAGTTAGAGACATTCCATGTTTTAACAACACTACCGTTTATAGACAAAGATATTGTTCCGCCAAAATTACCTCCTCCTAAAGGATGGGTTCCCCTAGTAGCAGTTAACACGATCTGGCAGGTATTATCACAGGAAC
Source organism: bacterium (assembly GCA_021804085.1). Classification (GTDB taxonomy): domain Bacteria; phylum Patescibacteriota; class Saccharimonadia; order Saccharimonadales; family UBA4665; genus JAJZWH01. The sequence continues at coordinate 22,486 of JAJZKM010000001.1, read as the reverse complement.
TTGAGCTAGAAGCTGATGAAGTAGTAATTACTAAACTTGGGGGCTGGTCACTACAGTTGTGTATATCGTCATAGAAAGTCGAACTCGTGTTCGAACTGCTAGTATTTTGGTTTGGAGGATAAAACTTATCAACAGAAAATGTACTAGCTGCACTGCTGTCACTAATTGTCTCTTTAGCGTCAGCCGGAGTGCACGATGTTGCTAATCCCCCTGAGACTTTATCGATAACCTCAGATCCTCCAGTACTTCCTTTGCCTATATACCATGATGGAAATATTTCATCGGTTGGTCCAGGCTCTTCAGAGCCTAAGCCGACATGCACAGTTTGAACGTATGCTGGTATAACCTTAATATCACTCGGCTGAACCCAATTTATGGGAGCTGTATGGAGCATATTTAAAGCACCCTCAAGCCATCCTCTAGTCATTGGTTCAGTAATTGCCTCCATAGTACCCAGTTTCAATGCTTTATTTATTGTATGGTACCCGGCCCATGTTATGACAGCGTATTGAGTCGTCCAACCGGCCATCAATCCACTTTGGTCAGCGTTTGTAGTTCCAGTTTTAACTGCAATATCCCAACCATTATATCGTTGCCACTTATATCCCCCTTGAGATAGTGGTGTGCAGGTTACTGCGTTGCAAGATCCAGGCAGATATGAAGCCCTAGGATCACTAAGCATATTGTCCATAATATAAGCAGTATCGGTTTTAAGTGCTTGAATTGGCTTGGGTTGTTTCCATTGATAGATTACATTTCCAGTAGAATCAGTAATGCTTAGTATGTAGGTCTGAGGAATTTCCTGGCCTAAGCGTCCTAATGTCGCCAATCCATTAACAGTTTGATCAAGGTAAAGATATCCATTACCAATTGCCGCTGACCCATAACAAGGCACTTGTTGATTTGGTCCATCGGTTAATGGATTACTGTTTGTTGCATAGCATCGATATGCATCTGGGTACCCCGTCATTTTACTTACTTCATTCTGCACGTTTTGAATACCTGCCATGAGACCAACCTTTACGGCTGGTACGTTTCTAGATCCAGCGAGAGCATATCGAAGTGTTTCTGGTCCAGGATATCGATAGTCGTAATCCTCCAAACAATTACCACCGTATTGAGGAAGATTTTTATTAGTACAAGGATAGCCAGGAAGAGGTTGCTGTACATCATAAATTACCGAGCCAGCACCTGCATCGTTACTATTGTTTATAAATGTTGAATAAACGTACGGTTTAATTGTAGATCCAGGATTAATACTTATTGCAGCGTAATTTATTTGTCCGTCAATGGGATTGTTAAAGTTTTCCCCTCCAACAAGTGCAACGACTTGCCCGGTTTGTACCTGTTCTGCAACTAAAGCTTCTTCATCTGCACCACCAACATAGAGCGCATTATTGGCATTTGATGCAATTTCTTGTTGGGCTAAGTTTTGAAGTGGAACACTTAACGTAGTATCAATTTTCCAAGCCCCATGACTGACAAGTTTTTGGCCATACGTTTTTACTAGTTGTTGCTCTGCTACTAGATCAAAATATGGATATTTAATATTGCTATACTTCGATTGAATTGGATGCACCTCCGAGAGAACATTTACTTTTAAAGCGGCGTTAGCTTGAGCTTGAGAAATCATGTGCTGTAATACCATTTGCTGAATAACATAGTGTGCACGTGCAGTTAACGCTGGTTCATCAAAATAGTTAGCTGTAACTGCAGGATTATATGACGGGCTACTGTAGGGTGAATATGCTGTAGGAGCTTGAGGTATAGATGCCAGCATTGCAGATTGAGCAAGTGTTAGATTGGCAGCCGAAACATGAAAATAGTCTTCAGCCGCAGCTTGTACGCCATAATCTATATTTCCGTAAGGAGCAATGTTTAAGTACGCGGTTAAGATCTGTGATTTCGAATAGTCTCTACTTAGAGCAATAGAAAGCCCTATTTCCTCAATTTTTTCTTTAATTGATAACGGATCTGTCCAACCCTTATTTAGCTTTACAACTTGTTCAGTTATAGTAGACGCGCCTTCAAGTCCTTGTCCATGATGTATGATGTCGTGAATCCCTGAACGAAGTATTGATCCAAAATCTACACCCTGTTCATGGTAGAAGTTTTTATCCTCAATTGCTACAGTAGCTTCCTTCATGTATGGGCTTATCTGATTACTAGAAACTGGTATTCGTTTTACTGAACCATAATCTTGCCAAAGCAAGACCTTCCCAGTTCGGTCGTAAAAGCTAATACTTCCACCCAAATTATTACCTGAAATACTAGTAAAGGACAGGATATCTTTTTTAAAATATGCAAATATTCCAATAATCAAAAAGAAACAAAGAACTATAACAATGCCAATCACCTTTAATCCCATGATTGCGCCTTCACGAGAAAACCAATAATCAACTAGATGTTTAGGTCTAAGTCTAGCAGCTAATCTTTTCCAAGGATCTTTAGGTAGACTAGCTAAATACTCTGCCTTTGTCGATTTCTGATTAGCTTTATGCTCTTTACGCCGGCTAGTTAAACTTCGATTTACCTGTAATGATCTGGTTTTATTTGCTGGTCTCCGATTTCTACTCTTAGATTTAGTCCCCACTATTTTCTCTTCCTGTTTGATTAGTTAATTTAAAATAGAAAGTTCATAGAATATTATAACAAAAAAGGCATACAAAAAATGCGAATAATATTAGAACCCAGCTTAACCTCAGGCTACAATAAAATATTGTTTTATAAAAATAGTGTTATTAGAGGCTGAAAGAATATTTTAATTAACAAAATTACCCAATAGTAATTATAAACTACTTTATTTATTATAATTATAATAATGACATTATCCGAAGAACTTAAGTGGCGTAGTTTTGTTCATCGTAATACGTTTAAAGACATAAATGAATTAGATAATAAAAAATTCAAGTTTTATTTTGGTGTTGATCCCATTATGAGAGATAAGTCTTATAAAAATAGAGTATTAATAGAATTAATTAAGTGACTAAATTATTATCTTCAAATATTAAATTGACTGATCCTATAAGCTTAATAAAGGGAGTTGGCGAAAAACAGACTGAGGGCTTTAATGATTTAGGAATTTATAGCATAAAAGACCTATTATTTTATTTTCCTCGAAGATATGATGACTACAGTTCCTATAGTAATATTAGTGATTTAAAACCGGGCCAAGTTTCAATTCGAGCAAAACTTTCATCGATCAGAAACCGTAAAGTAAGACGCGGACTAAACATTACTGAAGCTATCGCTAGCGATTCTAGTGGGTCGATAATAGTTGTCTGGTTTAATCAGGCATATAGAATTAATAATATTAAACCTGGGACTGAATATTTACTATGCGGTAATTATAGTCTTAACAGAAACCGATTCAGTTTGGTTAATCCTTCAATTGAAATAGCTTCAGATGACCAACTAAATAACACTAGAATTGTTCCAGTATATTCAGCTCATAAAACACTAGCATCTTGGAAAATTCGTAAGGCAGTTCAAGAAGCCCTTGTATTTAGTGATCAGGTCGAAGAAGAAATACCTGAGTATTTAATTTCAGCACTTCACTTAATGCCCATTCGTGATGCAGTTAGACAAATACATTTTCCTGATAGCTCATTAAACTTAATAGCCGCCCAAACAAGAATTTCATTTTCTAATTTGTTCCCACTGTTGTTGGCGAATGAGCTATCTAGTATTGAACGAAAGCGCACTAAAGCCCTTAAAGTTATTTTTAATGTAGAGTTAGCAAAAAAATTTGTTTCAGAATTGCCATTTAAATTAACTGACGAACAACGAAAGGTTATATGGCAAATATATAAAGATATGGAACAAAATAACCCTATGAATAGATTGGTCGAAGGAGATGTTGGGAGTGGTAAAACTGTTGTAGCAGTCATGAGCGCAGTAATGGCTCTAGCTAATCACTATAAAGTAGCCTTTATGGCTCCAACAGAATTGTTGGCTCGCCAACATTTCGATACAATATTTAAACTTTTATCTCCTCTTGGCATGGAAGATAAACTTGTATATCTTAGTGGAAGCATCACTGCCCTTAAAAAGAAAGAATCTCTTAATAAGGCTGCTAACTTAAGATCTTGCTTTATTGTAGGTACGCACAGCCTTCTTAGTGCAGATATTGACTGGAGTGATTTGGCATTATTGATTATCGATGAACAACATAGATTTGGTGTCGCTCAACGTCTTGAGCTTCAAAAGAAAACAGGCCATTTACCTCATTTTTTGAGTATTACGGCTACGCCGATACCTAGGTCACTATTTTTATCACTTTTTAACGATCTTGATTTATCGCAACTAAAGCAACTGCCTAATAATCGCTTGACGACAGAAACAAATTTAGTTTTACCTAGTGACTATGATCGTTTTTATGCAAATGTTAACAAGGAACTAGAAAAAGGTAACCAGATTTTTGTCGTAAGCCCATACATTCACTCTAGGGAATCTGATGATACAATTTCAGTCGAAAAATTAATGCATATATATTCAAAAAAATTTAGTAATTACAATGTCGAGATGATTCATGGAAAAATGGGCAGTACTGACCAAGATGTAATAATGAAAAAATTTGTGAATAAAGAAATTCAGATACTAATAGCAACTACTGTGATTGAAGTTGGAGTTGATATTGCCAATGCAACATTAATGGCAATTTATGGTCCAGAACATTTTGGCTTAGCACAACTACACCAGTTAAGAGGTCGAGTGGGCCGAAGTAATTTACAGAGCAATTGTTATCTAATGCTATCGGAAAGTCTTAGCCCACCAGATAGATTGCGACAATTCGCAAATATAAATGACGGTTTCAAATTAAGTGAATTAGATCTTGAATATAGAGGACCTGGGGCTATTTATGGAAAACTCCAACACGGAAAAGGTTTTAATGATCTGTCAATCAATGATCAGCAAATAATAAATTTGGTGAAAAAGGCTATAAATTTATTTATGTCTCAGGGTGATGAAGTGATAAAATATCCATTATTGAATGAGAAGATAAGCCAAGCGCAACAAATTACTTACTTAAACTAAATATGTATTCAGGCTCCACCCTTACTAGTGTCTCCGGTAGAATATTGGGAGCACATCAAAAGATTGACCGATGCGCTGAAAAGCAGCTACGTGAACTTATAGGCAAAAATAGTCCGTTTCCAAGCATTGGTCAAATTTTACATTTTGAAGGTCGTAACGGACCGGACGCAATCAAGAGAAAAAGTCCATATAAAGATGAACCGATTCATTTTTTTCAGCCAAACGACAAACAGGATGTTAGCATAATTCATATTATTGAGAGTCATTACAATAGGCTCGTAGATAGTCTTAAGCAAGGAGATCAGGTCAGAGGAGCTTTTGAGGCAGCGTGGCTTGCGCATGCAGTAGTCGATGGGCTCACACCAGCTCATCATTATCCATATGCACAAAAAATTAAACTATTAAAAGACGGGGGTAATCTTAATAGCGCCAGATCGATTAAGTCAAAATTATTATTACCGGGGACATCAACATATAAGTTCCTAAGAAATAATTGGCGTTTTTTAGGTCCTAAAGGACTTTTATCGACGCACGCAGTTTTTGAACTTGGTATTGCTATATTAATTATGCCCCTAAGAATAAACTTAGCAGATTTTCGAGAAAGAGAATTGACGGTAATCAACAGCAAAAATATAGCGTCGTGGTACAGGATGTCGGCGCAGAAAGTTGCAAGTCATAACATGTATACTCGTTTTTATAGCAAGGGCTGGACTCCATCGCTAGTTCGTGCTGTAAAAAAAGATTTATTTCCAGAAATTGTTTGGACTTTAACTCTTATCTGGTATGGGGCAGTAAAGGAATCTGGCGTACTAGTACAACAATAGATTATGCGAATAATTGCTGGAAGCCTCCAAGGAAGAATTATTAGTTCCCCAAAAGTATCATCCACTCATCCTATGGCCGAAAAGATTAGAGGGTCATTGTTTGCTACATTAGGAGATATTAGTAATTTAGATTTGATCGATGCGTATTCAGGTAGTGGAGCTTTGGCCTTAGAGGCTGCAAGTAGAGGAGCATCAAAGATAGTAGCAATTGAAAGTAATCGCATCGCCTCATCGGTGATTCGGAATAACATTGTCCAGCTTGGACTTGAGAATCAAATTACATTAGTTTGCGCAAAATTATCACAATGGATGGCTACATCTAATTCTATTTTTGACGTAATATTAGTTGATCCGCCGTATCTAAAGCCAAATCTTGACGAAATAAATAATTTACAGAACCTATTAAAACCAAATGGTATATTCGTGTTGTCATGGCCAGGCAAACAAGCATTACCCTCGATTAATCTTCAACTTATTAAAAACAAAAAGTTTGGAGATGCTCAGCTATGTTTCTTCGCGAAGTAAGTCGAGATCTCGTTGTAACGTAAAGCAGGTATAAAAATAAACAAGTAGTCTATTATCGTAGTAATTAATTTAGTAAATACATTGCTATTAAAAATATCGAACATTAATCCAATAAGTATTAATAGAGCTAAAGTAGAATAAATAGCGTTCCTGAACGATTTGGATTGAGTAGATGAAATCTTAAATACTTCTATCAATGATAAATCTGGATTATCTGCTGCGTAATATGGAGCAAGAAAATATTTTCGAAGTAAAATAATGCCTGGAAAAATAAGTAGAATTAGGCCGATAGCAACCGTTACATATAATAAAATGAAAGTTAATAAGATTCGAGGCGATAGCCGTAGCCCGTTTTTATAGCAATCAACTATTTTAGGAACATTTTCATCCCTAGAGGCATGTAAACGAAGATAAATTGTAGGGCCTATGTTTATTGCACTAATTACAAGCCAAAGTAACGCAAGAACCAAACCAACAATCTCGTTTCCATTAAAGGAAAAATTATTTATTGACTTATAGCTATAATTTCCAATGTAGTTGAAAGCTAGTAATAATATCAGAGCAGGAATTAGATATAGAATTGCAATTTCTTCATAAATTTTTATAGCTAGTTTAGAGCTAATAGGTACAAGATTGAGCGTGGGTATAGAATTAACTTTAACATTATTAAATTGTTTTAGATTCATGCTAAATACTATGATGGTCGAATAGAAGTATTGTCAATTTTTTTTGTTCTGACTCAATATATAGGTTAATATTAATCAGGTAGAATCGCGCGGGTGGCGAAATGGTAGACGCACTAGCCTTAGGAGCTAGCGGGGAAACCCATGGAGGTTCAAGTCCTCTCCCGCGCACCATCTTCTGTCGAGATAAAGAATTTATAATATAATTCCCGAAATATAACAATAAATATATTTCTTCGTTTTTAAACTATAAGAATTTATTAGGTTACATAATCATTAGGTCTTTAGTCTATAATTAACATCAAATGAATCTTCCAACTCAACCATATAAAGGAGCTAGAGATTTTTATCCAGATGATAAACGTCAGCAGAATTATATTTTTAATATTTTAAAATCTACGGTTCGTAGTTATGGGTACGAAGAATACGATGCGCCAATGTTGGAATCGATTGATTTGTATTTAGCCAAAAGTGGCAAAGAAATTATATCTGATCAAACCTATAGTTTTGTTGATCGTGGGGGTCGTGCTGTAGCGATTAGGCCAGAAATGACTCCAAGTGTGAGCAGGATGGTTGCTGCCAGAAGACAACAATTAGCCTATCCATTACGTTGGTTCTCACTACCGAACCTTTGGCGTTATGAAAGACCACAGAGAGGTAGATATCGCGAACACTGGCAATTGAACGTTGATCTATTTGGTGCTGGGGGTATTAATGCAGATCTGGAAATTATTGTTTTGGCATCAGCTTTGCTCAAAGCATTCAACGCAAACGATTCTATGTTCATGATTAAAATTAATCACCGCAAATTACTTAATATAGCCCTGTTGGATTACTTAAAACTTGAGAAAAAACAGTCCGACTCGATAATTAAACTGATTGATCGTAGGTCAAAAATTGAAGCATCGGAGTTCATAGACCAATTGGACCTGATTTTAGACACTAGCCAAAAACAGGATTTAGTAAGCGAAAGACTTCTTGAGCTTTTAGATATAAATGATATAAATAATTTACCTGAGTTCCTTAAAACCCAAAACGAAACTATTGAGCTTAACGAATTATTTAATAAACTGCACGATGAGGGTGTCACTAATTTCGAATTCGATATATCAACTGTACGGGGGTTCGATTATTATACTGGCATTGTTTTTGAAGTTTTAGATAATGATCCAGAAAACAATCGTTCAATGATGGGAGGAGGAAGATATGATGGATTAGTCGGCCTTTTTGGGGTTGATCCGGTAGATACTGTAGGTTTTGGCCTAGGAGATGCAACCCTAAGTAATTTTTTAATTGGTCACAATCTAATGCCTCCAATTAAAAATGATATTGACATATATTTAGCAGTTATAGGTAATCAACATGCCGCATCGCGTTCTATTGCAGCATCACTTAGAAAAGCGGGTCTAAACGTTGCGGTTAATCTTGACGACAAGAGGATTGGTGATCAGATTAAAACTGCAGACAAAAAAGGCATAAATTACGTTCTTATTTTAGGCGAAAAAGAGTCCGCTAGCAATAAATTTACCTTAAGGAATCTTAGCACTTCAGAGGAGCAGGTCTTAAGCATAGAGAATATAATTGAGTTAATAAAATAGGCCAATATAGTATATTTTTTGAGTTTTTTATCAGTTACTGATAGAATAGGGCCTTATGAAATCCAGCGTAAAATATTTAAAACCAACCGTCGTAAAACTCACTATTGAAGCATCAAAGGAAGAGATTCTTTCAGCAAAGATTGATGCCATAAACAAACTCAAGTCAAAATATAAAATTCCAGGGTTTAGGCCAGGTAAGGCTCCAGTTGATATATCAGAAAAGTACATTGATCCCGCAATGTTGTCCGAAGAAACTATTAACATAGCTGTTAATAGTATTTATCTTAAGGCTTTATTCGAGAATAAGCTGAGAAGCGTAGACAGGGGTGAAATTAGCATCTCTAGCTTTGTTCCATATGAATCTTTAAAATTTTCAGCCACTGTTGATGTTTTAGGACAAATTAAGTTGGGTGAATATAAAAAGCTCGGTATTCAAAAACCAATAGGTAAAATTACTCCAAAAGCTATTGATGAAGTACTTGAGCGTTTACGTCTTCAACTCTCTACAAGATCAGAAGTTAAGCGGGCTGCTAAGGATGGTGATGAAGTTGTTATTGATTTTACAGGAACCGAGGATGCAAACGACAAAGCTATAGCTGGTGCCGACGGAAAAAATTTTCCATTAATATTAGGAAGTAAAACTTTTATCCCAGGGTTTGAAACGAAGCTAATTGGGGCCAAGGCAGGCGAAACTAAGGAAATTAAAGTAACATTTCCTAGCGATTATAACGTAACATATTTACGTAACATGAAGGCAAAATTCACTGTTACTATAAACAAAGTTTATGAAGTAAAATTGCCAGAAATAAATGACGCTTTTGCGTCAAAAGTTGGTAACTTTAAGTCTCTTTCTGAACTTAAGGCGGATATTAAGCGTGAACTCAAATTAAATCAAGATCAAGAGTTACAAGTTCAATATCAAAACAAACTTGTGGATCATATAGTCTCTAAGACTGAAATAGCAATACCCGAAACGTTAATCAATGAGGACAAAGAAAAGTATATTTTTGAAGCTAGACAAAACGCTTCATATCGTGGTCAAACGTGGTCTGAATTTCTGCAAAGTGAAAATCTAACTGAAAAACAGTTTGATGAACAGGCTAGAAGTATTTCAGAAAATCGCGTCAAGACTGGTTTAATTTTAGGTGAGATTGCTTCCTTAGAAAATATTAGTGTCGACAATACAGAACTTGAGGCTAGACTCATACAGTTAAAGGCAGCATATAACAATGACCCCCAAATGCAACATGAACTTTCCGACAAACGAAATCATTTAGATATTAAGAATCGAATTTTAGTTGAAAAAACTTTATCTAGAATCGAAGAATTACAATAATAGTCTAGCACTCTTGACTATTGAGTGCCAATAGGCGTATAAATTATTTATGGATTTAAATAAAGTAAGTCAGCAAATTTTAATTCCTACTGTAATTGAACAGGAGGGACGCTACGAACGGGCTTATGATATTTATTCTAGACTGCTAAAAGAAAGAATTATATTCTTAGGTAGTGATATATCTGAGGCAAGCGCAAATATTGTTGTAGCTCAACTACTTTTTTTGCAGGCAAGCGACCCACAAAAAGATATTTTCCTGTACATTAACAGCCCTGGTGGTTCAGCATATGATGCATTAGCGATTTATGACACCATAGAATATGTCACAAATGACGTCCAGACTGTTGGAATAGGAGTTCAAGCTTCAGCAGCAGCATTTATTCTGAGCAGTGGTACTAAGGGAAAAAGATATCTACTGCCTAATGCAACTGTTATGATTCACCAACCTTCTAGCGGTACTCAGGGAAAAATAACAGACCAAGAAATTTCATTAAGAGAAGGATTAAGACTAAAAAAATTGCTAGAACAGATTATGGCAAAAAATACTGGTCAACCTGTTAGTAAAATTCATGAAGATATGGAACGAGATAAATGGTTAAGTGCAGAGGATGCTAAAAAATACGGCCTTGTTGATTATGTCCTAGATCCAGGTAAAAAAACATTAAGTACTTGACACATACAGTGCTTATCTGACAGACTAGATTTAAGAAGTAGTGTATGATGGGGAATCGTAGCTAAAATTCTTATACGAAATATTCCACCTGAATTAGGTAGCTTCGCTTATTAAACAAATAATAATTTTGCAAAATAATTAATAAAGTTAGCGAATGCTAATCAATAAGGGGGCCAGCTAATAGCGTATGGCAAATTCTAGTGCCACTAGTAATACAAATAATAATTCAGAAAGAGTTTATTACAGTAAAAAGGATATGGCTATTGAATTGCCAAATCTAATTGACCACCAAAACAAGTCATTTAATTGGTTTGTAGAAGAAGGACTAGGTGAACTTCTAGCCGAAATTAGTCCGATCGATGATTATACAGGTGCTAAATTATCTCTATCATTTAGAGACTACCATTTTGATCAACCAAAATTAACCGAACAACAAGCGCGCGAAAATAATGTTAGCTATGATGCGCCGTTAAAAGCAAATGTAGTCTTAACGAATAAAATTACAGGTGAAGTAAAAGAACAAGAAGCTTATCTCGGTGATTATCCATGGATGACAAGCAGGGGAACTTTTATTATTAATGGGGCCGAAAGAGTTGTTGTAAGTCAATTAATACGGTCTGCTGGTGTATTTTTCACAAGTGAACAACACGGAACTACTAATTTATATGGTGCAAAAATTATTCCCGGGAGAGGTGCTTGGCTAGAGTTTGAGACATCAGCTAATGGTGCTTTATTTGTAAAAATTGACCGTAAGCGAAAATTGGCTGTTAGTACTTTACTACGTTCTTTGGGGATGACTGAGTCTTCAATGAAAGAAGCTTTTGCTCACGTAGATACTGGTAGCATAAATTATATTGAATCAACATTGGCCAAAGATCCTACACATGGTCAAAACGATGCTCTTATTGAAGTTTATCGTCGCCTTAGGCCTGGAGACTTAGCTACCGTAGAAAACGCCCGAGGCCTTATTGAAAATATGTTTTATAACTTCAAACGTTTTGATTTCTCTAGGGTTGGTAGATACAACATAAATAAACGATTAAACCTAGATGTTCCAAACACAATTGAAAATAGAATACTACGTCTCGAAGATATTCAAGCCATAATTTCTGAAATTATACGACTCAACAACACTCAAGACCCCGCTGACGATATCGATAGTCTTGCCAATCGTCGTATTAAATTAGTTGGTGAGCTAGTTCAAAGACAATTCCGTATCGGACTTCTCCGAATGGAACGTAATACCAAAGATAGAATGAGCATGAGTGAAATCGAAACAGTTCAGCCAACTCAGCTAATCAATGCTAGACCAGTTGTAGCTGCTGTTCGTGAATTTTTTGCATCAAGCCAACTGAGTCAGTTCATGGACCAAATTAATCCTCTAAGTGAATTAGCTCATAAACGCCGCCTAAGTTCTATGGGGCCTGGTGGATTAAGCCGAGAACGTGCCGGTTTTGAAGTTCGTGATGCTCATGCTACGCACTACGGTCGTATATGTGCCGTTGAAACGCCTGAAGGAGCGAATGTAGGGTTAGTTCTTAATCTCGCTAACTATGCACGCGTGAACGAATATGGGTTTATCGAGACTCCGTACCGAAAAGTAATTAATCACGCATCTCCTAAAGATATTGTTGGACATATTTCAGCAATTGACTACCTAAATGAAAAGGGAGATGTTATAGTCCCCGCTGGCAAGACTATTACCAAAGAAGATTCTGAAAAATTATCAAAGGTTAAGAATCAGGTAACATGGCCTGTCAAAGCGAAGGTTACTAATGATGTGGTTTACCTAGACGCGTTCGAAGAAGAGGCTGCAGTAATTGCCGGAGCCGGAAACGATCTAGATGAAAATGGCTACTTTGTAACCGATCGGGTTAGCGCTAGGCGTAATCTAAATTCTGGTGAGGTCGACGCAGACGAGGTTAATTTTATGGACGCTGCTCGAAATCAGATAATTGGTAGTAGCGCCGGATTAATACCTTTCATTGAGAAAAACTATGTCTATAGATCACTAATGGGTAGTAATCAGCAACGTCAAGCCGTACCGCTAATTCAACCAGCTGCCCCAATTGTAGGTACCGGACTAGAAAGAACTGCCGCCTTAAATACAGGGCAGGTGATTCTAGCTGAAAACGACGGTGAGGTTATCAATGCAACTGCCGATAAAATTACCATTAAATATGCAGATACGACAAAGGATTATCCAACATTACACTTTAGTCGTTCAAATGAAGGAACATCAATAAATCAAAAGGTTGTAGTTACTGGAGGTCAGAAGGTTAAAAAGGGTGACGTTTTGGCCGAGGGAATGTCAGTTGCAGGTGGTGAGCTAGCACTTGGAAAAGACTTGGTCGTAGCTTTCATGACATGGTCTGGATATAACTTTGAGGATGCAATAATTATTTCTAGAAAACTTGTCGAGGACGACACCTTAACTTCTATACACATAATAGATTTCATGACAGAAGTGCGTGAAACTAAATTAGGTCCAGAGATAGTAACACGCGATATTCCTAACGTTTCAGAAGAATCCCTTCGTCATCTTGACGATGATGGAATAGTACGTATTGGCGCCGAAGTTCATCCTGGAGATATTCTTGTTGGAAAGATTACTCCAAAAGGTGAACAGGAATTAAGTTCTGAAGAGCGTCTTTTGAGAGCTATATTTGGTGAAAAGGCCAAGGAAGTACGTGATACGTCTAAAAGAATGAGTAATGGTAAACACGGAAAAGTAGTCGGTGTAAAAATATTTAGTCGCGAGAATGGACATGAATTGAAATCTGGAGTTACTATGCAAATTCAGATATTTGTTGCTCAAATGAGAAAAATTGCAGTAGGAGACAAATTGGGTGGCCGTCACGGAAACAAAGGCGTTATTGCTAGTATTTTGCCAGTTGAAGATATGCCTTTCATGGAAGATGGTACGCCGGTAGATATAGTATTAAATCCATTAGGTGTTCCATCAAGAATGAATATCGGTCAGCTTTTCGAAACGCATCTAGGCATGGCGGCAAAAGCATTGGGGATTCATGTAGCTAGCCCTTCCTTTAATGGGGTATCTGAGAGTAAAATTCGTGAACTCCTGAAAGAAGTCGGACTTCCGGAGGACGGAAAACAGCAACTTTATGATGGTCGTACCGGCGAAGCTTTCCAGGAACGAACCACCGTAGGTGTCATGTACTTCATTAAACTGAATCACATGGTTGCAGACAAAATACATGCTAGATCAACTGGCCCTTACACCATGGTTACCCAGCAACCTCTAGGAGGAAAAGCACAAAACGGAGGACAACGTTTTGGAGAAATGGAAGTCTGGGCACTTGAAGCATATGGCGCAGCAACCACTCTTCAGGAAATGTTAACTCTAAAGTCTGACGATGTATACGGAAGATCTAAAGCCTATGAGTCTATCATTAAACGTATTCCAATTGTTGGACCTAAGGTCCCAGAAAGTTTCAACGTGTTAGTTAAAGAGCTACAAGGTCTGTGCTTAAAAGTTGACCTAATAAAAGAATCCAGCATTGTTGACGCGGAAGCAATTTTGTCAACTACAGTCAAGGAGGAAGCAGAGCACCAAAGCAATATTCAAGTCCCAGAACCATCCATATCCGATATGGATCTTAGCGAGGAAACGATTGGTGATGACTTTAGTGTAATAGAACTTGACAGCGATGGTGAAAACTCAATTCCTGCTGATACAGTCACGGAAACAGATAAGGAGATAGCATAATTATGGGACAGAATTTTAGTTACGGTACAGATATTTCAGATTTTGACGCTGTTAGACTAGCTGTAGCTAGTTCAACGGATATACTTGACTGGAGTAATGGTGAAGTTACAAAGCCTGAAACCATCAATTATCGTACGCAGAAGCCAGAGCGCGATGGATTATTCTGTGAAAGAATTTTTGGTCCAGTTAAAGACATTAATCCACACGATGCAAAATACAAAGGTGTTAGAAGCCGAGAAGCAGCTGTAGATAAGAATGGTGAGCTTGTAACTAAAAGTATTGTTCGTCGCGAAAGAATGGGTCATATTAATTTGGCTGTCCCGGTTGCACATATTTGGTTTCTTCATGGGACACCAAGCGCAATGGGGTTAATTTTAGGAATGACCGTCAAGAATCTTGAAAGAGTTGCCTATTTTGCTAGCTTTGTCATAATTTCCGTAGATACAGAAAAAAAAGATCAGATATTAGTTGATAAGGAAGCAGAATTTAACGCTGGCAAAGAAGCTATACGTCTAAGATATGAAGAAGAGGCTAAAAATCCTGAAGCAAACGTTAAAGCACTAGCCGAATTGCAAACTAAAGAAACCGAAGAACTTTCTAAAAACTTTGAAACTTATCGTAGTCAGGCGAGTGCATTAACTAAACTTAACTTAATTACTGAAACAGAGTATCGTGCTTTACCTGATGAACTGAGATCAATTATTAAAGTAGGGATGGGTGGCGCAGCTCTCAAGGACTTACTTAGTGAAATTGATCTTGAAAAACTCATAAAAAAATTAAACATAGAAACGGAAGGTTCTAAAGGCCAACGGCGAAAGCGTCTAATGAAGCGTTTGCGTTTACTTGAAAGCATGCATCGCGCAGGAATTAAACCAAGTAGTTTATGTGTTTCAGTTTTGCCCGTAATTCCTCCAGACCTAAGACCAATGGTTCAATTGACAGGTGGTAGATTTGCTACTAGTGATCTTAATGATCTTTACAGAAGAGTAATTAATCGAAATAATCGATTAAAAAAGCTTATTGATTTAAATGCACCTGAAGTAATTAGGCGTAACGAACAACGTATGCTACAGGAAGCTGTTGATGCTCTAATTGATAATTCTTCAGCCAGAAGTGGTCGTGCAGTAGCTGCTACCGGGCAACGTCGTCGACTAAAGTCATTAAGTGATATGCTCAAAGGTAAACAGGGTAGATTTCGTCAGAATCTACTCGGAAAAAGAGTTGACTACTCAGGACGTTCAGTAATTGTAGCTGGGCCAGAGTTAAAGATTTTTCAATGCGGATTACCTAAAATGATGGCTCTTGAGCTATTTAAGCCATTTGTAATAGGTGAGCTGATAGCTAAAGAACATGCTCATAATATTCGTAGTGCAACACGTCTAATAGAGTTAAGCGAGACTGTCGTATGGGATGCATTAGATGAGGTAATTAAAGAAAAATATGTGTTATTAAACCGTGCTCCGAGCTTACACCGTTTAAGTATTCAGGCATTTCAACCTGTACTTATAGAGGGACGTGCAATTCAGCTACACCCACTAGTATGTCGAGGGTTCAACGCGGACTTTGACGGAGACCAGATGGCTGTACATCTTCCTTTAAGTAAAGAAGCACAGTTTGAAGCTAAATCAATTATGGCAGCGAATCGTAACCTTCTTAAGCCTGCTGACGGATCTCCAATTTTACACATTGAACAAGATATAGTCTTGGGATGTTACTATTTAACCTATAATCGACCAGGGCTCGATGAAACAATATATCCATTCTCAAGCATTGACGAAGTAATTTTAGCTCTAGATAAAGGTAAAATAATTTTACAAAACTTTATTCGAGTTCCGTTCCGTGGTGTAGTTAGAACCACTACCGCAGGAAGATTACTATTCAACGAAATATTTCCTGAAGATTTTCCTTTCCAAGAAGAAGCTATGACTAAAAAGCGCTTGCAGAACGTTATGGCTGAGGTATATGCACGTTATGGCCAAGAGAAAACCGCTATCATTGCAGATGAATTAAAGGATCTTGGATTTTCTTCGGCAACTGCCTCAGGTCTCAGCATGGGAATGGGGGATTTCGAGAAGGTTGAAGGCATGGACGAAATGATTAAAGCCGGAGATCAAAAGTCCGCGGCCATATCAGATCAGTTCGAACAAGGTTTTATTACTGATGAGGAAAGAAGTCGGTTGACCGTAGATAGCTGGACAAAAATTGAAAATCAAATTCAAGAAGCACTAAGTCAGCAAATGGTAAATAAAGACTCATCAATGGCAATTGCGTTAATTTCAGGTGCTAGAGGAAGTATTACGCAGATGAAGAACTCTGTCGGTATGCTTGGAGTCCTCCAGGACGCTGCAGGTAGAACAATAGAACTGCCCGTAAAATCTAACTATATTACAGGTCTAAATCCACTTGAGTACTTTACCGGAACCCGAGGAGCTAGAAAGGCAGTTATTGATGGTGCATTAAAAACAGCTGATGCAGGTTATCTTACCAGAAGATTAGTTGATGTTTCTCAAGATGTGTTCACTATTGATGATGAAGATAACGATCCTGGTTTTGCTATGCTACGCTCGGATGCTGAGGAGATTGGCAATAGCTACGCAGCTAGGTTGACTGGTCGTTATGCGGCAGAAAATATAAGTAACCATGTTAAGCGTGGCGAACTCATTACTGCTGAGATTGCTCATGCTATAGAAGAAGATACTACCCTTGATGGAATAAAAATCATGAGTGTTTTGTCTTGCACAAACGTCAGAGGAGTTTCGCGCAGAAGTTACGGCATAGACCCAGCTACAGGAGAATTAGTAAACAATCATCATCCTATTGGAGTCATTGCTGCGCAAAGTATTGGTGAGCCTGGCACACAGCTAAGCCTTAACTCTAAACACCGTTCCGGGGCGTTAGTCGCAGATGATTCTGCACAAGGTCTTAGTCGAATTGAAGAGCTATTTGAAGCCCGAGCTCCAAAGGGTGTAGCCTACTTGTCAGAAATTAGTGGAACAGTAAACGCTTGGGAGGCAGGTGATCACTATATTGTGCAAATCACTGCCGACGATAAAGAAAAACTTAGCTACAAAATTGATCAACGTCAGGTCAAGATTGCAAGTGGTAGTGACATTTCAGTAGGTGATGTAATTGCCTCAAGGGAGGATGGTAGCGATCCGATCATAGCACCAATAGCTGGTAAATTAACAACTACTGACATAAGTTTGATCATAACGCCAAACAAACAAAGTGTAATGCGTTATGAAATTCCAGGCTTTAAACAATTACTAGTTGCCGATGGCGATAAAGTTATTGCCGGTCAAAGACTTACCAATGGATCAGTTAATTTGCAAGACCTAATGCGTTTGCAGGGTATTGAGGCGACACAACGCTATATAATGAACCAAATCTTGAAGATATTCGTAGGTCAGGGGCAAAATATTTCAGATAAACATCTAGAAATTATCGTTAATCAGATGTTTAGTAGAGTTCAAATTGAAGATTCGGCAGATAGTGAATTTGTAACTGGAGATGTTGTATCCAAACTTTCAGTTACTGAAGCTAATGAAAAATTAGTAGCCAACAACAAGCAACCAGCACAATACACGCAGTTGCTTCTTGGTATAACCAAAGCATCATTGTCTACAGATTCGTTCCTTAGTGCAGCTTCGTTCCAGGATACTACTAGAGTATTAATTAACGCCGCTACTTCAGGAAAAATAGATCTACTTTATGGGCTGAAAGAGAACGTAATTCTAGGTCGTAAGATTCCAGTTGGAACTGGATATATTGATTCGTCTGAAATAATTGACGAAATTGGTAACGATAATATAGAAAATGAGGAGTTAATAGGAAGCAAGCTTGAACAATAGATGCTATTCTGTTAGAATTTATCAAAACTAGGTGCTAGATAATTTTTAACTTAGTTAAGTAAATAGCGTATTAATAATGGACTTTACAATCGGCCGTAAATTAGGCTTAAGTAAAGTTGACTAATGGGCTTAGCTTATTAGCAAAACAATAATAGAGCTCGGTTTTAGTAATACTAAAGGAGATATTTCCATACAATGCCAACAATTAACCAATTAGTTCGCAAACCCAGAAAGAGGGTTATGCAAAAAAGTAAATCACCCGCCATGCAGAGAGTGGTTAATAGTTTAAACACTACTAACTATGAGAAATCAGCACCTTTTAAGCGTGGGGTTTGCGTAAAGGTTACCACGAAGACTCCAAAAAAACCTAACTCGGCATTAAGAAAAGTTGCCAGAGTTAGACTTACTAATGGTTATGAGGTATGGGCTTACATTGGAGGAGAAGGTCACAATCTTCAAGAGCACGCAGTTGTCTTAGTTCGTGGTGGTCGAGTAAAAGATCTTCCAGGTGTGCGATATCATATCGTACGGGGAAGCTTAGATTTACAAGGAGTTAATAATCGTAAGCAAGGGCGCAGTAAATATGGCGCCAAGAAAGCTTAGGAGTAATTAGAGATGCCACGTAAAAAAACCAAATCACTAGTTCGCCCAATACAGCCCGACAGAATGTACGGGAGCGTACAAGTTCAAAGATTAATTAATAGGGTAATGAAAGACGGCAAGAAGCAGATTGCTGAACGAATCGTATATGATGGAATGGAAAAAGCCGCCCAGAAATTAAAAGTAGATAACCCGTTAGAAGTTTTTGAACAAGCTTTTAAAAATATTCAACCTCACGTGGAGACAAGATCACGTCGGGTCGGTGGAGCGAATTATCAAATACCTTTTGAAGTCAAAGGACAACGGCAAAACCACTTAACAACTATGTGGCTAGTTCAGTCTTGTCGGGCTCGAAAAGGAATGAGTATGGTTGATCGACTGGCGGCTGAATTACAAGATGCATATAACGGTCAAGGTGCTGCCGTGAAAAAACGTGAAGATACTCAAAAAATGGCCGAAGCAAACCGTGCTTTTGCACATTTTGCCAGAAATTAATTAAAGACCTAAGATATAATATAAGATATTCAGAGACTCTCTAATAAAGCATAAGGACGGACATGGCAGCTAAAAACTATCAGATTAATAAATTGCGTAATATTGGAATTATTGCTCACATTGATGCAGGGAAAACCACTACTACCGAAGGAATTCTGTATAGGACTGGCTTAAAGCACAAAATCGGAGCTGTTCATGAAGGTGAAACAACTACCGACTGGATGGCGCAAGAACGAGAACGAGGCATAACAATCGTATCAGCAGCCGTGACATGCTATTGGAAAGACCATCAAATAAATATTATTGATACTCCTGGACATATAGATTTTACAGTAGAGGTTGAACGAAGTCTTCGTGTATTAGATGGTGCTGTTGTTGTTTTTGATGGAAAAATGGGAGTTGAAAGTCAAAGTGAAACTGTTTGGCGTCAGGCTGATAAGTACCATGTGCCTAGAATATGCTTTATAAATAAAATTAATCAAACTGGTGGGGATTTTCATAAATCTCTTGAATCAATACATAATCGACTAAGCAGACACGCCTTTCCAGTACATTTACCTATTGGTTTTGAGCAAGCTATAAATGGTGTAGTAGATTTGATTAGCATGAAATCCTACACATATAAAAATTTTACTGATCATGAGCTTATAGAAGGCGAAATTCCTGAGTCTATGCTTGAGGAATGCAAGCATTATCGATCTTTACTGATCGAGAATGCTGTAGCTGAGGACGAAAACATGCTGGAAAAGTATCTAGATAACGGTGAAGAGGGAATGACCGAAGAAGATATTCGACTGGCTGTTAGGAACGCGACATTGACTGGAAAGTTTTTTCCAGTAACTGGAGGTGACGGTCGTGGAGTAGTTGTCGAAAAAGTACTTGATCTTATAAACGACTTGCTACCAAGCCCACTTGAACGTGGTTCAGCTTGGGGTAAACATCCGAAAACTGGAGAAGAGATTGAGAGAAAATCTAATAATGAAGATCCTTTTTCAGCACTAGCATTTAAGATAGCGACCGATCCATTCGTAGGAAAACTGGCTTATTTTAGAGTTTATTCAGGTAAATTGTCAGCAGGTAGCTATATTCTTAACAGTTCAACCGGCCAAAAAGAAAGAGTTGGTCGGATAGTAAGAATGCAGGCAGATAAAAGAGAAGATATCGACTTAGTGCAGGCTGGGGACATTGCAGCTATAGTCGGTTTGAAAGGCACTACGACTGGAAATACTCTGTGTGACCCTGATCATCCAATTTTACTAGAAAGCATTACCTTCCCTGATCCACCAGTATCAATTGCCATTGAGCCAAAAACTAAAGCAGACCAAGAAAAAATGAGTTTAGCTCTTCAGCGTCTAGCTGAAGAAGATCCTACATTTAGAATTCACTCTAATGAAGAGACAGGACAAACAATAATATCTGGTATGGGTGAACTTCATCTTGAAATTATTGTAGATAGAATGAAACGAGAATTTAGTGTTGAGGCAAACGTTGGGCAACCGCAAGTAGCATATCGAGAGAGCATACGTAAAGCAGGAGTAGAAGTTCAAGGTAAATTCATTAGACAGAGTGGCGGCCGAGGACAATATGGTGACGTATGGATTAGGTTATCTCCAGCCGAAAGCGGATCAGGTTTTGAGTTTGTTAACTCAATAAAAGGTGGAGTAATACCGAGCGAATATATTCCTGCGACTCGAAAAGGTATAGAAGAGGCAATGGCTAATGGAGTAATCGCCGGATATCCCGTAGTAGACGTCAAAGTTGAACTTTATGATGGTAGTTATCACGATGTCGACTCATCTGAAATGGCTTTTTCGATCGCTGGCTCAATGGCACTTCAAGAAGGGGTCAGAAAAGCCAATCCAGTATTAATGGAACCAATAATGAAAGTTGTTGTAGTTTGCCCGGAATCATTTATGGGCGACGTGATTGGGGATCTAAATTCAAAACGTGGCCGAATTGAAAGTATGGAAGATCTAGCTGGTGGCACCAAGGAAATTACCGCCTATGTTCCCTTAGGTGAAATGTTTGGCTACACTACCAACCTAAGATCTATGACTCAGGGTAGAGCTAGCTCAACTATGGAACTTGATCATTACGCCGATGTTCCACCAAATGTTACTGAAGCTATTGTTTCAAAAAGAGCCAGAACTCCATCCAGTTAAATTCGAGAAATTAATTTCCCCCATTACTGGATCATTAGGATTCGTAGAGAATGTATAGTTTTGTTTCAAATTTTTATATTCTTTTGCTAGTCTTTCAATGTCATCTATTCCTTCTTGTTTGAACTTGAGCTGAGGTAAGTATGAATTGATATCTTCACTTCCTACACGGATATTCAATAAATCACTAACGCTATATATTAAGATTTCTGAATTAGGATCTATCCCACAATTAAGCTCAAATTTCGAAGAAATACCAGTGTCGTATTCAAGTACAGAGCTGGAGCTATCCTGTAATGAAAGCGTCATTAGAGGATCGTTTTGTAAAATTGTAAGCTTTGGTTTTTTATTGATATCATAAATTATCGGAACACCTGGATCCAGCGATAATACCCTTTTTTTGACTGTATTGATATCGTTTGATGTTCTAATGTCCGAATTTAAAAAATCTATGTAATTAAGATAAGTTACAATAATAGCTTTTCCGTATGAGGCTGAATATGATTTTGAATTATTAGGTTGATTTAAAGAACTTTCTTCCTGCAATTTATTAATAATAAACGATGCTATTTTTCTTTCTTGTTTCCATAAATCATCAAAATCGTAAAACAACTCAGTTTCTTCTCTATAGTTTTTATGAACTAATTCAATAAAGTCCAAAATATTCTTATGAGCTTTTATTGCTTTTTCGACTTCGTCTAGTTCAGGTTTTTCGTAAATTAGTTCATTTAAACCTATAGTCTCTGGATTCATAACAAAATACTATTACACAAACCCAAATGCTTGTCAATATGCCTAATTCGCGCCTATATACTTAACAGTACCAAGAAGTCCTTAATTTACAAGACTGGCGGTACTCAAATAGATCGTAGACAATCCTGACTTGTAGAATAGGTTATGTAACTAACTTTAATACAAGGAGGATAAGACAATTATGTCTAACCGCATCGGATCATCTACGATCTATACATCAAT
>JAJZKM010000022.1 GCA_021804085.1 bacterium | reverse complement strand
CTGTTTCTGGAGTAACAATTAATTTTGGTAATGGTACTAGTTCTATTGTTAATCTTACTCCAGCTCAAATAGCTGCTTTATCGAAAACTCCATATACGTATGTTTATTCTTCTCCAGGTAATTATTCAGTTACCGCAACTGTAGATACCAGTTTAGGTAATGTAACTAGCCCAGCATGTACTACTGTAGTTAATGTTGTCACTCCTCCAACAGCACCTAATGTACCTGTACCTCCTACTACTGCACCAACTGCTCTAGTAAATACTGGTCCTGGTAATGTTATCGGTATTTTTGTTGGGTTTGTAATTACAGGAATTATCGGTTTTAAAGTTTTTGCTAAAAGAAAATTATTTCGATTATTTTAAACTTAAAATAGAATAAAATTAAAAAACTGTGGATAAGATTGGATATTTTTTAGTAAATATGTTAGTGTAAAAAGTAAGTAAAGCTTCGTGACTGACCGCTTTAAAGAAAAATAAATTATTATAAGTGTTTTCATTGTTATGGGGACACTTATATTTTTTACTTAATTATTTATTTATGAAATAATGTTTTAAAATTAGGTGAGTGCTTAAGGTCCCATCGTCTAGCGGTTAGGACACCAGGTTTTCATCCTGGCAACAGGGGTTCGATTCCCCTTGGGATCACCATAATAGACAGTTTCTATTACTACTATGTTTTTACGTTTTCTGAGCGTTTTAAAATATTCCTGAAAGCATAGGAAAACAACCATAGCATATAAGAAATGAGGATTATTCGCTGTATCAATCCTTTGTACTGAAATAGCTCGTTTTGCGGGAACTGCCGTGCCAAATTGGAGTGTCGATAAAGAACAAATACGTGCGTCGATTGCCCACGAACTACACCATATGGCTAGGTGGCAAAACGTTGGTTATGGAGAAACGCTTGGCGGAGCAATTCTAAGTGAGGGCATTGCGACGTATTATGAAAAACTCATTTCTGGCTGGACGCCCCCTTGGTCCAATATTGAATTAACCAAATTAATGGTTCAGGCTGCACAAAAAGAATGGGATAACAATACTTACAACCATAATGATTGGTTTTTTGAGGGTAAACTTGGACGATGGGTTGGCTATTCAATTGGCTATAAAATCGCGAGTGAACTGTATAAGGCAAAATTTAGTCTAGAAGATTCTGTTAAAGTTCACCCGAAAGACGCTAGACTGTTACTGGACAATCTGTTAGAGTCTTTCAAAGTCTGATTCCATCTAATAATTTCACTGACAACTTCCTTATAATTCGAATAAGGTAGGGTCACCAGCTAAGTAGATTTAAATAAAGTTCTAGTATATTCGGAACTAGGAACTTTTAATCGCTAGATCTTAGACTCTATTTTCTCGACTGTGCCAAACACGAACAATAACTACGGTATCATCACTGTCTAAGAAATAGCGTATAACATAGAAGCTTGATCCAAAAGGTATGAATAATTCACGTCTTCCACTCGTGTCTGACATCGGACGTCCAAGTTTAGGGGTTGTTTCTAGATGTAGACTACCTCTTAGGATTACATGAGCTGCTCGAGACGCAGCCTCTGGACTCTTTTCATGAATGAATTGGTACAAACGGTCAACGTCAGAAAGCGCTCGTTCTCTCCAAACTAATTTGGCCATGGTGATTTTTTGCCTTGAGCTAGTTCATTAAGCCAAACTGTAACCCTTGCGTTATCGATAGCCTTCCCGGTTAATATGTAATCTTCATATTCAGCGATATCTTCTGCTTTTTCTGCTTCATACTGTTCCTCGCGATTAAGATAATCTTCAATGGCTGAGCGCATTAACCAATGTGGCGTACGATTACGTTTAACAGCTAATGACTTTAGTCTTGTTTGCGTATCATCATCTAATTTAATTCCTTGTGTTGTAGACATTATTTTTCTCCTACTTATATGATAGTGAGTATTGCAACTTTATGCAACTATTTTATCAAATAGTTATCTAGCTCTTCAAGCTCATTCAGAAGGTTTATTAAACTAGTATACAAAGTGTTCCAGGTTAGGAACGTTGAGCTCACCATAATAGAATTTTTACTAGACCATTAGGTTTGTCGAATTATTTCTTCACCTTCGTTATCAGGTTCCTCGAATCGCTCAATATAGCCCAATAACATTTTTCCAGTCACTGGGAAGACGTTTGCGTCAGTTCGCTGATTTTGTTTTTTTAATCGGTTCATCAATACTTCTGGGCTAGCCTTTAAGTAAATGAGTTTCCACTCGCCACCATTGTCTTCAACTAGCTTCTTATAGAAATCTCTACTGCTACGCCGCCAAAAACCATAATCTACCACCACAGATTGTCCTCTTTTGATAGTATCGACAAGCTTTTTATCTAGTTCAATCTTTGTTTTTCGATAATGCTCTAAATAAATTTC
The DNA here is from genome assembly GCA_021804085.1 of bacterium. Taxonomy (GTDB): domain Bacteria; phylum Patescibacteriota; class Saccharimonadia; order Saccharimonadales; family UBA4665; genus JAJZWH01. The sequence continues at coordinate 3,411 of JAJZKM010000022.1, read as the reverse complement.
TTCTGGGAGATTGACTATATCTCTGCCAAATTTACTGTATACATATTCATCTAATGAAAATTTTTCTAATCCACTATTCATGAGTTTCTTTGCATATGTACTTTTACCCGAACCGCCAAGTCCACATAGCAAATAAACAATAGGCTTCATACACATAATTATAAGCTACTATACATAATCTCATTCCACCTATTAATTTCTTTTACTAATTCCCTATATATGGCAGGTGTCAGGTTCACCAAATGACATATTGACAATTTAGTTAGCCTCACCTTGATAGTAAATATAGCATCTCGTTTGGACGAAAGTTATCAAGAGGTAATATGAATATTGACAGTATTCATAAATTCAGATATTCTGAATATATGAAAACAATTAGCATCATAAGAAATAGGGGACAATTAACTATCCCTGATAGTATACGAAAAAGAGTTAGCTGGGTTAATACTATGTCTGCGGTTTCTGTTACTCTGGTTAAGCCCAATGAAATCGTAATTCAACCCCACGATACTGCCGTTAACTGGCTAGATGTATGGGAAGGAATTAGAAATGCAAGATCTATAAGTGGGGGAGGAGATAGTCTTAATGCCGCAGAGTTCCTTGAATCAGACAGAAGAGCACGCTAGACATGAATCTAGATGTATTGGTAGTAGATACCTCAGTCGTTGTTAAGTGGTTGAATCAAGATAATGAGGGTAATATTGAGCAGGCTGATAAAATTATGAAAGACGCAGAAGCTGGAAAGGTGTCAATAATAGCTCCTGAACTAGCTAAATACGAGGTCGGTAACGTTCTTCTTCTAGGTAAACATCTAACTATTCAACAGGCATCCATTGTTTTAAATCAATTTTATAAGATACCAATTACCTATATTGAGGCTAGCTTAATAAATGCAAATATCACATTTGATATTGCAAGTGAGGCTAGGATTACATACTATGATGCTTCTTTTATGGCTTTGGCATACCAATATGGGGCAACTCTAGTTACAGACAATATTAAACACCAAGGTAAATCTAATAAAATTAAAACTATAGCTCTCGCAGACTATTAAAATATTAGTTTGATTCCTTTTAGAGTCACCAATTGAAAGTTACAACTTAGAATTAGCATTTATATTTCAAATTTTTAAGTTGGCTGTTTTTAACTTCTGTTAAAAAGTTCGATTTTCTTTTATACTAAGCATACGATGATAATCCTGTTAGTTAGACACGGCGAGACAGACACTAATGCTATTGGTATGAATGGTATTGTGGGCAATGACGCTCCTCTCAACGAGACTGGCAAAGCACAAGCCAATACTGCCGCTAGAATATCTAAAAAGTATAACCCCATAAAAATATACACATCACCATTTTTGCGTTGTCAACAGACTGCCGATAGTATATCCAAGTTTACAGGTGTCGGGATTGAGGTTTCTGAGAGTCTAAAAGAATTTGATATGGGTAATTGGGCTAACATGAAGTCAGAAGACACTAAAGTCTTGCTTATACAGCACAAGGCTTGGGACTATAGCCCTTCCAAGTTTTCATTTCGGGTACCAGGTGGTGAGTCCTGGGAAGATGTAGCCTTTCGAGTTAAATTGTTACTTAATAGTTTGATTAGCACAAATGACGAAGCTGTAGTGTTAGTAAGCCACAATGCAACGATACGCGCATTTGTGGGAATTATGCGAGGCATACATTTCAAAGATTGGTTCGGCTTCCCATTCCAGAATGGTGCGGTTAGCGCATTTGAATACCAAAATGGTCAATATGCAGAGCTATTCATTAATAGGTAAGCAATTGATTCCAGCGAATGATTTCGGTGATGTTTTGTTTATAAATCGGACCCCTTAGAGTCGCCAGAATTTATTACTTTCTAAACTCCAAACACCTTCACGAAATTTTCTATAACTTTTAATAGAATATTATTCAATAGATCTTTCTTAAATAGGTTGTATTATATTAATCTTTTTTAGTCTTTTGGTTTATAGAGTAATTCAGATGTTATTAGTACAATAGCCGCTAAAAGTGCAGCACTAGCAGCAAATATATAAGCGTAGCCTTCACCGATTATAAATAATGCTCCCATAATGAAGTTTGCTCCGAATTGCCCGATACTTCTTGCTATACTAAGCCACCCCATGCCAGCTGATATGTTACTGTTTGTGCGCAGTGAAGCAGTTATGGCTGGTTCGTATGTTTCTACTGCACCCATGCCCAATCCGAGAATAGCTACTGCTGGATAAAAAGCCCAAACACCACCATGTATAAAAGCGTTGACGGCAATAATCAGCGATGCGAGCGCTGACGGTAGGAAGCCCCACCGCCACAGTGCCTGTAATCCTTTCATGTTAGCTAATCCTAATAACCAGCCTGATATAGCTGATGTCCCAAGATATATCCCATAGGCTATAAGTCCAGCTATTGCTACTTTGCTAATAATAGCAGCACTTAAAACTGGAAACCCTAGATTATAGAAGCTAAAACCGTATAAGCTAGTTGCGATTAAGATAGTTATAAATATTCTTTTTTGATACTTATAATTTGAAGTGATTTGTTCTGTAGTAGCTGTAGTTTTTTTATTTTTTTCTTCAATAGGGTATAGTTTACTTTTACCAAGCGGTAATAGGACTAGTGTTGAAATAATAAGTGGAATAGCAGCAAATACAATAATGTGCCCTGCACTAATATGTAAAAGTAATAGAATAATTGCAGCTATAATTGAGAGTAATCCACCACCAATATCTAGAGCATGTAAAAACCCAAATACTTTAGTGCGATATTCTGGAGCAGTGACTTGAACTAGTAATGCTCGTCTTGGTGGTGTACGTAGGTAACGAAACCACCAACCTCCCATAAAGAGTAGTCCACTTATCCAAATAGTTGAAGATATACCGCTAAGTGCTAAAGATAAAATACCAATGTTGCCGATAATAATAATTGGTTTTTTAGGGAGTTTATCACCAAGCCAGCCTCCTATGAAGGCGAATAAAGAACCGATACCAAATCCTAATCCTGCTATTAAGCCATATAGTAGAGGTGATTTATGTAGTTCGATTACTATAAATATAGGATATAGCGCTGTAACGCCTTGGTAACCTAAATCTGCAAAAAAGGCTGATAATGATAGTAATAAGCTATCTCGACTAAGCCAAGATTTTTCATTTATAGCCATAAGTATATGGTATTTGAAAGTAAATTATTAAACAATTAATTTTTATATTAGCTAAGTTTATTGTGAATTAATCATTGGTTCCTAACTCGATTTCTTGAGAGTCTTTTGCTATGATGAGCATATGAGTTTTTTGCAAAATAATCAGAATGTTATCCATCCTAAAGAATTATTAAAAAAAGAACAGTCTGGTATTAGAAAATTTAATACAAAGTTAGCTCTTAAAATAACTACTGGTGTAGGTTCAATGTGGAG
>JAJZKM010000021.1 GCA_021804085.1 bacterium | reverse complement strand
TACAATTCTAATGTGTCATAAAATTTAGTATTATACTTACATATCTATTTATTGGGGATTGGCCAAGCGGTAAGGCACTGGGTTCTGGTCCCAGGATCGGGGGTTCGAATCCCTCATCCCCAGCCAATTATCCAAAATTTAGATTTCTACTGCTAGTTTTACACCTGTTTCCTTATCAATTTGTAAAATAGCATCCCTAAGTTTATCCATTTGATGAGACATGAACTTCATTTCGTTATGATAATCTCGAACTTGTGTGCACTTAACTCAGCTATAGCTCCTCTAATATCAGCCCTATCGGCCCTAGCTTCGTCGAATCGTTTATTAACATCATTACGGAATTCCTCAACATATTTAAATAGTTTTGTAAATTGATCTTCACTCATATACTATATTTTAACACTATTCCTTTTCTATGGTTAAATAAAACTTTAGATTTTTTAATAATTATTAATAGTCTCTTCCATAGTATTTATACTCAATTAATTTTAACCAGTTAAGTATCAAGTTATCCGTTCAAATTAGTCGGAAATTCGTTAACAATGCCCAGCCATAACTAGCTCAAAATAAGTTCAACTGCTCTATTGGTTTTTGTTACTATGACATCTGATGTTTTTTCAATAAACTCAAGCTTACGGGCATTAATATCGATACTTCTTAAATGAATTGGCAAGATCGCACCATCTACCTTTTGAGTCTTAATACGGATTTCAAAAGGCAGTTTCTTAACTTTTGAAGTAATAGGACATATCACAGCCAAACCGGTACGTTCAGCAAATAAACGCCTACTCATGACAATAACAGGCCTTCTACCGGACTGTTCGTGGCCGATTCTAGGGTCAAGTATAGCCCAAGCTATGTCGCCCTTATCAGGAATATAAACGTCTTCACTCATACTTTTCTGCCCCTATATCCTCACCCCAATTTAATTCCCCTGAAACCAGAGACGGTGTAACACCCTTTAGCATTGACTCAAGTGTTAATTCATTATCGTTTATAATTGGCGTAAGCACGATAGACGTGCCCTGGATACTTATTGCCAAAGGTTGATTGATACTAATCCCGGTAGCTTGAACAACTTTTTGAGGTATTCTTACACCCCTACCATTTCCCCATTTTTGTAGTGATCGCGTTATTTCCATATATTTCTCCTTGTATATACAAGTATATACAATAAATTAATATTGTCAATGCTTTTTGGAATCTTAATAAATATGTTCAAATCCATCATTCCCAGCAAAAATGTAGTACTAAGCAGAACTATATGTCTACAGCCCGAAATCTTTAGCTTCTAGGGTAGCTAGTTTGGCAATACTTCGAATAGTCCCCTTTTTAAGTTCTTTATGCAACGGTACTACGGTCGTAAGTTTTCCTGAAGCCCGAAAGTTTAGTTAAGACTACGTGAGAACCACGCTGGCGAGAGACAACAAATCCTTTATCCTCTAGGATCTTTATTGCTTGTTTACCGCTAATTGGCATAGCTTTATGTTTGGACTGTCACAGTTGTTAGAAAAGTAGCATTCGGTTTGCTAGTAGCTGAGTCTGCTGCTGTCTCTTCGAAATAGAGTTCAAGAGCTTCTTTTAGATTTACTAAGGCTTCATTAATATTATCGCCTTGACTAGCAACATTAGTGTCAGGATTCAAGGCAACAAAGCCTCCATCCTCTTCCGTAACTATAGCTGAATATGTTTTACTCATAATAGTTATATTATAACTACTTATTGCAAGAATTAGTATCTAGAAGTTTACGGATCTCCCGAACATCACAATCCATAGGGTCATTAAAAGTTTGGAATAGGTTCTTAGCGCCCAGCCAATTTAGTAACATACAACCACAATAAATCCTTAAGTTCGAGAATACGTCTATAGACCATCTCAAGCATAAGGGAGGGCCTCTATAGAGGGCTTTTTATTTTCCGCAAATCAGCTATGATTAATAATAGATGATAAATGAAGAAGTTATTCGTAAACAAGCACAATCAGACGGCATAACACACATTTCTACCGGTGTTGCTGTTGTTAAAGACGGTAGGGTCTTGGTCGTAAGGCGAGTAGCGCACGACGATACGCTAGCCGGCGAATGGGAACTGCCGGGTGGCGGTGTAGACCCCGGTGAGACAATCGAACAAGGAGCTGTACGTGAGCTTCGAGAGGAAACAGGCCTAGAAGTTTACAAAGTCATAGGTTCATTCGAGGGGTTTGACTATACGACTCCTAAAAAGCCCAAAGTCCGACAAATTAATTTCAAAGTGAGCGTAAAACCAGGGGATATTCGACTATCAGAGCATGATATGTACAAGTGGATTACAGCAAATGATATTCCTGGACTAAAGACAAATAGCGTCATGCAAGACTGCTTATATCGAGCCTTAGCTTAGCTTTCCATGCTTATGAGTCAGCACTTTTATGTAACCTTCACCAAGAAGCGCTTTTACTCTTACCATTGACGCAGGATCAGTAGCGAGAGTCAAAGTCCGAAAATCCGACCATAGTATCAGCCATATATAATTCAGGTATTACTTTTCAGCCAGCTGGCTATTTGCTCTACGTTTAGGTGCTCGGTTGCAACTTTTACGATGAAGTCTTCAAGCTCATTAGGAGTTGCAATCAAAGGGCTGTTGTTTCGTGCTAAGAATATTCCGCAGACGGTGACGGCTGTCCTCTTGTTCCCATCACTAAAAGGATGGTCGCCAATTATATTTCTCAAATAGACAGCTGCCTTATCAAGCACCGTCTTATACTGTTCGTGGCCAAATACCTCCTGTTTAGGTGCATTAACTACAGACTCAAGTCTATTTTCGTCTCGAACGCCATGACTTCCACCATAATCTTCAATTACCTGAAAGTGAATACGCAAAATCTCTTCTAGACTAATATAGTCAGTCATTGCTATTTTTCGGACAAATTTTTAAGGGTTTGTCCATAAACTGACACAAAAGCTTCATATTCGTTCATGAGATTTTTGTGATTATGATAACTTGCCTTCGAAAGCTCAACTTTAAGCTTAACAATGTCACCACGTTTAGCTCCAAGCTTTGTAAGGTCTTTTTTAGGCAAAGTAACACCTTCGCTAGATCCAATCTGTATTATTTTTTGTTCTGTTTCAATCATAATTTTAATTATAATCTTATTATAAACAATGTCAAACTGAGCTTAGTTAATTTATCGATTTTTTATGAATGAAAAATAAAAAGCCACATATACCAAAATAATACCTACATTTGCTACTAGTCGTTCCCAGAATTTATGTCGAAAGAAAAGTATATCCACAAGAACGACCGTTGAAACCATAGCTAGAACATAAATTATGTTTATTGTGGTTTTGTTCATGTATTAATTATATCCCCAAGATAACATTGTACCACAGAACAAAGACCAAAAAGGTTCCTGACCAACGTGCTCAGCCAGATCATATCTTCAACTTGTAAACCAACCTATTTGTCAAAAAGTATGAATTTAAATGTTGACAATATACATACAACTTATGTATTCTTTATGTATGGTTAAAACAATAAATCTTTCACTTCCAGAAGAACTATTAAATAGAATTGATATAGAAGCTAAGTCAGAATATGCTAGTCGCAGTGATTTTATTCGAGATACTATTGTTAGAAGATTAAAAAATCAACGTGTTGTTGATGAATGGGGTGATGAAGGTGTTTGGGAAACTGTAGTCAACTTTAAAGAGCTTGCTGCTAAAGGGATTCCAGCTAGTGAAGTGAGCTCAGCAATAAATCATTTACTTAAATAAATTATATGACAGACAATATTACTAAGTTATTGTCTAAATTATCTAAAAAGGATTTACAGCGAATTCAAAAAGCTGTTGCTCAAATCACAGCTTTACAATTTGAAGGATTAGATATTAAAACCCTTAAGGGTCAATCAGAGCTTTTCAGAGCAAGAATAGGTAATTATCGTATAATTTTTAGTATTCAACAGAATAAAACTTCAAGAATAATTTCAATAGGTCGTCGAAACGAAAAGACATATAAAGGTTTATAGTTTGCATTTTAGTCCATTAATCATTTGGTTATGCTAATGCTAAAGCTATAACCTAGATTAGTCGGAAGTTCGTTAACCACGCCCAGCCAATACATTTAAATACTCTAATAATTATTTGATATAATTGAAGTAGTTAGCGATAGCGAAAGTTAATATTTCGCCTAGACAGTAGCCGTAAAAGTACCCACTGGCAAGTCGCACTTGGATTGGTCACTTCTCTATTTTAGATATATAATAGTCATATGAAACAAGTTAAGACTATATCCGTTAGAGAACTCCAGAACCTAGCCGAAAGTATGTACGGAGATATAGTCAAAGCAGTAGTTGATATTGACAAAAGAATTATGGTTATCGATGCAGAAATGCATGTTGATGAAGAGCAATATTTACTTGAGAATGGCTCTTTACAAAACAGTTTATGGGGTATTAACATTCACCCAGCAAAATATGGTACCAATGATTTTATTGAATTCGATTCGATGATCAATATACGACCACGGCAACAAAACATGTCCAGAAATGTAGAAAATCTTAATATACAGAATCAGATTATAGAAATAGTTAATGGAATTGTTACAAAATGATAAGTTATCAGATAGATAGAGCTAAGTGGGCAAAAATGTCTATTTTTGATCAAATGGGGAATATTTCTAGTGAAGTTGGTAGGGCGATAAATGCAAAGAAAAATAACAATACTGTGGACATGGAAAATGCAGTAATTCGTACTCTAGATCTTTTTAATGCAACAATCGATAATCTAATTAAAACTAAATCCATAAAATCAAAGGAGGTTATCAGATCAAAGGATCAATTCCTCACTATAGTTAACAAACAGAAACCTACTTCCCAAGAATTAAATAGCTTGGAAAGATATTTTACTCAATTTGCAATTGCTTCTAGATTAAATAGATAAGGAGGTTTGAATCCCTCATTCCCAGCCAATGATACGTACAGCATGAAAGTCCTTAAAATCTAGGCTATACGGTCAGCCCAAACAAACTGTGAAATGGTTCTAGCCCGGTATGCTCATATGTCACGAACTTGAGCAACAGTCCAGGACAGGATGGGGCGCACGGATTAGGCTAACCAAAAAGCGAAATGGTTCTAGACCAACGTGCTTAGCCATTTATACACTGAATTGACATACTTATACTAATACTTATTATACTGTATATATGATTCAAAGTATTCAAAAAGTTATAAAAATTGGTACAAGTGGCGGAGTAACAATACCCGCTAAAGCATTGAAGCAACAGAACATTTCCTTTGGAGATGAAGTTGAGATAATTGTAAGGCCACATCACAGTCATAGCGAAGAAGACCAAAAAGTCATTAACTCTGCTAAAAAATCCTATCCGACTACAAAAGCAATTTTGTTAGTCTATCTAAAAGATGATAATTTTAACCTTTGAACAACTCCATGAGATACACTCATTGGCGATTGTCGCTACGAGTGGAAGCATGGGTATTAGAGACTTGGGTAGATTAGAATCAGCCATAGCCACCCAAACTCAGAATGTTTTTGGAGAAGAGCTTTTTTCAAGTACTACAGATAAGGCAGTGGCTTTGATTAGGGCAGTCATTGCCGATCATCCTTTTGTTGATGGCAATAAGAGAACGGCTATGCTTACTGGGATAACTTTTCTAGAAATTAATGGGTTAAGCTTCATCGCAAAAAACTGGCGAAATAGAAGATTTCGCAGTCAATATCGCTACAGATCGTCTAGATATACCAATAATATCAGCATGGCTTGATAAACATCTTAGCTGAGTTGTGAGGATTTAGGGTTCGAGAGTCGAGTTCTAAAATTAGGAGAATTTGACATATAGATAGAATATGCCATTAAGGTAGTAAACTACACTGTCAAATATGTTCATTCAATTCAACAATAGCTATACTCTCAA
>JAJZKM010000020.1 GCA_021804085.1 bacterium | reverse complement strand
GGAACAATCGAGAAAGCAAACAGTGTTGAAGAAGTACAAAAAGTATGCCCCTTTATTGGAAAAATGTCACTAGAAGAGGCTAAAGTCATGTTAGAAATTTCAAATCTAGGTCAACAGATAATGGATCAACAATCTAACCATCAAGAGACTAAAAGCCAAACTAGTAAAAAGCCTAACTTAAAAAAGATAGATAAAAATGATATCTTTGAAAATAAAGCTAAGAATCAAAAAAAAGATAATTTAATCAGTTCTGTTAACGTAGATAATCTATCCGTAGAAAATAACCAGAGAGTAAATTCTATTAAAACGGAGTTAATTAATGAAACTAGCTTGAAATATGTTGACCATTTAGATCTAAATGTAGATTCTGATCATACCTATCAAAATACATTCAAAGAAAATTCTACGAAACAAAACATCAGTCCTAAGATTATTAAATCAATAAGTGTTAAAAAATCTCAAAAGCAAGATGGATTAAGTTTAAATACAAAGCAAAAGATCCATCATTCTTTAAATAAGGCTCAAGAGCTTAAATTAAACAAAAAAACCGAAGAAAATAAATTTGTTAGGTTGGATAACCATCATATTATAAAATCTAACCAAGAAAAAGATTCTGCTATCAACACTCAACCAGTTATGGAAAATCTTAATCTAAAAACCTCCCCTACTTCGATCGAATTAAATGAAGAACCGATTATTCAAATAGAAGATGAGATGATAAAAAATGATCAGTCAAATTTATACATCAATAATTTTCTAAAAACAATTGAAACGTTATTAAGCGAAGACGGCAAAGATATAACAGAAGACCAAAATAATATTGATTTAGAACTGCCAGATAATCTCAACAGGGATTCAGAGATTGATCAAAAAAAAGAATTAGGCATGCTTAAAACTATGAACGTCCTCTATGAAAAAATAGTTATGATCAAGGACACTTTAACTGAAGAAATCGATCAGATAATTGAGAAAATAGTAACTACAATAGAGGATTTAGATGCCCAAAAATTAGGTGAAGACGCTCTGATTATTGATTATCAACTTCAAAGTTACGCTCAAGATCTATTTAAGATCTTAGATATTGATTATGCTAATAATGAAATTAATGATATTTTAGATTTCTTTAAAACGAAAATTAATACTGGTTGGCGTGAAGTACAAAAATTATATCTCGATCTTGAAAATGTTGGTACTAGAGAAGCTAAATATGGCATTTGGCAACCTAAGCATCTTATTAATAATAAAGTAAAAGACCTTAATCAGTACATTGGCAGTTTGATTCTATTCTATCTAGAAAAGAATTTAATTAAAATTTATACTTAGCTCTATTTTAAATTTGTCTTATTTGTTAAAACTAAAATTAAAAACGATCATATAACTATATATTATTAAGAATATGTCATACTACAAATATGAAATTGTATCATGCTTCACCTATTAAAAATCTTAAGCTAATTAAGCCACAAAGGACTATTAGCCATAATAAATATACTGGTGATTTTGTTTTCGCTACTAAATATAAAAAGTTAGCATTAATGTACATGTTACCTAAAGGTTTTCCTATATTAATGAATGCGAAATTAAAAAATCCTTACATAGTTATCTGTGCTAACGTAGAAGAAATCCTTCAAAGCGATAAAGGTGGTGCTTTGTATATACTGCCAGATAATTTATTCCATCAAACTCCTCAAAAAGGATTAAATGAATATGAAATGGTCAGTAAAGACCCTGTTACTCCATTATTCGAAGAAGATTATGATTGTGTAATTGATCAACTAATTAAAGAAAATATAACTATATATTTTGTTGATAATGATATCTTTAATAAACTACTCTTAAATCCAAAGCAGGATACTATGGTTCAAGCTTTAGATAAGTATCTACCTTAATTATCTGTAATATATCTTAATAAGATGATCAACGCTAGTTGTTAAAAATAGGGAAGTAAAAGTTAACACCCTGTCTCTTATAAGATAACAGTATGGGACAATATATTTAATAAGACTTATGAAGGGTATTTACTAAGCGACTAAAACCTGTGGTTACACCTATCAATCAATATTATTGAATGACTTCTAACTTTGGAATAAGTGAACTTGTAAAGTTTTCTGCATTTACCTGTGCTGTTTCTCCTGGCGTACCAGCTAAAGTCTGGTTTGAACATGCTGCTTGGTCACGTGTAAAACCATAAACATAACTACCAACTTGTTTATAGTCAGTGGGGTCTTGTTGAGCAAGTTGAGCATATGTTTCAGGTGTTGTAGTCATAACTTGTGCAGTATTATCGGCAACATTACGTGATATTCCACCTGCACCAGAAGGTAGATTATTTGTTCCTGTACAGCCGTAATTATCAGACATATTTTTAGAAACTATAATTGCTAAGTTAGCATTGCTCATTATATACGACAAGGTATCTGTTGATGTGTATGGTGCCCTTACCCCCCACTGACTAATAGTTAAATATTTAATATTTGAGGTACTTGCAGGCATCGAAGGACTCTTTTTAGTAGTAATTGAATTATTACTAGAAGTAGTAGCGACGTAATTAGTAGTAGTCTTACTGTGGTCTTTATATGCCAACCAACCAACTACTCCAATTAAAATTACTATTACTACTATCAGTATTGTTTCTACCGCACTAAATCCATTTTCGTTTTTAGAGTATTTATACATATTCAAATTTTATACTAGTTTATTTCAAATCACAATAAATTATATCCGTTCATAATATATTAGGTCGACTTAAATAACATTGTAAAAACATATCTATTATTAAAAAGTATAGAAAATCCAATTAAAAATTGTCCGATTAATGGCCCCGGTATCCTAGTATGTGTTGTCAGATAGTTGACGCATTGCAAACATCAGCAGTAACCACTACAACTAAAAATAATTCTTATCTACTCAAATATTATCCCAAGATAATTTACCTCTCGATGATTTCGTTAGATTTCATAAATAATTTTATAATATGTACCGTGGAGCCATATTATTCAAGATCATTTCTGGATCTTTTGCCAAAGTCTATATTTTTCCAGCCAACGTTCTAATTCTTTTTTATTTCTCTCTTCTTCTTTCCGTTTACTTTGCTTTATCTGAACTTCAATCTCTCTTAGAAGTTTATCAATTTTTACAATTATTTCAGGCTCTAGTTCTAAGAATTTCTGTTTGGTTGCAAATATATACATAGATTGGAGCGAAAATAGATATTTACGGGCATAATTCCAGTCATACTCACCACTCATTTCTGGAATATTGGCCACTGCCATTGATACATAAAATAGACTATCACTTGCTGCATTGCGTAGTTTACTTGCAGTATTCCACTGCTCATCCGGAGAGTTACTGAGCTAATTTAATAAGCTTGTAACATGTTTACCGCCCTGGTTTGCCAAAGTTTTATCAAAAGTAACTAGCTGGTTATTGTAAACCTTGGACTCAGTAGCTGCATAGCAGTCAACAATCGATAGCGAAGGGTGCTGCTCATAAAACTGAATAACTTCTTCAAGAAAGTATTGGTTGTGTATCACATTAGAAAAACCTAAAAAGTTCACTATAAGCTTAGTAACGTCTTGGCGGGATAGTCCTATAACCTTCTCCATAACGTAGATGCATTCAACTATAACTACATCCGTTACGTAGACCTTACTACCATCAATAGTATATGATGCTATTTTTGTTTGTTCAGGGATGTCATCAAGTAGAAACCGCAAAATGACATTCGTGTCTAAACTAACCACGATAGCCATCTACCCAAGCAGAAGCAATAGCATCTCGCAGAGAGTCACCTGAAAGACCTTTTAAGTGATCGGGAATCTTTCTAGTCACTTCTGCTCGTAATACCTCAAAAGCTTTCATGTCAGTTCCAGGATCGAGCACTATCTGATTATTGGGATTAACAGATAGTTTTATCTTTTGACCAGTTTTTAGACCCATAGCCTTACGTAGTGGAGCGGCTATAGTGATAGTACCTTTGCTAGTAACAACTGTGCTGTATGTCATGTATTACATTTTACAGCATGTAATACATTCTGCCAATTTCTTTCAGATATCTACTGGTGCAGCATATGTGACACATTGCAAACATGTGCCTTTGAAAAACTTAATGATTTAAAGCTACAGAACTTGGTTAAGTTATTTGGACTTTCGGGTAGTTTACTTGATTGAGCTAATATTTTATATGGGTTTGTTGAAATTTTTGAACGATTTCAGCTACAGCTTCATCGGGAGTAGTAGCCTCACTCCAATGCCCCGAACCGTATCGTATGCCCTCGGTACTAGTTTCGCCATTGTCATCAATTACATACCTAAAGAAACTCTTTTCTCCCTTTGCTGAAGGTCCACTGCCTCCAATGTCCCATGCAAACCTCTCTATAGTATAGGTATTAAGGGGTGGCCCAAGTTCAGCCTCGGCTCCATCAATCGTTACCGAGCCACTTACCCATTCCTTTTTAATACTAAAATCATCCCACGACTCATCACTCGTTCTAAGTCCCTCTGAATTGATGGTTGCATTAGCTAGTGATGGGTCTTCATATTTAAAATGCATGCCTTTTAGCTGAGGGACTAACCTGACTATTGTTTCTGGACTGCCCGCAGCACTATTCGTTTGCTTAACTTTTAGTTCGTCACCAACAGCATCAAATAAAGCTTGTAGTTTAGTTACTAACTCTGGCTTAGGACTTTGTTCAGATCGACCTTCTTTTGGTAATGTCATTTTTCACTTTCCTTTATCGCTCAGGCTATTTTCTCATAAATGTTTGAAAGCTCCCTGGACAAAAACATTTGGGTAGGTCATGGTGCCACTTATTAGTCATATTCCGAATGGAATCATATAGATCAGTCGTAAGTATATCTAAAGAAATAGCCTTAGCTAGAAATATGCTCGGGGGAGTATTTTTCGGGTAAATTTTTTTCTTGACGATTAGTCACTAGCACTTCTAAGAGTTCTTGTACTAGCAACACATAGTATCATGTAGTAAACTAATAAGAGTTAAAAGTAATAAAAATGGTGAATCAAGACAAACAACAACATCAATTAGAAAATAGTAACGAATTAGCATCCCTGCCGTTAAGTATGCTCCAAAAACGCCTTAATACTTCATCTAAAGGCTTAAGCCATAATGAAGCCAACAAGCGTATATCGGTTTACGGCTACAACGAAATTAATAGCAAGAAGACTAGCCCCATATTAAAGTTCCTGTCATATTTCTGGGGTCCAATACCATGGATGATTGAGATAGCTATTGTTCTATCTGGAATTTTAAGGCACTGGCCAGATTTGATCATTATTTCAGTTTTGTTATTAGCTAATGCACTCATAGGCTACTTAGAAGAGCATTCAGCCGGCAAGGCAATTGATGCTCTTAAGGCTCAACTAGCAATTAAAGCCAAGGTTTTACGAGATAGCGAATGGATTACCTGCGCCGCTCGTGAATTGGTGCCAGGAGACATTATTAGGATTAGGATTGGCGATATTGTTCCGGCTGATGTGAAACTTCTAGAAGGCGATCCCGTTGAGTGTGATGAGTCAGCATTAACCGGGGAATCATTACCAGTAACACGTAAGCCTGGATCATCTGTATATTCAGGTTCAATTATTAGGCAAGGTGAGATTAATGCGATTGTGTACGCTACGGGGCATAAAACGTATTTTGGGAAAACAGCTGAGCTAGTAATTAACACTAAGTCTGTCAGTCATTTTCAAAAGTCCGTACTTCAAATTGGCAGATACCTTATACTATTAGCCCTCGCACTTGTAGCTGTCATAGTTATCGCATCGGTTATACGACATGAGTCCTTGCTTTCAACACTTCAATTCGTACTAATTCTTACGATTGCAGCTATACCGGTAGCTATGCCGACGGTCTTGTCCGTAACGATGGCAGTTGGTGCACGTTTGCTGGCCAAGAAGGGAGCTATAGTTAGCCGACTTGTTGCGATTGAAGAGCTGGCAGGAGTAGATGTTCTTTGCTCAGATAAAACTGGAACTTTAACTAAGAATGAACTTACCCTAGGAGAACCCTATACTACAGAGGGAATATCATCGGAAGACATAGTGTTATATGCCTCCCTGGCATCAAGAAAAGAAGATAACGATACGATTGATTTAGCGGTGTTACATGCTCTAAAAAATGAAAATATTCTCAGCGAATATGAGATATCAAAGTTTAAGCCATTTGATCCTGTAAGTAAAAGAACTGAAGCAAACATTAAAAACATTCACAGTCATGAGGAGTTCAAGGTCACAAAAGGAGCGCCTCAAGTCATTTTATCTCTTTGTGTCAATGCAGATAAAATAAAGGATTCCGCCAATAAAGCCGTAAACGATTTCGCCAAACGTGGTTTTAGGGCTCTCGGGGTCGCTAAAACTAATAGCCATGGGGAATGGCACTTTTTGGGTGTATTGCCAATGTTTGATCCACCACGTGACGACGCAAAAGCCACTATTGAGTCAGCTAAGAATATGGGTGTATTAATAAAGATGGTGACGGGAGATGCACTAGCCATAGCTAGGGAAATGGCTAAAAAGCTGGGCCTAGGCAGCTCCATAATCGATGCCGCAAGTTTAGACAGAAACGATCTTAAGGCCAGTTCTGAAGAATTAAAAGAGATAGAGGGGGCTGACGGGTTCGCACAGGTATTCCCCGAACATAAATATCGCATCATAAGCTTACTCCAAGGTAGTGGTCATTATGTCGGCATGACCGGAGACGGAGTCAATGACGCTCCTGCTCTAAAAAAAGCTAATTGCGGTATTGCCGTTGCGGGCGCAACTGATGCTGCTCGGGAAGCAGCCTCAATCATTCTGACAAATCCCGGTCTGTCGGTAATAATTGACGCGATTAAAGAAAGCCGTAAAATCGTTGAACGCATGAACAGTTATGCTATTTATCGTATTGCTGAGACGTTGCGCGTATTAGTATTTGTAACTCTTGCTATACTTGTATTTAACTTCTTCCCCGTTACCGCAATAATGATAGTTGTGTTAGC
>JAJZKM010000011.1 GCA_021804085.1 bacterium | reverse complement strand
TTCATCATCTTCGAAGCATAACCCTTCAAGGCTCCTCCAATAAAGAGTTGTCCTGGTGTTTGACTAGCCATAAAAAGACTCCTGACTTTAATTAGTCGGAGTCCAATATGTTTCTGAACTTATGCACCCAATCACTTAATTACGGATTTAGTCTTTTAGCTAACGATTTTGAGAAGCCCTGTAATCTTTAAAATTGATTATTAGGTCACTGTAGCTAATTTGCCTTTTCTTCAATAATTCCTCAATTAACGGATTTTATCTTTTCTTGGGCTTGGAACTTGCCAATCGTATAAGTTCACCCTATCAAACCATTGGATATGGTTGAGAAGCTACAATTTTTCAAATATTTGACTCAACAAATGAGGACAAGAATTAACTAGTGAGTTAAGCAAAAATGACTGTAATTAATTTGTATTGACGCTTAGTTATATGACAGATCACTTTGTGAAGCTAGAGCTGTGATCCAGGTCTGTCCTGCGTTAAGTTTTAATGCTTGACCTGAGTTGGTAGTAAAGTCTAAAGGTCCCGTAGCGCTGTTTTTTACCCATATTCCAGTTGTTTCGGTTCCATCTTGAAACACGTATGCTGGTCCACTGCCGATATCTTTATATACAGAATAATAGGCATCTGAGGTATCAAGAGACCCTTGGCTCCATGGAACTATCATGCCTATAACAACCTTAGGACTAAGCTGTTTTCCAGTATTAGAGTCAATTTGTGGCGCACCTCCTTCACTTCGGTTATAGCTATTAGTGGCAGCATCATATGTGTAGTTTACGTTATATGTAGAGTAAGAAAGGGTGAAATTTATGTTGGTAGCATTCGGGTTTTTAGCTGGAGAATCTGATTTTCTCACCCATCCAGTAAAACTACTACTAGTCCATCCCTGTTGTGCTTCTAATTTGATTAGACCTGGAATAGAAGTGTAGAGATTGTGTGGTGCTTGGCGGCTGGATATTCTTTGAAAATATGTTGGGTAATTTAGGTAATCTAAATCTTTAACCCCGAGAGATTGAATATCTGACAAGGCCTGCGGACTTCCTCCATCATGTGCGTATGGGGCATCGAATCCTAACGCCCAGTCAATGAAATATGGTCTGGCTGAACGTACTGGACCAACATAAGTTGGAGTTTGATTTTGAAAAAGTGCCATAAATCTGCTTATCCCACCTTCGGTTAAAGCTTCAAAAACTACTCCAGCCTGGCTAAGACCTGACTGAGGTCGTGCCTGAGGTGAATTTTCAATCATTACAGCGGTTATTGGTCGTTGGTTTACGGATGGTAATACTGGCAAGCCTGTTAGTGTAGATGCTACCAGATTGCTCTTCACGACTGACTTACTATGATTTACTACATAGGTAACTGTAGATTTGTGATGTGTATCCATGACTGCCAAAATAGACCCTACTAGGGCAATAATTATCACGACTAGGCTTGTGATTATCCACTGTTTTTTTGAATGTGGCCAAAATTTAAGTCTATATTTTTTGGTTGGGTTTATTGGTTTGGTAAGCGGATTAACTGGGTCTTCTGGGTTAGATGATGCATCAATAACTAAATCTGTTTTGGCATCGTGAACCGATACTTCTTCGGGTGTTTGAAATGGTGTTGAATTGTCTTGATTGGATTGAGGCGAAGTCTCAGTACCTTGAATGTCGTTTTGAATGTCGTTTTGCATGAATTTAGTTTATCATGCTTGAGCTAATATTTCGATTTGGTGAGAAATTCTTTTCAGACTAATTTCTTTACCTAGTAGTGCTAAACTTTCTGCTAGAGGCGGACTGGCGGGTGCTTGAGTGGTAGAGATTCGAATTAAACTAAAAAGCACACCGGGTGATTGATTTAGAGTTTCTAATAAGCTGTTCAATTTGGCGGTTAAATTGACCTGAGTAAAATCACTTTCCGTCAAATTTTCTAGACTGATTTGAAGCATATCTATAAGCTCTTGGTTACTAAAAGAAGATAATTTAGGATTATCTTTTATTAATGAAATATTGTCTGGAAGATCAGTAAAGAAAAATTGACTTAAACTAGGTATTTCAGATAGATATTTTAGACGTTCTTGAATGAGTGTTATTACATTTAGACGGTATTCTTCAGAAAATTTGAGGGCTTCTTTTGGCCAGTATGGTTGGGCTAGCTCGTTTAGTTTAATTGGATCTAGGGACCGCAATAATTTACCATTCAGCCAGGATAGCCGCTGTCCATCAAAACGTGCGCCACTTTTCTGGACCCGATCTAATGAAAACTTTTCAATAAGCTCGTTGATGCTGTAAATCTCTTGAGTCGTGCCATCGTTCCAACCTAAAGACGCGATAAAGCTTACCAAAGCTTCTTTTAAATAGCCTTCATTTAAGTATTCCAGAATATCTTTGGCGCCATCTCTCTTGCCAAGTTTTTTGTTCCCGGAAAACGCCAGTACTGGAGGAGGTGTTGCGAACTCCGGATGGTTTAAACCTAAAGCCTCATAAAGATTTAGGTAGTTTGGCGTAGAAGCAATAAATTCTTGTCCTCTTAAAATATGAGTTATTTTCATTTCTTGATCATCTATGATGTGGGCAAAGTTATACGTAGGAAAGCCGTCGGATTTAATTAATATGAAATCGTCAATCGATTCTTTCCCTGCTGATAGTTTACCCATTATTCTGTCATTCCATGTGTAATCTTTAGGTTCAGATTTAAATCTAAGAGGTAATTTTTGATATTCCCATTTTGGCGTATTTAATGGTCGATGATTGCGATAAAGAAAAGGTTGTTTTGCCGCTTGGTCTTCTTTTCGAAAAAGATCTACTTCTTCATTAGAATATGGATCGGCATATGCTCGTCCTGATTTAATCAATTTATCAGCCCAGTTTCGGTATATGTCTAGTCTCTCGCTTTGTAGATAAGGCCCGTAAGAACCACCCTTATCTGGTCCTTCATCATAATCTAGCCCAATTCCTTTTAGGCAAGCAATAATGTGTTCAATGCTACCCGGTACCTCTCTCTTTTTGTCGGTATCTTCTATCCTTAGAATAAATTCTCCACCTTGTGAACGTGCTAGTAGCCATGCAAATAGGGCTGTTCGTAAATTACCGACATGCATATAGCCGGTAGGACTGGGGGCAAACCTTGTTCTCACATTATTCATAAGCTTATATTTAAGTAAATACTAAATATCTACTGAGAGCAACTAAAGCGTAGTAACAAGTTTAACTAGTTGATTTGTGCTCAAATTACCGTTACCCTTGACATCAAACCAAATACCGTGTTGAACCCATGCTGCTTGATCTTTGTCGAACAGATAAACATCCTGACCATTAACAACAATTTTACGATAATTTTGGCCAGTTGTCGGAATGACTAAATCACTGGCAAGGGTTGTTGAGTTCCAGTTTGAAGAACGTTCAACTAATGCAAAGGTACTTGAAGAAGAATTGGACTTGTTTTTAAAATTAAAGCTTACTGCACCAGGCTGGTAATAAATCGAATTTAATGCATATCCTGCTGGAATATAGCTTGGTAGTACGGTTGAAAAACCAGCCCTCACTGAAGCTATCTTAGCCATTATATTTGGCATACTTGAGTAAATCGCGTAGCCAATAATCAATAATCCCATCAAAGATACCGTCGCAAAAGCTGCTATCCTATGATTTGAACTTTTTTTATTCTTTAAGGTTCGGAGTTCTTTTTTGCTTAGTTTAAGAAAATTTTGAGATTCAGAGTTTACGTTTGTTAGGTCTGCTTGATCTATAAGAGATCTCTCTGGAATCTGACCTATTGTTTGCGGATGTTGCGCTATAGAATGTAATTTGGGACTGAAGTCGGTCTTTACTTCATTGCCAAAACGACTGATTTTAGAGTGCGGATTAATTAAAGCTGCTCGTTTTGCTAAAGGGGTATTTATTGTATTAATTGAAACCGAAGAAGATATTTTAGGTAATTTATTTGTAGGTTCGAGAGGTGTACTTATTGAAGCTACTTGTCCTACTGTCTTGTCCGGTTTATGGACAGCTGTACGCATCAGAGTTTGTGAGCGTTGCGGCTGCCTTTTGACTGTTTTACCGGACTCTTTAGTAATAAAATTAGTTAGTATGCCGTCAATACTTGTGTTTCCAGGGATAATCTCTTTGCCACTAATCGCATCATAGAGACGATCATTTAGTCTAATACTAGTTTTTGAATGATTAGTTTTATGCACTGTATTTCTTTTTAGCTATCCTTCAAGCACAACGCTTAACCTTTATTTTATTTTAAACCTACTTGTGCTTGCCTGCAAGTACACCTAGAATAAGAGAGATCTATTCGCGGAAAAGTCCTTTAATTAAGCATATTTAAATAGTTGATACCTATAATAAACAAATATAATGGAATATCTTAATCCCAAAACGCAACAAAGACGTAAGATATTCCTTTGGTTGGGATATTCGTTGATTGCTTTGGGTATCGCAATAGGCTGCGTGATACTGCTTTGGGAGGCATATGGCTACAATGTCGAGAATGGAAAAATTATTCAGGATGGAATGGCTTTTATTTCTAGTCAGCCGAACCCTGCTTCTATATATTTGAACAATACGCTTAATCCAGCAACCACTAACACTAGGTTAACTATCCCTGCCGGGGTATACAATCTTGAGATTAAGCTTTCAGGATATCGTTCCTGGAAACACATTTTACCGGTTTTGGGGGGGGGAGTTGTTCATTTTGATTATCCACTCTTATTTCCTACAAAGCTGACAAGCAAGACGATTAGTACTTTGACAGGTGTTCCTGAAATAGCTAGTCAAAGTCCTTCATTACAATATTTATTAGTTTCTTCGCCAAGTAATTTTAATGACTTCTATCTTTACAACTTGAGCGCACCAAACACTCCAGCTGTAACTTTATCTCTTCCCGCTGGCTTACTTTCAGCGGCAACTACTTCTCAAAGCTGGCAAGTTGTCGGATGGGCTAATGATAATCAGCATATCTTACTTGAGCATTTGTTTGATGGTAGTGACGAGTTTATAGAGCTAGATACTCAAAATCCAGCTCAGTCGATAAATATTAATCGGGAATTTAATATTAGCCCCTCAAGTGTTAGCTTTGTTAACCTACAGTACAATGATTTTTATTTTTACAATTCAGCTAACGAAATCCTATCTCAAGGATCAATTGGTAACCCAATAACTCAGGTAGCTACCGGAATATTGTCGTTCAAAAGCTATTTATCTAATGTCATACTTTATGCCACGACTACCGGAGCGCCTCATGGTGATGTAGCGATAGATTTAAATGTTAGTGGAAGTACTTATTTCGTACGTGATTTGCCATTAGCTTCAACTTATTTACTTAATATGGCTGGTTATAATGGTAACGAATATGCGGTCGTAGGTGATAGTAGTTATGATTTTGTTGATATCTATGAAAATCCAATTGACCAAGCTACTAACACGTCTAAAATTGTTCCGTATATAGCGTTAAATATATCGAATCCTAATTACGAATCGTTTGCTCCCACGGCTCAATTTATAATGGTAGAAAATGGTAATATTTTTGCTATCTACGATATCTTAAATAATGTTACATATCACTACACAACCTCACTTCCAATTGAATCCCCACAATTTCATGCACAGTGGATGGATGGAGATCGTTTAGTCTATGTGTCCTCTGGTAAGATTACCGTAGCGGACTTTGATAATACTAACCGTCAAACATTGACTTCTTCCTTGCCCCAATTTAATACTTTTTTTGCGCCTGATTACCATTCATATTTTACTTTGAATGATAGTGGTTCGGGGGTTGCCTTGGAACAGACTTCGCTAATAATCCCCTAAGTTATTTAGTAGAAAACTCTTTTGAGTACCAACGCCAGATGACATATATAATACCTATTATGAAGAGAGCGGACAGTAATTTACCCCAGATTGTAGATATAAATCGATGCCACAGTGAGGGACCGTTTCCTGGTAGTTGAGTGACTGAATTGTTGACTAAAACATTTGGACTAGGTGCTATATCTCCTATTGGGTTAGGACTAATCTGATCGCCTGAAACTACGAGACGATTAAGACTAGTTCCAGGAGGGTCACAGGTAATGAGTGTTGCGGTAGCTGGGTGGCCGGCAATAGGGTTTAAAACACTAACATCGCTAGGGACGACAATTGAAGTCTGAAATACTTTATATGCATAAACGGTGTTTTTGTAGGTTAAATAAAAGACGTCACCATCAGTTAATTCATGTAATAAAACGAAAGCAAATTTATATTTTCCAGGATTGAGAATATTGTTTGATGAATGGCCAAAAAATGCGGCATTGCCAGTTTGTCCGGGAAAAGAAGTTGTTGGATAATGGACAACTCCAGCCTGAAGATCGTTTTCAATAGTGTTCTCATTTGTTGTATTGACTGAATAATCGACAGGAATTTCTACATTAATTTTAGGTATGATTACTTGCGGAGGACCGCTTGAAGTTACGGTATTTGTACTAATAATAATTGGTGTTGCGGAAGGATTGCGGCTAGGCTGAATGAAAGGAGCAATAATTACTTCATTAAAGAAACCAAATAGCATTATTATTAGCCCAATTGCTCCTATGGATAAGCCAAACAATGCTGATTGCAAATGATGCTTCCAGGTGAGTTTTGGCTTTACTGCTTTTATTTCTTTTTGTCTAGAGGAAGTATTGATGTCTGACGATCTAAGCTGTCTTCTTGTGGTTCTGACTTTAGTTATCGCTCTTTCTTTGATGTGCTTACTCATTATTTGTTGAGCGGCAGCCTCTGATGTTGGTTTTAATGTCTCTTGCTTAGTGTTTTGATTGCTTGAGTAAAACTCTTTCCACACTTGCTTTTTTTCTTCATCAGATAGTCCCAAATAATATTTGTGCCATGCGGTTTGAATTTGGACTAAATTTTTACCTGAAGTTGTGAGTTCGTACATAAATTGTTGATGTTTACTTCTATGATGTGCATTAATAGCTAAATTTTCTTCAGCCATCGTTTCTGGTTCTTGATCGTATATAGTATCGAGTTTGTTTCTAATCAAATTAATAGCCAAATTTTGCCCAGCATTATTTGAATCCGTATTTTTGGGATCAATGTTGGGTGTACTGTTAAAAATATTGTTTTGGTTATCTGACATCATTATTTAAAAAGGCCTTTAGACCGTCTTCTACAATTATAGTACAATTAGAGTATTCTTAACCTAGTGCCGGAATGGCGGAATTGGTATACGCGCACGACTCAAAATCGTGTTCCTTTTGGATTGAGGGTTCGATTCCCTCTTCCGGCACCATTTAAGTTTAATAATTAAGAACTAAATTAACCTGCGTGCAGAGTGGTATTTAGCTAACTAATGAGTAAATCCCGCTTGTCATAGCTTCAAATGGTTTTATTGGCTGCTGCATTCTCCAGACAGTAGCCGCAGTAGCTACTTGAATTATTGTAAAGTCGTTGATTGGTGTTAGTGAAACTTCTCCCTGATAACCTGTAAATGCATTATCTAGATGAATAATAATTACACTCCAAGGATAACTCTGGGTCAGCGAATGTAGCAGATCTGCCATTTGAAAAATATTCATATCCGATCGGACAGACATAGGGTATCGGATAGCTTTAAGTAAGTGGCTTAGTTGGTTGAGGTCCACTGCCAATGTTATATCTTTATTGATTAGTACTATAGGAGTTTGGGTAAGAATCGATACGCCGTCTCCACACACCGTGAGGGGCTTTTTGGTTTGATTAACAAAGTGTTCTAATAAGATAGCTGTTTCACTATTTTGGCCTAAATTTCCACTTATTAGTAGGTAGTCAGCCCATTTTTCTAGTTCGGTAAGTTCTATCAGTGCTTTTGATCCTAAGCTACCGTTTTTTGTGCTGGACGCGAACTCACCACTAGGCCAAACTTTCTTCAATGTCTTTCTAAGTGAATCTGGAAAGAGCACCCTAATAACTCCAGCACCAGCAGATTCAGCCGCAGAGTATGCGCTAGCTACACTGCTAAATCCTTGAGAATTACCTCCTATAATACCTAACTTACCTCCAAGAGATCGTTGTTCGGGTTTGTTCCAAATTATGTCACCAAATAATGGTTGGTCCGATTGTTGGTGCAAGAATGTATTTGCCATGAATATATTTTAGTTGATAAATCATATTTTTACGTTCAATTACGATATCCCATCCTTCTTTTTGAGCTAGGCTGAAAAATTCTTTAGTTGGATTAAATGCAATTGGATGATCGGCTATTTTAAGCATACTAAAGTCGTTTTCTGTATCTCCTATCGCAAAACTTCCCTCTTGTTCGGCTTGGTGTTTGTCGATTAGCTTTGTAAGGCAATTAGCTTTTGCCTCTCCTATCAGTAAGCGTTTGCGCCCAGTTAGTCTGCCATCTTTAACTTCATAATTAGTGCCCGCACAATCATCAAAGTGATAATACGAAGTAACTTTTTCAACTAATTCTTGAGGTGAGGTGGAAACGGCAAAAATCAAGTAACCTTGTCGTTTTAGTTCTGCGATAAGGTCACGAGTGAAAGTATAGACTTGATCTTGATATTGGCTAAAAACAGCCGAGCACGCATTAACGAAGGTTTCATATTTAATTTCAGATAAAGAATTATCTATAAGTTCAATCAAAGATTTCTCGTAGTCTACGTAAGAATTTAGTGACCCTCGTCCTTTCCAGTTCCTTCGGGCTCCGAGAACAGATTGATAACTATTTAAATCTATTGCTCCGTTTTTGGCTAACGTATCCGCAAGTGCATGAAATAGTTGCCATCGAATGAGTGTTCCGTCGATATCAAAAACAGCGTATGAACGGGCCATTTATATGTCCAGACTTATGCTTATTGGGCAGTGATCAGAACCTTTTAGATCGGCGTGGATGTCGGCACTTATAATTCTACTTTTTAATGAAGCTGAAACCAGAAAATAATCGATACGCCAGCCTACATTTCGTTCTCGTGCGTTAGCAAAGTGGCTCCACCAAGAATAGTACCCGTTACCCTGGTGAAACAAACGAAAACTATCTACGAATCCAGCGTCTATAAAAGCCTGAAAACCTTGACGTTCTTCGTTGGTAAAACCTTTTTTCCCAACGTTAGCCTTTGGGTTTGCTAAATCATCTGGGGTATGTGCGACATTCAAATCACCACAGGCGATCACTGGTTTGTGTATTTCTAGTTGCGTCAGGTAAGCCAAAAATGCTGGGTCCCAATGTTTCGATCTTAGCTGTAACCGGCTCAGGTCATCTTTGGCGTTTGGAGTGTAGACGTTAACCAGCCAATAATCTTGATATTCTATGGATACCACTCGTCCTTCTTTGTTTGGATCTCCGTAAACGTCTTGATCAATAGAATATGCTTTTACGATGTCACTTGGTAATCCGTAAACTATTTGAATTGGTTTAGGCTTGGTTAAGATTGCCACTCCTGAATACCCAGCTTTTTCTGCTGGGTACCAATTTGCTAAGTAGTTGCTCTCTGGGATAATTATTTGTTCGGGTTTAGCTTTGATTTCTTGTAAACAAATAATATCTGGGTTTTGTTTTGCAAGTAACTGTTCCCAAGCACCTTTATTTATTACCGCCCTAATTCCATTAACATTCCATGAATATATACTTATCATTGTCAACTTTAAGTATAGTCATTGATAGATTATTTTGCTACAGTTAGGACGATTTGACTTACAAACGCGTACTTTTGAAAATATCTGGAGAGCAGCTTGCGGGAAAATTCGAGAGCGGCATCGATGCGGAGCTATGTGCTCGGCTAGCAAATGAAGTTAAAGAGCTTGGCGATGCAGGTATTCAAGTTGTAATTATGGTTGGAGGTGGTAATTTTGCTCGTGGCACACAACTATGTGGCCATGGTATTAGACGAGTCACCGCTGACCAGATCGGTATGCTTGGTACGATGATGAACGCTCTTGCTATTAATGACATATTTATGTCTCTGGGTTTACAGTCAAGGTGTTTGAGTAATATTTTTGCTGAGCAAGTTACAGAGTCCTTTGTTCATCGTCTTGCAGAAGAATACTTGGATGAGGGGAAGATATTGATTATTGCCGGGGGTATTGGGAGACCATATTTAACTACCGATACCGCTGCTGTGAGCCTGGCGCTTGAACTATCTTGTAATGTGGTCTTGAAAGCTACAAAGGTTGATGGTGTATTTAGTGATGATCCCGAAAAAAAGCCACTATCTAAGAAATATGTTCAATTGTCAGGAGAAGAAGCTGTCAGTAATCCGAATATCAGGATTATGGATAAAGCCGCTTTAGGACTTGCGCTAGAGCACAAGTTGCCTATTATAGTTTTTGATTCCCGTAAGCCAGGAAATATTTTGCGTGCTGCGACCGGCGGTGAGGCTGGCACAATAATTCTTCCATAACTATAAACTTGAGTATTTCTGTTTCCAAGGAATAATACTTTAGGAAGATTTCTGTATCATCTTTTGGTTTTAGATTTATATCTAAGGTTTTTTTGGTTAACAGTAATAGTGTTTGAGCAAAACTTGATGTGAAGACGGGAGCAACAATAAGATGTTACAATTTGTTTATGTTTTTAG
The DNA here is from genome assembly GCA_021804085.1 of bacterium. Taxonomy (GTDB): domain Bacteria; phylum Patescibacteriota; class Saccharimonadia; order Saccharimonadales; family UBA4665; genus JAJZWH01. The sequence goes on along the minus strand of JAJZKM010000011.1, from coordinate 18,634 downwards.
GTCTGTTTATTTCGTGGTGGTATGGTCCGGGTTGGCGAAAAGCTTTAGTTTCGCTTAAGCCAAGACTTTATCTTTTGTCAGAAAACCTATCCGTAAAACTGTTATTATCCACGCTTTTTGCTCCTTGGCGACGTATTGTCACATATCCTGGCGCAGGCTTAAATGAAAAATTTAAAGCATTTATTGATAATTTTTTTAGTCGTTTTGTAGGTTTTATCATTCGTGTTTTAGTACTGCTTATGTATTTAGTAGCTTCGTTTGTGACAATTATTTTTACTGGTTTAGAAATTATTATCTGGCCCTTGTTACCATTTATTGGTGTACTGTTTCTAGTGATAGGGATTATATAAATGTCTGTTGTGATAAATTTAAATTCGCCGAGAGCACGTAAGGCTAGATTGTCTCAAGCCATTGGAAAAATCGGGCAAAACACACTTATTGGCATATTGATTCTGTTATTTGTGGGGTCGATTTTCCTAGGTATCGTTTATGGGTTTAGGTGGGCATTCGTTGGCGGAGGTTTTACGGTTATTTTTCTTGAACTAATACTTTGGTATGTAGGAGATTTAAAGAAACTTTCACCCGAAGGCAGTAGTCCCGTTGATAGATTGAGCATCGAAGTTCTTAGTTTATTGGGTAAAAAAACAAGTTTAAACCCACGATCGGTATGGTCTGCATTTACCGGCAACTGGCAGATTAATTTTTTGCTAAGTCATTTGTCTTTAAATAGTGACATGATAGGAGAAAATTTGTCGGACGATGAAGCACAATTTGTTATGGATCTTGATACCGCCGCACTTCTAGCAGATGCAAATAATTGTCAGCAAATAGATGTTTTATTTGTTGCGGCAGCTATGATGCAGAACTCTAAAACTTTAGAGCAAATATTACCTAAATTTAAATTAAGTCAGGAAGATATCCGTAGAGTTGTTGATTTATTTGGTCGAAATATGTCGAAGAAGATAGTCAAACATAGTTATGGTGGAATCGGAAGGAATTGGACGTTTGGCTTCACTCCCCTGTTGGATAAAGTTGGGTTTAATTTGAGTATCTCTATAGCAAGAAGTAATGCAAATTTTGGGTGGCTGATGAACTCTGTTGGAGTTAAGTCGATTGAGTCTGCTTTTATTAGCGGATCTAAAGCAGTTGTACTGGTTGGTGATTTTGGTGTTGGTAAAACCCAAAGTGTCTATGCATTTGCGCAAAAACTTATTGAAGGTAATACTGTCGATAAATTAGCTTATCATGAAATTATAATGCTCTCTGCTACGGATATTGCATCGCGCGTACGTCATAGTGGCGGACTTGAGCGTATCATGATAGACCTTTTTAATGAGGCAGCTCATGCCTCACATGTAATTTTGTTCCTGGATAATGCTCAACTATTCTTGAGTGATGCACCTGGTTCTTTTAATGCCGAACAAATCCTGTTATCTATTGTCCAGTCACGTTCGGTACCGATAATCTTAGCACTTACTTCTGCCGATTTTCAGCGCTTAAAATCTACTAATCCTTCTCTAGCTGGATTACTAACGCCAGTCGTATTGCATGAAATGGATGAAACCGGAGTTATGCGCGTACTCGAAGATAATGCATTAGGACTAGAATCAAAGACGAAAGTAGTTATTACTTTGCCAGCTTTAAAACAGGTTTATCGTTTGAGTGGTCGTTATGAGCAGGATGTTGCCTATCCTGGTAAAGCAATTAAGCTACTCGAACAAAGCGTTAGTTTTAGCTATAACGGCGTGGTGTCTGAAGATAGTGTTGAAGCTGCGGTGGAACAAACTTATGGCGTTAAAGTGTCGAGCTCTAGTTTGCCGGAGGCGAATCGTTTATTAAACTTGGAATCAGAAATTCATAAACGCATGATTAATCAAAATCATGCTGTTAATGCCGTAGCAGCTGCATTGAGACGATCTCGAGCAGGAGTCAACAATCTACGACGACCAATTGGAAGTTTTTTATTCTTAGGGCCTACGGGTGTAGGTAAAACTGAACTTGCTAAAGCTTTAGCGGCAACATATTTTGGCGCTGAGTCATCTCTTATTAGACTTGACATGAGTGAGTATGCGGGAGAAGGAGATATTGTGCGCCTACTTGATAGCGGCCAGAATAAAAACGATAGTTTAGTGCTGAGTGTCCGAAAAAATCCTTTTTCAGTTGTTTTGCTTGACGAGATAGAGAAAGCACATCCCACAGTACTTAACCTATTGCTCCAACTTTTAGATGAGGGTAATTTAACGGATACCAATGGTCGAGCTACTTCATTTAAAGACTCAATTATTATTGCAACCAGTAATGCTTTGGCGCAAAGTATACGCGTTCATGTAGCGAATGGTGATAATCTTGATAATTTATCAGAAAGTTTATCCGATGAGTTAATGAATAGTGGTCAGTTTGAACCTGAATTGCTGAATCGTTTTGATGAAATTGTTTTCTTCAGGCCTTTAAATACTGATGAACTAGCCAAAGTCGTTAATTTAATGCTTAACGAAATCAATCAAACTTTATCTAACCAGAATATATCTGTAACCTTAAGCGAAGATGCGATAGCTAAAATTGTATCCGAAGGAAATGATCCACGTCTCGGGGCACGTCCAATGCGTAGGATACTTCAAAGATCAGTTGAGAATTCGGTAGCAAATAAGATTCTCGAGGGTGAAGTTAATCCAGGGGACCATATTTCATTATCGGCTACTGATATTAACTTTAGCGAATAGCTAAAATATATGTGTATACAATAATATAGACAATACAATACTATTCATGGTTAAATATGTTTAGTATTTGGTGAAAATAGATAGTTAGAAAATTAAATGTGTAGAGAGGTATTGTCTTGTGAGTGAAAGAATTCGGCATCAAAATAAACGTGCCAGTAAGTCCTCTAATAATAAATTTCCAGAGTATGTTGCGATGGCCAATAGGCGTGGAATAGTGAGTGTTCGTCGATCTGTTGATGAAATAAGTTTTCCTTTAATTACTAAAATACTTAATTCGCTTAATAATGAACTGGAAGGCTGTGCTAGGTTGTATTCCCCTCAAGATTGTGGCGTGACGGTAGTTGGTTTTAAACGTTATACCAAACAAATATGTACTGAAGGTCCGAATACACGATCGATTAGTGAAAAAATTCAGACAAGTTATCGTACTCTTGAAGTTGCTCTCGGATCTATTGCGTTATATGGACAAAAGTATTCACTTCAGGGATCAACCCGTAACAAGTTAGTTTGTGCTAAACTGGCAATTGAAATTAAGAGTGACGAGCTGACTGAAGAAGAGATTCAATATAGCGAAGAATATAAGAATCAAGGATTCTCTCTTCAAAAGCCCAGAGATGATTTTAGCCCACATATGAGTATTGGGACAGCTTATGCATATGTCGAAGAATTTACCGACAACAGATCTATAAATAAACTTAATCGTATTTCAGGTTTAGGTGAAAATTCCGGTAAAACTATTTATTTGAGTCCAATTCTAAATGATCAAAAATGTACTGAAGTAGTGTCAGATTATAAAGTTGGTTAGTTTAGAAATTAATATTCTATTTGGTTATATTTCGTTTTTGGCTGGCGGAGGGAGAGGGATTCGAACCCTCGAGAGTTATTCACCCAACACGCTTTCCAAGCGTGCGCCATAGGCCACTAGGCGACCCCTCCAGCAAATTCCTATTATAAATAATAATGCTAAATTACGATAATATAACTTGCAGAAAAGCAAGTTAAGCACGTAAACTTATTTGACATGGCCTTAATTCGATTAGAAGACGTAAGCAAATTATATGGTTTTGGCGATGCCACTACTTTGGCATTGGATGAAGTTAATCTCATTATAGAAAAAGGTGAGTTTGTTGCTGTTATGGGCCCGAGTGGCAGTGGTAAGAGTACATTGCTTAATATTATGGGTCTTTTAGATAAACCTACTCATGGAAGCTATAAGTTAAGTAATCGGCATGTTGATCGATTAAGCATTTCTCAGGCCGCTAGGCTACGGCGTGATACTATTGGTTTTATTTTTCAGTCATATAATCTATTGCCCCGTTTGACGGTTTTAGAAAATGTTGCTCTACCGTTAACTTATAAAGGAGTTAGTCAGACTAAACGTTTAAAGCAAGCCAGTGCTATGCTCGAACGTGTTGGTATGCAAAATCGAGAATACTTTTATCCGTATCAGCTTTCAGGAGGGCAGATTCAATGCGCAGCTATTGCCCGAGCTTTAGTAAACGACCCCTCAATCATTATTGCTGATGAACCCACTGGAAATCTTGATAGTGTTGGTAGTCGGCTAGTAATGGAGCTTCTGACCGAAATTCATAAATCCGGTAATACAATAATTTTTGTAACTCATAATCCTGAGTTAACGCGTTACGCTACTCGAGTGGTTTATATGTATGACGGTACTATAATTCAAGATGAAAAAACAAATATCGGAGAGGTTGCTAAGACGGCAAAAGAGAGACATTATAAAATAGCCAAAAAGACTGTTGATGATGATTTGGCTGGAGTAACACTGTTAATGAAGGCTCTTCCAGATAAGGATGTGAGGACCGCTAATCGGATAAGTCGGTCTAAAGAGAAGAAAAAAGTTAAAACCAACAGGAGAAAGTCATGAGTTGGCATTCAGGTCATATTCACACGGCATTAGTTACAATTCGTGCAAATCGTGGAAGAAGCTTGATTACGATGTTTGGCATTATTGTTGGTGTTGCTGGACTAATTGTTGTTGTCGGAATTAGTCAAGGAGTTAAAAATGAAATTACCAACCAAGTAAATGCTTATTCAAATAATGTTATATCCGTAACCTCAAAAGCCGCTACTCTCAATAGTTTTGGCGTGTCGAGTGTCCCTGCTGTATCAACGCTTACCAATCAAGATGTGAGGGCAATTAGTAAAATCAAGGGTATTGTAGTTGTCCCCCTAAGTATTATGTCTGGTGTTGCCACCGGCGAACAATCTGACAGTAATGGCATAGTTATAGCAACTAGTGGTCAATTGCTTAAAGTGCTAAACCAAACTCTAGTTTATGGATCTTTTTTTAGTGGCAGTGATACAAATCCTTTTACAGCAGTTCTTGGCTCGACGGCTGCGCATAATTTATATAAAAAAAATATTCCTTTAGGTTTTGGTCTTAATTGGCGGGGACAGCAATTTATTGTTGACGGTGTAATGAATAGTTTCCAGGTTACCCCATTCTCTAGTAATAGTATTTATAATAATGCTATTTTTATTAATCAAAATGCTATTAAGCAAATGAATCTCGGAGGTAGTTCGATCTACAAGATTTTAGTTCGGGTCAATAAAGGATCTCAGCTTACGAAAGTAGATCGAGAAATAAATACTATACTATTGAAGACCCACGATGGTGATAATAATTTTTCAGTCTTAATGCCGAGCCAGGAAGCGCAAAGCAATACTAGTGTGTTTAATTTACTAACAGAGCTTACGATTAGTATAGCTGTCATTGCTCTGTTTGTTGGAGGCGTAGGAATTATGAACGTAATGCTGGTTTCGGTTGCTGAACGAATGCATGAAATTGGCATAAGAAAAGCTATCGGAGCTAGTAATCGCCAGATTATGTCACAGTTCATGATCGAAGCGACGACCGTAAGCGTTGTTGGCGGTTTAATTGGTATTATTATAGCGCTAATAATAGAACTTGGACTCCGTCTTACCACTAATTTAGTGCCAACTATTAGCTGGGAAATTATTGTTTTGAGTGCTGTTATATCGTCGCTAATTGGAATTATATTTGGTTCAATACCAGCCCTGAGAGCAGCTTCAAAGCAGCCAATAGATGCATTACGTAACGATTAAGCGGCGCAACTTCCCGTACCTACAGGTGCTGAATTGCTCGAAGTAGACTTAATGATCTTTACGATTGGTTGACTGACTAGTGCGTAGCCAATATCTTGATATGCTGTTGACTGAGCGAATACCACGCCGATCACTACCCCATTCGTATTAATTAATGGTCCACCTGAATTGCCTGGAATAATGTTCGCGTCTACTTCATATATTTGACGGTTAGTAGATCCTTGATCGTAAATATTACTACCAGTAGCTTCAAATTCTTGAAGTACTTCGGCTTTCTCAACCTTGAAACCATTTCCTCCAGGATAACCGAGTACTGCACCGGGAGTATCGTTCGCAACATCAGGACTGGATATTTTTAATGGTAATCCCGCGAGGTTATTTACTCTTAGTAATGCAAAATCTAGGTTTGGATTGAAATATATTACTGACGCTGGATGGTTGCCGTTTATGTCTTCAATGTAAGAGTGGGAAATACCGGCTACAACATGGGCATTGGTAGCAACTATGCCTGGTTTAACCACGAAACCTGATCCTTCCACGATACCTCCGCAACCTTCCCCGACAAGCTTCACTACTGATGCTTGATCGATACTTACGGCGTGTGCTAATTCCTCTGAAGATGGTAGTTTGACTGATCCTGGGGGTGAAGGCTCTAGACCGTTAAAAACACGTGGAAAGCCATTAGGATCGACAAGATGTCCTAAATCAGCTATGACGTTAGGAGCTGGTGGTAGACTGCGATACAAACCTTCCACTATACGTGATGATTTTAATTCGTTTTGAAATCCGACGTAAGGTAGACTACGCAAAACTGCAGCTCCCAACCATACGCCGATTAAAACCGATATGACGGAAACGACTGATCCCAGTAGGTTGTCATAACGGTTGAGATTGGCATGTGCTACGTGCTTTTTTAACATAACACCTATATATTCGCCGAAAGCGAGGAAAATAAATGCACAGCCCAATGTTGTAGCTAGGGTGACAACTGAACGACTAAGTTGAGTGTGTACTAGTTTTACAGTTTGCGGCTCAAGCAGAACGCCAATCAACAAACCGCCAAAAAAACCTACTGTAGATAACGCTTGTTGGACAAAGCCGATTTCCCTGCCCCTTATCACAGCACTAATCAATAACAATAGAATAACAATATCAATAATCATATATGGTCATATAAGCTAATTTTTAAGCTGATCTCACTATAGTGTATCATCAAATCGTTTCTTATAGATAAGATGTATCGGGTCCTTTACTCCCTGTTGGATACATGATTAAGTCGTCGCTTTCTTGTTGCCAGTATTTAAGTACTGGCTCTAGTATTCGCCATGAGGCAATCACCTCATCCTTACTAGCAAATAGTAGTTTGTCACCACGAATAGCGTCTACTAAAACCCTTTCATAGGAGGTATTAGGCCTTACCGTATCTGACGGGTGCTGGTCATAGCTAAAATTCATTTTAATCCTATCGAGTTCATGGCTAAAGCCAGGACGCTCAATTACGAGTTCAATGTCTATTCCTTCGTCAGGATAAATACGGAAACTGAGTACATTTGAATTTTCTTGTCCGAAATAAATTAAAATAGCTGTAAGTTTCTCATCTAGGGCTTTGCCAGTTGTTAACTGGAAACTGCAACCTTCCCATCTAGGATCAGATGAGTGAAGTATTAGTGATGCAAAAGTTTCAGTTTTACTATGTGGATTTTTTACTTCTTCTTTGTAGCCTATATACTGTCCTCGAATAGCCTGTTTGGTGATGTCCTTAATTGAACTTGGAACAATAAGTGTTGACAAAAAATCGAATTTTGCAGTATGGACTTCTTTTGGCGTTAATCCGTCAGGTACGTTAAGTGCAGCTAAAGACATTAACTGCATTAAATGATTTTGAATAAGATCACGCATGGCACCTACTTGTTCATAAAAACTGACACGATTCTCAATTCCGATTTTTTCTTTGGAGATAACATGAATGTGTTTAATGTGTTTCCCGTTCCAGTTATTGGTAAAAAGAGGATTGTGTTGTCTAAATCTGATAATGTTTTGTGCGGTTTCTTTGGCTAAGTAGTGGTCCACCCGATATATTTGTGATTCAGAAAAGACCTTTTCGGTATCAGATATTAGTTGCTCAGCACTTGTAACGTCAAAGCCAAAAGGCTTTTCGATCATAAGTTTAGTTTTAGCATTACCGTGTCGACAACTATCGTTAAGTTTGTGTTTTCCAAGAAATTTGATAATTTCGCTGTACACTTGGGGAGGAATTGCCAGGTAAAAAATGCGGTCTAGGCAGACTCCGGCCTTTTCCTCAAGCTCATCTAAGTAATCACTTAATTTGGCGTAATCGTCATCATTTGTAAGGTCAAGCTTAAATGTGGTTATCCATGATTTTAATCTGTTAATTACTTCAGGTTCGCAAACGTTACCTTCCTCAACAATACATGATCTAACTGTATTAATAATTTCGTCGACATCTAATTCTCTTCGACTGATACCGATTACTTTTGTTCCGTCGGGAAGTAAATTATCTTTACAAAGGTAGTACAGTGACGGGAGAATTTTGCGCTTAGCTAAGTCTCCAGTGATGCCAAAAATAGTTAATATAGATGGTTCGAGTTGAGGTTTTTCTTCCATATTAATCATTCCTGTTTAAGGCGTGACCACCGAAACGGTTACGCATTTCTGATAGTAATTTAGTTGCAAAGCTTACTTCACCGTTTTGTGATGCAACTCTAACATCAAGTGCAGCTTTTATTGCCGGTAAGGGTATTCCAAGTTGATCAGCTGTTTCAATTGTCCATCTAGCTTCACCGTTTTCTGCAACATAACCAGTAACTCCTTCAAGTTCAGGATTTTCTCTTAAACCGTCTAGACAGAGTTCATTCAACCATGAGGTAATAACGCTGTGATGTTGCCAAACTTCTCCAGCGTCACTAAGATTTAGGTTTTTGTAAGGACCATCTTTGAGCATACGATAGCCTTCGGCTAAGCTTTCCATCATGCCATATTCAATAGCGTTATGTACCATTTTAACAAAGTGACCACTTCCGCTCGGTCCAAAATAGGCATAAGCTCCTTCGGGCTTTGCTAAACTTTTCAGAGCAGGCTCGATAATCTTGAAATATTCAACATTATCACCACCGGCCATCATTGAGAAGCCGTTCTTATAACCCCATACACCCCCACTGACTCCAATATCTAGAAAATTAAATCCTTTTTCACTAACCTTTTTGTTTAGTATTTTTGTTAAACGGAAATCTGAATTACCTCCATCAATTAATATGCTTCCTTTGGGTAAAATGTTCATCCATTCGTCAGCTTGTGAATCAACTACAGCTGACGGTAGCATCATCCATATAATGACAGGCTCTGATTCGAATATAGAAATTACCTCTTCTTTAGTTTTTGTACGAATCGCACCGAAGCCAACTGCTTCCTCGACTTTGTCTAGAGATCGGTTGTGAGCAATAACCATATTTCCATCGTCGGCTAGTTTATGGGCGATCTGCATGCCCATTCTGCCCAATCCGTGTATTGCAATTTTCATTAATTGTCCTCCATTTGATCGTTATATAAATAAGCTTCACTTATCTGTTTAATAATTTGAGCTGGTTGCTCGTTTAGTGATAAGTCGTGATTAATCAGGTTTTCCAGGGATGTAAATTTATTTTTACCTAGCGCGATTAAAAATACTGTATTGATTCGTTTTATTCCATTAAAGGTTATGGTTATTCGAGTATATGGATCTGAAACGTAGGCGGTAAAAAGATCATCTGTTGTATTAGCTGCCAAAGAGTATGGTAATATTCCAGCAATGTGACCATCGATTCCCATGCCGAATTGTCCAATTATACTTTTAGAATCGCGCATAATTGTTTCAATCACCCTTTGATAATCTTCTAACGTATTTTCTAGACTTTTCGGTTGTTCTTTTAAGACTTCTATTATTTTGCCTTTTTTTGAATCAAATCCTGCGTCTTTTAGTTGTTTAAGATTTGAAGATGGATCATCGTAGGGCACAAATCGTTCGTCCGCCAGAGCAATGGTAAGATTAGGGGTTAATTCTGTATCAATTTGTCGCATAGCAGATACGCTTAGTGGTATGTTAGTGCCACCAGAGACAAACCAAAGCGTTGGGCCCAAACGTAGTGCACTAATTAGTTTGTCACTAAGAGCATCTATGGCAGTTTTCGGAGCTCCAATTTTATATATTTGCATGCGTATATATTGTATAACAATAAATCTATTTCATTTTTTAAAATCAAAAAGACACCCCTTAATTTTATTTAAGGAGTGTCTTTAGACTTAATAGTCTTAACTTAAGACTCTACTTTTGGGCGCGCTTCGCTAACTGCGATTGGTCTACCGTTGAGATCTTTGTCGTTAAGCTGTTCGATTGCTGCTTTAGCCTCTTCGTCGCTGCTCATTTCTACAAAACCATAACCTTTGCTACGATTTGTGTCACGATCTGTGATTACTTTTGCAGAAACTACTGTTCCGACACCGCTAAAAAATTTAGCTAAGTCGTCATCAGTTACCGACCAGGCGATTGACCTGACAAATAATTTATTTGCCATAACTAACTTATTACCTCTTTCTTCGTATTGAGGTAAGTCGTTTGAAACACTTAGCTGCACCTCTTGGGACGAAACATTATATTAATATTTAAAACTAGAACTTCTCTAATTAAGAGATTTACTAGCAGCTTCTTCTAGCGTGGCATAATCTTTACATAGAGACGAGATAAATGCAATACCTTTGTTAACAGATGGAATTTTTTTACAATGCATAAGTAACTAAATTTTATGAACAAGCTATGGTTTCGGGTTTCGCAGTAAAAAAGTCAAACATGAATTTTAGTTAACAAAGAAAATATTATTGGCATTATTTTTTATTTTTGAGTTTGGTAACGTACTTGGCCGAGAGGTTATGATCTACATTAGATCAAGACGGATAAATCCTTCTGCATAATGATAACCACATTCATTGCCAGCAGCCGCAGCTATTGCAGTAAAACGCGTTTTCACTGCTTCCATGTCACTTATTTGACTGGCGTGAGCTGCTAGAGCCTGCCACTTTTTATCTAGTGTGTCGCTAACATTAACGAAAAAGTTTTGTTCCTCAAAATTGGTCAGGAGTAAAGTGCTAACTTTGTGAGGCTCTAGCCCTTCTAATAGTAGGTCTGGAAAAGCTAAATGATCTCGTGCTAAAGGAAAAACTGCATCAATAGTGGCCTGGCCGGCTGCACGGTGGTCGGTGTGATTAATGAAGCCTCTGGTTTTAGAATAGATAACTGTTGGGTCGTTTGTTATTACTACGTCGGGTTTAATTTTTCTTATTTCACGAACAATGTCTTTTTTTAGATTAAGAGTTATTTCAAGTTCTGAATCCGGATAATCTAGAAATGTAACTCCTTTACCGTTGATTGTTTTTAAAGCTTGGCGTTGTTCTTGCCGACGAATTTGAATTAATTGAGAGGTTGAGATATTTCTATCGCTCGAACCTTTGCCGCCATCAGTTAAAATAAGATAATAAACATCAGCACCATCAGCAGCAAAGCGTGCCATACTTGCCGAGGCTCCGAAATCTAGATCATCCGGATGGGCTGCTACCCCAAGTACTATTTTAGGTTTTAGTTCGATAAATTGTGAATTCGACATCTATCTATTCTATATCAAAAATGAAATGTATTTATCACGCATGTATACTTAGGAAGTATGAATCTACGATTTTTAGATTTGATACAGGGGTGTATTTGGTTATTTGCTTGTGTTTTAATACTATTTCTTTTAATCGTTTCTTACCCGAATCCAATTAATGTTAATGCGACTGTGGATTTGTCTTGGCCAAACTGCCAAGATTTACCAAATTTAACGTTTAGTAATGCTGTCATTGGAATTAATGGTGGTTTGGATTTTCATTCTAATCCCTGTGCAGCGAATGAAGCTGCACAGGTTCTTAAATATTCTTTGTATGTAAATAGTGGTAATCCTGGTTACCCTAAAATACGAGAAATCGGAAAGTACCCTTTGATTTGTGGTCGGTATAGCGGTATTTTTGCGCTAAAATGTTATTCATTTAATTATGGATATGAGGCAGCTCAGTATTCAATTCATCAGGCCAGTCTAGACGGTTTGCATGCGCGATTTTGGTGGATCGATGTCGAAACTATTAATAGTTGGACAGTTAATAAAAATGCCAACAGAGCCGATATAGAAGGCATGATATATGCTTTGCACGGACTACTATTCCCTGTTGGTGTGGGCATTTATACTGCTCCGAATCTGTGGCATGAGCTTGTTGGTAACTGGCAATTGGGTTTACCGTTATGGTTAGGTACCGGTTCACAAAAACTTAATGGGGTTGCTAATTATTGTCGAACTAAATCAGTTACTGGAGGGCCAGTTTATATGGCTCAATATTCTATCAATAATATTGATTTCGATGTCGTTTGTCGCTTGCCTTTAACTATTAATAAAGTTTTTAATTTTAATTCTTCAAAAAAATAACTCTGTATTTCTATTTAAGACTATGGGTTTGCCGTTTAGCTGTTCAAGAAGTATCTTCTTAAAATGTAGGTTTTGTCTAGTTTTAGTCTTCTGTTTTTAGTTAATTATTCGTGCTATTGAATGCTACGCGCTTAATGATAACGTCGTCCATATTGGCCATTAATGCTGGAATTAGCGTAAACTCGCCATAGCGATTATTAATTTGATCGGAAGCCAGGGCTAGGGATAAATGATTGAATTGTTCATCAAACAAACCTAGTTGTAGCGGCGTGATTGAAACTAGGCCATAAACGCTAACTCCTAGGTTAGTAACCTTTTCGTCTAATGATACTGTGGAAAGTAGCGCTTGGGCAGCACGATAAATATCTTGTGTAGCAAAAAGTGGCACAGAAAGCTTTCGACGTTTCGACCAATAATTGTGATCGGCAAAGGTTAGCCATAGTTGAATGCCCCATGCCTGGTAGTTATTATGTCGTAACCGGCGCCCAGTTTTTTCACACAACTTCATTAGTAAGCGGCTAATGGTTTCACGGTCGGTAGTTTTTTGTCCGAGTGCATATTGTTGGCCAAAACTTTTGCGGTTAAATTTAATTGAGTCAATCTCATGACCTCTTAAGCGTAAAAACCAATAGAATCCATTAACTCCTAAAAACACTTCGTTCTTTAGCTTATAGAGTGGTGCGTCAAGAAATTCAAGAGGAGTATAAATACCGGCTAAGTTAAGTCTGGTGTTATAGCGGGTGTTTATACCTGGTAGATCAATTAAGTCTAATGTTGAGTAGGTGTTTCTAATATTTTCAGCAGTAATCTTGTCCATTCCATCAGGTTTATGTAGGCCTGCGGCTAGCTTCGCTAAAAAGCGATTAGGGCCGATTCCTATGTTGACCGTAATGTAATCACCTAGCTGCTCTTTTATGTCTTGTTTAATTTTTTTGCCAACACATTGGAGATCAAGGTTCTTGCGTAGTGCTTCAGAACCGGTGAAGTTGATAACAAACTCATCAATACTTTTCGCAGTTAGATCGTCGGTGTATTTTTCAAGTATTCGCCTAAAGCGCTGATGGGCATCGAAGTATTTATCTGGGTCGGGCGTAAGGATGATTATATCTGGGCAAAGTAAGCGCCCAGCACTAACGGTCATGCCCGTCTTAATTCCTATCGCTTTCGCTTCGTAACTAGCAGCAAGAATAATGCCTCTTGGCGTGTCGTAAGCGGCTACTCCTACCGGCCGATTTCTGAGTAATGGATTGGCTTGCTGTTCAATCATCGCGAAACACGAATTTAAGTCGACGTGCATTACTAGTGGACGGTTGTTATTTAACCCCAAATCCATAAAAGATGCCGACATAATTATGCGGGTAGTCCGTCGCTGATGGCTTCTAGTTTCCAATGGAGGTTAGCCGTGTTGAAGTTGAGTCTAAACCACATAGTACTATCGTCGTCTACAAGCTCAAAAATATGATACAAAGTTTTACCTTTACTAATTGTGTGATGATAACCTATTTTGCCAACTCTGTAGTCACGATTCTGCCAACGTACGATATGTGGCAGGGCTAAATGTTTTACGGAACTATAGATCATAACAACACTCACCTCTTCGCCTATTTGCTCGCGCATACTGCCCTACTTTCTTTTAGAACCCTAAGAATTATTAAAAGATTTAATGGTCTTATATAAAGGATAAAATTAATCAACGAGTCATCTTTTCGACAAATCTCGCACAAGACCATGAGTTCGAGATTTTAAGAGACCGAATGGATTCTATAATGAGCCCTTTTATTTTAAGGGGATCACAAAAGTTATATAGGTAAAAGCAGGGACCGTAGTAATGCCTTCCTGCTTTGATTATACCTTGCTTCCAACGACAATGTTAAGTGATAAAACATACGTTTTGAGAGATAATATTTAAGACCAAAAAATAGGTTATTTTAAAGGTTTATTATTTAAGCTTTTTCTTAAAAATACAGGATAGAATTAAGTGATGAAAAAGAGAATTAAACAGCTAGCCATTGGAATTTTGATTCTTGCTATAGGTGTAGGTGGCGGTGCTATTGGGTCTTATATATATCAGGGACGATATCCCTACGGTAATACGGTAATTCACAATTTGGGCGCCTCCACGAAGATAGTCGAAGCGTCGAGCACCGAAACAACCATACCACAGTTGGTGCAGGAATATGCTAATGCGGTGGTGGCAATATCTACTCAAACTACTACTTATAGTTTTTTCGGTGGGCCGATAACATCCGAAGGTGAAGGTACTGGGATGATACTTACTTCTAATGGCTATATATTGACCAATAATCATGTAGTTCCTCAGGGTTCTCAGGGCTTGACTGTAACTCTGAATAATCAAGCGCAGTACAAAGGTAAGGTGGTGGCTAATGATCCCACCAACGACCTGGCATTGATTAAAATTAATGCCAGTGGACTACAAACCGTTAAGTTGGGAGACTCCAATACGGTTGCTGTGGGTGATTCCGTTATTGCAATAGGTAATGCTCTGGGACAATTTCAGAATACTGTAACTAACGGTATAATCTCAGCGCTCAATCGGTCAATTACTGCCCAAGATTCTAGTAATGCTACAGGTAGCGAGTCTCTTAGTGGTCTACTGCAGACAGATGCAGCTATTAATCTTGGTAATTCTGGCGGCCCGTTAATTTCTCTATCTACTGGTGAAGTTATTGGAATAGATACTGCAACTTCTTCTTCGGGGCAAAATCTTGGTTTCGCAATACCGATTAATGTCGCAAAGACCTTTATTGCACCTTATGTAACTATATAAGTGCAAATTTGCTAAAATCTAATATCTCAAATTGCTTCATTTTTGACACTTGTACCAGCTTTTAAAAATTGATGAAGTGCTATATAATAATATGGTAATTATTTCAATTACTGTAGGAGTTAGCTATATGAAGCAATTAAACGATCTTACAGCACCGAGACGTTGGGCTATTAATAGGATTGTCTCAGTGGCAATACTGATGTTGTTGGTCCTTGGAGGGGTTGCATACGGAGTATACAATTTAACTTCAGGCTCAAGTTCTAATTTATTGCACAAAACTAAAACTACAACTAACGAGAGTCATCTAGCTAGTCCTGTTCGCCAAAAGAAAACCAATAACTCCTCGAATAGTTATAATCAAACCAATTTGTCGACCGGTTCAATTGGAGCGGCATCAAATAAAGCTACCGGTTTATCTGTGACACCTAGTAGTGGTCAGCTTACCAATACCGGACCTGGTAACGTGGCTTTTGTTGGATTTGGGATAGTAACAGTCATCAGTACAATATTTCATTATGGTTGGCGCAAGAGACGCACATCGGCTTAGTTTTTTGAGGATGCAAAATAGCTAAGAAATTCATAGAACTATTTTTCAATAACTATCATAACTTTACCTCAGATATATCATATCTAAAATCTTTTTTGCTTTTTGGCGCTAACATGAGATCGGCTACTAATCCGATCACGGAACCGACTATAATTCCGGTGGTAACCACATTCTCGTATTTTATATTTTTCATAATATGTATCTCCATGTTCCCTAATCTATTATTAGAATAATAACCACTGTGCTGGGCTATTGGCGGTTAGGAATATGACAGGATTGAAAATATAAATAATGTGCTACTTGATGGACTAGAGTTGGTTGCAATTAGACTTCTTTATGAATGTATTTTGAACCTCGGAGCCAAGATGCATAAGCGGCTATTAAACAAGTGACTATAGCAAAAGTTAGAACCACAATCAGACCGTGCTTAAAGGGTGCGGCAATAAGCTTTGGAAAATAATCTTTTGAAGTAAGTTTTGACGCGGCACTTGGCTTGAGGAGGCTTAAAGTTTTTTTGCCCAGTAATGTTTTTAGTGGATTATATCCTAGAAAAGCAGCAAACAGATAACTTATGGCGGGTAGATGTGAAAGACTTAGGGCTAGATGAGCAGGTACTCCATGCACTACTAATCCTTGATAAATACTGCCTGGCACGGTTGCATTTAAACCAACAATCATAAGTGTAAAGAATATTCCTATCGAAAGTGGCATGCCAACGTTCATAAAAGTAGCCCTCATGCCTGACGCTACCCCCCTGTAGCGGGCAGGCACAGAATTCATTATTCCGGCGGTGTTTGGTGAGGAAAACATTCCAAATGCCAGGCCATTTAAAAGCAAAATTAGGGCAAATAAATAATAAGGGAAATTTACTGGTAACATCATCATCAAAGCGAAACTAACGGCGGCAATAATCATGCCTCCTGTCGCAAACGGACGAGCACCATATTTATCCGAAAAATAGCCAGAAAGAGGACCAGCGACCAAAAAGCCTATTGTCGTTGGCAGCATATAAATACCTGCCCAAAGAGGCGTTTGTGTAAAAGCGTATCCGTGTAAGGGCAACCAAATACCTTGTAGCCACATTATAAGCATGAACTGCAGACCACCTCTTCCCATTGCCGACAATAGGCCTGCAATGTTGCCTGCCGTAAAAGCTCGGATTTTAAATAGAGTTAGGTCAAACATAGGTTGTTTAACTTTATGTTCAATTATTACGAAGGCAATAAGTATTAGTATTCCTGCAATCATCAGAGAAAGTACTAATGGACTATTCCAACCCATACTAGAGGTGCCATAAGGTTTGATGCCGTAGGTTATCCCGATAAGTAGTAGTCCAAGACCGACTGCAAACGTAATGTTGCCAATAATATCAATTTTTGCAGGATGGAAAACATCAATCTCTTTAAGAGCAATGTAAGACCAGATAACACCTATGATGCCGATTGGAACGTTAAATAAGAAAACATATCGCCATGAGAATTGAGCTAGAAATCCACCTACTAAAATACCAATAAATGATCCAGCAAGTGCCGCAATTTGATTAATTCCTAGGGCCATGCCTCTTTGATTCTCGGGAAATGCATCTGTCAAAATTGCTGCCGAATTAGCCATTAATAATGCTCCACCTATTGCCTGTACCATTCGGAAGAAAATTAATTCCAAGGCTCCTGCAGGCCCATGGCTCCAAGTAAAACCAGCTAAGAGCGCTCCAATGGCAAATACAATGAAACCGATGTTATACATCTTTACGCGACCAAACATATCCCCTAGTCTTCCCAACGAGACTACTAGAATGGCTGTAACGAGCATGTAACCAAGTAAGATCCAAAGAAGATAGCTGAAGCTAGAAGCATCTAGAGGATTGATTTTTAAACCTCTAAAGATTACCGGTAAAGCAATAATAAGACTAGTAGCGTTGAGAGACGCCATTAGTATCCCAAGTGTTGTATTAGAAAGTGCAATCCATTTATAATTCGGGCTGGTTCGTTCAACGTGCCTAATGATTTTACTTATAGCCATAGTCTATCAACTTTAGCGCTTTTGCCTTATTTATGTTTCAACTACAAACGGAAATATTCACTGAATTAGTATTCTTTATATAGTTTAGGACAAGTTTTGTATTAAGGCAAAATTGGACTTATTGATTTATCTAATTGAAGTTGATTATCTATTTTTACTAAATTATTGTTTATAAATTTAATTTGTGAATTTAAACTGTTAATTTGTTTATCGACAACATGAGTTTCGTGCTTAATTTTTAGTCCCCCGTAAATTAATAGTGCAACTATTATAATCAATAGGATTAAGCCACCAGTTAACATGATGCTTACATATATCTTAAACCACTTTTGCTTATCCTTCATTTTAACTCCTATTCTTATTTAATTAAGTCTATAAATACAGGCGTGCATAAATATACCTCTAGCTCTATAATATAGTAATGGCTAAAGCTCCCGATTTTAATTTAATAGATCAAAACGGTAAGTCTCACTCCTTAGTAGATTATCGCGGAAAATGGTTGGTTCTGTATTTTTATCCAAAGGATAACACTCCGGGCTGTACTGCGGAAGCATGTTCATTTCGAGACGGACGCTCAGAGATAGAGTCTTTGGGGGTTGAAGTAGTTGGTGTAAGTCGAGACAGTGCTGAGTCGCATAAAAAATTCTCGGAAAAATACCATCTAGACTTTACTTTACTTTCTGATCCTGATCATGAAGTTATCTCTGCGTATGGAGCATGGAAAAAATTACGATTCTTAGGAAAGAGCTACATGGGTATCGAGCGAAATACCTTTATCATTAATCCCGACGGAGAGATAGTTAAAGAATTTATTGGAGTCGATCCAAAGCATCATTTTGATGAGATCGTTAGCGAACTAAGATCGTTAATGTCCTAGGTATTAATTTTATTTTTTGGTTATAAAAATAAAAGTTCCAAATTTTTATAAATGTTTTCCGTAATAATACCAAAAATGATGCAAAATGAAGAT
>JAJZKM010000019.1 GCA_021804085.1 bacterium | reverse complement strand
TCTTTATTAACAAATATGTAATAACTATTCGAACATAAATAAAATTATAAGTTTACAACATTACTATTATAGAACAATAAATCTAGAATCTACATTCTACAAAAAGATGTGTCATTTGTCTCGTTTTACATCTTATTAAAGGTTACTGACCGGCATGCTCAGCCATGAGTCTTAAATAGTTCTTAATCTTTCTTGGGCCTAAGCATACTATTCGAGAGTAAATAACTCCCGTGTAGTAGCAAGTATTGTTTACAATAACTGCGGCTTCAATCTTCCCTTAAGCTTTTGGATTATACTAAATTCGGCTGTGAATAATTTATCAGGACGAACATAACTCGTAATAGGTAGTCTGCCTTCAGAGAAATCTGCCTCAGATATCTTAATTGCTATTGCACTAGTAAATGACTTGGATGTTATTTGACATAATATCAGGTCATCACCTTCTATTGTCGCTAGTACTACTGCGGGCCGAAGCTTCTTGCCTGTCAAGTCCGAAAACGGGAAAGGTACTGCTACAACGTCTCCGACTACAAATTTGCCCATGCGGTATCTTCCTCTGGCGTATCCCATTCTCTCGCAAGCACGTTTTGACTCAATGCCAATGTTTCGCTAACCTTGCGCTTCGTTTTTTTAATAGGCGTGATCTTAAGACCGCTAGGAGTTACTTTGATTTCTATGTCTTTTTCGAGTCCACTCTCCTCGAGCATAACTTTGGGAATACGTATACCTCGTGAATTTCCGATTTGTATGATTGTTGATTGCATGTAATTACATTACAGCTACACGATTAAACTCTGTCAATAGTCCTATAACGGCATATAGCTATGCAACTGCTCATAAAAACCTGTCCGTAATCCCTAGTTTTGTGTTTGGCGACTCCGTAAAAACAAACGAGAGCCTATTACTAGCTCAGTCGCTTAATGTTCGATTACTATTGGCTATGATTGCTTGTATTCTTCTGGCGAGTAGTGAATTTTACGATCATGGAGCACTAGTGGCAGGATTACAACTGAGACGCTTGCTATTCAAAGAATAAAGACAATAAAAATCCACAGATACCAACTTAAGTCTAGACTTAAGGCGGCAGAATCCAATCAAGAATGTCTCAGTACCACTTTTAAATATATTTATTAGTTCAGTGTTGCGAATTGACCAAAACTGTTCATACACCAAACATAATGGCCAGTCAATATTAAATAGTTTTAGAGTTATTGCTAAGCCACTCTGCTATTTTATCTATGCCTAAATGATCCGTAGCAACTTTTATTGTAAAATCTTCTAAATCCTTTGGTTTCGCGCTTATGATAATACTATTTCTAGACAGAAAGATGCCGCAAACAGTAATAGCTGTACGCTTATTGCCGTCAGTGAAAGGGTGGTCACCTATAATATTTCTCAAATAAACAGCGGCTTTTTCATAGAGTGACGGGTACTGTTCTTCACTAAATACTACTTGTTTCGGGGAGTTGACGACTGACTTAAGTCTGTCTTCATCTCTTACTCCGTGACTTCCTCCAAAATCCTCAATTACTTGAAAATGAAGACGTAAAATCTCTTCTAAATTCAAATACTTGGTTTTCATTTATCTGCAAGATTCTTGAGAGTCTGACCGTACTTACTCACAAATGCATTATACTCATCCATCAATTTTTCGTGCTTGTCATTGACGCTAGTAAGTTCTACTTTTAGATTAACTACATCACCACGTCTTGCGCCGAGTCTGGCGAGATCCTTTTTAGATAAGGTAACTCCTTGACTAGAACCTATTTGTATAATTTTTTGCTGAGTTTCAATCATAGATATAATTATAAGTATATTATAATTTGTGTCAATGCTTTTTCTCTCCTAAATAGTGGGGTTCGAATCCCTCATTCCCACCACAAATCTAAGTTCAGACAAATGGGCTAATAGTTTTAATTTCTGATATATGTGCAAAATCTTTAATATTATCTGTTGCAATTAAATTAACGTCTGAAGACAAAGCCGTTGACACAAGATAGATATCAAATATTTTATCGCCACTAGCACCGTACTTCTTTAACAAATCCATAAATATATATTCAGTTACTTTGCTTGGTCCTATCACTTTTGAGTTATCGCTTATAGCTGAAACTGCTTCGAGTGCAGCTTCAGTTTCCATAGGATATTCGAACTTACGATGCGTAAGTACTCTTAAGGACTCAAGAATATTTTGTTGTGATACAGCAAGATTTGCTATATTGTCCTGTAAAAATTTTTGTGCACTTGAGTGTTTTGGACTGGTTCTGTTAATAGCATAGATAATAATATTTGAGTCAATCAGAATAGTGGCTTGTGGCATGATTTTACAAACTAGGATAATAGTCTTTTCGACTCAGGTTATCTAAGGGTTCGCCTAAATCGTGACTCTTAAAAATAATATTCTCTGCTTTAATTTTTACTTTTTTATTTAGGTACTCTTCTAATGCACTATTAAAGACTGCTTGTAGGGTAGTATCTTCATTAAGAGCTTCCTCTTCAGCAGCTTTCTTTAAATTGGAATCTATTCTTAATGTAGTTCTAATTAGCATATTGTCATATTAGCATACGGTATTATCCCCGTCAAGATCTTTGCACGCACTCACTACATCATCGTAAGATAGTAGATTTCGCTGTAAAAAATTGCAGCCGGCAAACTAGATGTTCCGCAAATTGCAACTTGGTTAAAAAATCATATTAAATAATAGGTTAGAAACTACCATTCTCGGCCATATGGCGCATGAGCGTATATTTGAATAATAAGTACGATGATGGTGTTGCTTCCTTTAAATTGGAATAAATCTATTTTCTTCAATTTTTACAGTCTGACCAAGAATAAAAGGTCGCAATGTCGAACTGATATTCCAGACAGCACGTTGACGCAGTAGATCCATTAATTTTTGTTTACGTATCCATGAAGGATCATCTTTACTAGAAATTGCATGAGCCCATTCTTGAGCCGCCTTCCCCTCATCAGTTTTCGGATCAACTTCTAGTAGTCCGGAATCGTCTATTGTCTTTTTTTGAGCTTCTAGTATGGTTATCGCGTCAAAAACACCACTAAGAGCAATGGTTTTAGCAAGACCTGTATATCCGATAATGCCTTTTTTCCCAGGCATATCAAAATTATCTCCTTCATGTTGTCGTCGCATCGCCACCAAGGCCATGTCTGGATCGACCCTAGCAATTGCCCTTAGAGCCGAAACATAAAATTGATAATGTCTCCCTTCATCACTACCAAGCGCTCTCAAAGTTCTTGCACCTGAATCATCCATTAGTCTAGCTGATTGAAAATGAGCGACTTTAGTTAGAAATTCCTGGGTTGCCACATAGGCTATACCATCTGCTGGAGTGTTCACTTTGGGATGTATACCGGTAGCCAAATTCTTCTCTCTTACTGGAAGCCATTCAGCTGACATATCCATAATTTTACGAGCTTCTATATCCCTAACCATTATTTCACCATGGCTTCTCTCCTCAGCAGTCCAACGCCCGTTCCATTCATGCCAGGACTCAAATCCAGATTCTATCTGGGCAGTATAATGAGGCAAATTCTCTTCTGTGGCCGCATCAACTAATAAGTTAGCTTTTATAATCTGCCTAATATCAATTTCGCTAGCTGCCCAATTGGCCACATGAAGTTCGTATTCATTCTGAAGAGATTCATATTTCTCAAGTGGAACCAAAGCATAAGGATCTAACGAAATTGTTTTGCGACCAGTTCTTGATATATGTCTATTGTATGCTTCATCAACCTCAGGCTGAATAGCCTCAAACAATGCCCGACTAGCTCGATCTATCTCGATCATGCTCACATCTTAGCAAAAAAGTCATAAATTATGTATTTATCAAGTCAAATAGATTCAGATATCTAGGCGACTATAACCTCAAAGCAAGTAATTGATTAAGGTAATTCTCGATCACAAGAACTGGCAGAGATGAAAGCGGTTACTGAAGCATACGAGAGATTTTTTGCTAACCCCTTTTAGCATGTTTGATGCTAACCATGCTCTGATTTAACCTTATTATCGTATCTTTAGCATGGCTATTTACAGATTAAAGTAGGCTAACTGATTGCCAATTTTTAATGCGTACAATGTCTTTGTGTAATGGTCCCTCTCTATTCCACGGATAGTCTGTCAACCTCCCCAAATTCTAGACAGGTTGTGTCTACTAAATTAGGCTAGCAGCGTAAGCTGCGGGGCTCATCCTTAAGACTGTAGGGATTCCGTGTTTTTTGGGCATAGTTGAAGCAGTCAATTATCTATTTAGATAAACAATAATTAACATCAAAATATTTCTTCGACAATAGTCGAATATACGCACTCTTTAGAAATATTTATTTAGTTTTTTGGTGTTGCTTGCCGTAATGGTATAGTCGTTTATATGAAAATAGCAGTTATTGCAGCCAACGGTCGCTCTGGGCAAGCTTTTGTTAAGAAAGCTTTAAAAGCTGGTCATATAATTAATGCCGGTATCAGGGGTAATAGTCATTTGGAACCTCATATTAACTTAAAAATTATAGAGTGCGATGCAACAAACGAGGATCAACTTAGAAATTTGTTATCCGGACAAGAAGCTGTCGCAAGTTTTATCGGTCATGTTAAAGGATCTGAGCCCAATGTTCAGACTGTGGCAATCAACTGTGTAATTAAAGTAATGAAAGAATTGGGAATAAAAAGACTAGTAAGTTTAACTGGGACTGGAGTCCGTTTCCCAGGAGATAAAATTACTATTATTGACCACATTTTAAATTTAACTATTAGAATTATTGATCCCTATAGAGTAGAAGATGGCAAAAATCATGTTGAAGCCATTAAGGATAGCGGATTAAACTGGACAGTTATTCGCGTCCTTAAATTACAGAACCTAAAACCTAAACCTTTCAGATTACTTGATAATGGTCCAACTAAATTGTATGTAAGCAGAGAGGAAGTGGCTGAATCTGTACTACAAGTATTGGAAAATAATAGATTTAACAAAAAATCCCCTATTATCGGAAAGCCATAACAGCACCATGAGAAAGTACATTAATGTAAATGAAGATTATCAATCTGGTTATAGGTATTATTTAAGCGAAGAGATTGGCAAAAATTTCTCACATGATTTTAAACCCGAATTGACTCCAAAAGAGATGCTACAGTTGGGAATATTCGGTGGTAATTATTTCACAAAACTACCTAATGAATTTCCCCATGATTGGTTTGAAAACGTAGATTTCGCAAAAGACGGATTGCCTGATAAAAACTTAAATCTGTTCAAAGTCAACGCATCTCAACCCCTTCAAATTTGGTTAGCAAAAGGATGGATCAATCCAGAAGACCCTAAAGGATGGTTTTTATGGTATTGTCGTTACTATCTTGGTCGCCGTATATCCGAAGAAGACGCTAGACAGATAAAAAGATGGAATAATATGAAACGCCATATTTCTCAACTTCAAAATAATTGCAGCCCAGGAGATATATCGTGTCGTCCAAGACAACGCCAAGCACTTCTCCACTGGGCATATGATTCACGGGATTATTAAATAATCTTTAGGCTCATAGATTATTTATATATATTGGGTTTTATACGAACTCATATTATGAAAGACGCAGATGATTATTAACTACTTTAATTATGAGAGATTACCTTTACGCGTTCACGACATCTCTCGTTATTATGACAGGACTTGATGCCGCTTGGCTCAGTTTAATATCTCCTGCTTTTCACGAGAAGCACATTGGTTTTATTATAAGTAATAAGAAAAACTGGCTTGCGGCATATTTATCTAACATTTAGCTACGGTACCACTATATTTGTTGTTTATCCTGGCTGAAAAAACGTAGATAGTTTAGAAAAAATTGGTTTATTTGGTGAACTGTTTGGCCTAGTAGCATACACTGCCTATGCCCCGACGAATCTAACTACTTTAAGGAACTGGCCACGTATTGCGACAATTGTCGGATTGATTAATTTTTCATAAACAGCAAAGATACCGCAATGAATCAAGAAATCTAGGTTAAAATAAAGTTATAAAACGTTTAGGTACTGGAGCTAAAACACAAAAGCTCTTATGTAGCTGACAAGAAGAGGTTTAGATGAATCAAATAAAATGCCCTAGTTGCAAAACTACAATAGATATAGATGATGTTCTATCAAAAGATATTGAGTCACGTATCATAGCCGAGGAAAACAAAAAGCATGAGATCGAGATATCAAAAGTAATGGCACAGGCTGCAGAGCTTGCAGAAAAGCAATTACAAGGGAAACTAACTTTGGCTGAAGAAAAGAATAAACAGGCTCTTGAACTTGAGCGAGAACGGTTAAAGGTTGAGCTGGAAGGAAAAGCTAAGAAGGATTCTCAAGATCATGAACTGCTAATTATAAAGTTACGAGACGACGCAGAATCTTCTAAAGAAGATAACAAAAAACTACGTGATCAATTGTCAGAAATGATGGATGAATTAAGAAATGAGCGTATAGCAAAGGACGATGCTGAGCTTAAGGCTAAAAAGAAATTGAGCGAAGAAGAAGCCAAAATTCGTAAAGAAGTCAAAAAGTCAGCCGACGAGGAACACCGCCTAAAACAGCTTGAGATGCAAAAAAAGCTTGATGATACTCAAAAAGCGCTCGCCGATGCACAACGTAAAGCTGAACAAGGATCCCAGCAGAATCAGGGCGAGGTACTAGAACTTAATCTTGAGAATGATCTAAGGGCAGAGTTTTCGATTGATGATATAACAGAGGTAAAGAAAGGCCAACGCGGCGCTGATATAACCCAAACCGTCATTAATCAGCATCTTGAAAAATGCGGCATCTTGCTCTGGGAATCAAAAAACGCCTCATGGCAACCATCGTGGGTAGCTAAATTTAAAGAAGATATACGAAGCGCAGGCGCGAATATCGGGATTATTGTATCGAAGGAACTACCTGAAGTATACGGTGACATGAAAAATATTGATGGTAGCGTATGGGTAGTTAAGCCTAAGTTGGCATTAGCGCTAGCAACTGCAATGCGATCCCAAATCATTAGCGTCCACGCAGCAAATCATAATTCCAAAAACAAAGATGAAAAGATGGAAGTCCTTTTCCAGTTTTTGACAGGACCAGAGTTTAGGCATCGTATCGAATCTATAGTTGAGAACTACGGAACACTACAGGAAGAAATTGAAAAGGAAAAAAGATCCGCTCAATTACGTTGGGCAAAACAAGAAAAGTCTATTCGCGCAGTCATAGACAACACTATAGGTATGTATGGCGATCTCCAAGGCATTACTGGTGGTGCAATAAGCGAAATTAAGCAATTAGAGTCTGGCGAATAAATCTATTACTTACTATAGATCCGATTAGTTATCTCAAGCCATCTATCAACTAACTTAACAATTCCTGCCTGCTATCTCACCGGCGGGAGTGTGATAGGTATTTTATGTGTATCATTCTTACTCATCCTTAGCTTTATGCTGTCAGACGACGTTAGGAATTTTAGAGCGCCGTTACGTTATACCTTTACATCCGATCCTGATTTTGCACGTATAAATCATGTGCTTGTGCCATCGTTACTATCCTGATCTATTAATTTGCCTGATTGATGTATTTTCTGTGACCAACTTGTTTATAATTCCATAAAGGTTATCGAAGGATATATACTGAAACTTCAATGCTGTGAAGAGTCATGATTGTCGTACAAAGCAGGTGCGGCAACTGCTTCCTTTCTAGCCACGAATTGAGCATTGCATCACGCTCTCGTCATTCGGAGTTTTAACTTGCTTACGAATGTAATCGATTGCGTTCAACAAAAAAGTTAATTAGGCATCTAAAGCAAAAAAAATAAACATCTAGCTACCTGACAAAGACTAGAGTAACTTCAATGCGATCAGAATATCTAATAAAAAATCTCTCAAAAGTTATTCTTATATTTTTGTGCATAAGTTCAGAAACATATTGGACTCCGACTAATTAAAGTCAGGAGTCTTTTTATGGCTAGTCAAACACCAGGACAACTCTTTATTGGAGGAGCCTTGAAGGGTTATGCTTCGAAGATGATGAA